>NZ_CAWPNJ010000016.1:0-179261 GCF_963889195.1 Calothrix sp. FACHB-168
AATATCCTTAAACGAGCGCCCATATATTAAGTCACCTCGGTAGATGCATTCTCCGTATTTACTTATCTTTACATAGTTTGGTTTTTTCGTGCCTACCTACTAACTATACAATTTAGTTCAAGGACAGGCTTACCTGATAAATACTTCCACGGTAAAAATTTTTGTATACTTAATTAATTCTTGACTTAGTAAATTTACTGAAAATTTATAAATTAACAGCGATCCTTTATGAAAAGTTTATAAAATGATTTGTATACTTTATAAAGTGCTAAATTCACTAATAAATCTCAACTGCAAATAATAATATATTTGTAGAACCAACTTGAGATTATTTCTACTAAATTCAAATTTGCCATAAATTTTCCGCATAAAAATATTTAAAGCAGATTGCTAGTTAGTAAGGTAAAGATTATCGTTGATTGTAGGGGCACTGGCACTGCCATGCCCCGAAGCGCGTACCTCATTTACCTAAAATATGCTGTAAATAAAAGTTTAGGTAAACCTTAAATATTAGGTTATTCCTGAATTTAAAAATAACTTAATATTTTTGTATATATATAAATATTAAAAATCGAAGATTGCTAATTATATATATTAGATATATACTTCAATAAACTTTATTCAAATTCCTAATTTTTACCTATAATTTGGCGTTTTTATGACGATATTAACTAGTATGCTAGAATACGGTTAATTCAAATAATCCTTTCTATGCAAGCGGTTCAGGCATAATAAATATCATAAAATATTTAATTTATTCAAGCAGTCTAATCTAGACCAATAAAAATCAGCGATCGCCTTAATTGATTAATTAAGATGTGAACCTTTTTACAGATAAATACGTCAGAATTGCACTTAAAAAATATTTGATAAAAAATATTTTTTTGCGTAAAGATACGGAATGGCATTGATTAAATATTTATTGTCTATCGACAATCAATCAATCAGAGTATTTTGTGATGAACAACCACAATATCTGATTGGATGTTCAAATTCTGCAAACAATTTCCAATCTTATCTAAATTATGGCAACATTTATCGGCAATGATTCTGATAATAATCTGCCACCAAGTGGGGCAGATAATAGTGGCAACGATATTTTTTACCCAGGACGCGGCAAAGATGTTGTCAAAGGTGGCGCTGGCGATGATGTTTTGGTAGTTGATTATTCAAGCAACACCTATGCAGGTGGTACTCGAAATGCCGGAATTACCAGCTATACATCTGTTGGTGGTTCTGGCTACCTCTATGCCTACGAAAATGATGCGGGTGAATATGATCAAGTCAACTTCGAGCAAATTGAACGTCTCAATGTCACAGGTACTAACTTTGGTGACAGCATTAGTGGCGGTAGTGGTAACGATACTCTCAATGGTGGTGGCGGCAATGATAACCTCAATGGCGCTGCTGGTAATGACAGCATTAATGGTGGAGATGGCAATGACACCATCACTGGTGGTACTGGTGCTAATGTTGTCAATGGCGGTGCGGGAATTGATGTCTTAACCGATGCCAACTTTTCTGCTGCTACCACTGGTTTAAGTTTTAACGATAACGGTTCTGCCCAAGCAACAGTCACCCTCAGCGACGGTACTAGCGTCAGTGGTATTGAGTACTTCTTGGATATCACCACTGGTGCTGGTGATGACACCATTAGCTTCAGCCAAGAGCGGGATAATAGGATCAACGGTGGTGCCGGCAATGACATTATTAATGCTGGACGCGGTCGAGATGATGTCAAAGGTGGCGATGGCGATGATGTGTTGGTAGTTGACTATTCAAGCAACACTTATGCAGGTGGTACTCGGACTGCTGGAATTACCAGCTATGTCTCTGTTGGCGGTACAGGCTACTTTTATGCCTACAAAAATGATGCCGGTGGCTATGACCAAGTCAACTTCGAGCAGATTGAACGCTTTAACGTTACAGGTACAAACTTCGCTGACAGCATCAGTGGCGGTATTGGTAACGATACCCTCAATGGTGGTGGCGGCAATGATAACCTCAATGGCGCTGCTGGTAATGACAGCATTAATGGTGGAGATGGCAATGACACCATCACTGGTGGTACTGGTGCTAATGTTGTCAATGGCGGTGCGGGAATTGATGTCTTAACCGATGCTAACTTTTCTGCTGCTACCACAGGTTTAAGTTTTAACGATAACGGTTCTACCCAAGCCACAGTCACCCTCAGCGATGGCACTAGCGTCAGTGGTATTGAATACTTCTTGGATATCACCACTGGTGCTGGTAATGACACCATTAGCTTTAGCCAAGAGCGAGATAATAACATCAACGGTGGTGCCGGCAATGACATACTTAATGCTGGACGCGGTCGAGATAGGGTCAACGGTGGCGATGGCGATGATGTGTTAGTAGTTGACTATTCGAGTAACACCTATGCAGGTGGTACTCAAAAGCCCGGAATTACCAGCTATGTCTCTGTTGGCGGTACAGGCTACTTTTATGCCTACAAAAATGATGCCAGTGGCTATGACCAAGTCAACTTTGAACAAATTGAACGCTTTAACGTTACAGGTACAAACTTTGCTGACAGCATCAGTGGCGGTATTGGTAACGATACCCTCAATGGTGGTGGCGGCAATGATAACCTCAGTGGTGGCGCAGGTAATGACACTATTAATGGCGGAGATGGCAATGACACCATTACTGGCGGTACTGGCGCTAATGTCATCAATGGCGGTGCAGGAATTGATGTCTTAACCGATGCCAACTTTTCTGCTGCTACCAAAGGTTTAAGTTTTAACGATAAAGGTTCTGCCCAAGCCACAGTCACCCTCAGCGATGGTACTAGCGTCAGTGGTATTGAATACTTCTTGGATATCACCACTGGTGCTGGTAATGACACTATTAGCTTCAGCCAAGAGCGGGATAATAACATCAATGGTGGTGCTGGCAATGACATCATTAATGCTGGACGCGGTCGAGATAGGGTCAACGGTGGCGATGGCGATGACGTTTTGGTAGTTAACTATTCGAGCAACACCTATGCAGGTGGTACTCAAAAGCCCGGAATTACCAGCTATGTCTCTGTTGGTGGTACAGGCTACTTCTACGCATACAAAAATGATGCGGGTGGCTATGACCAAGTCAACTTTGAGCAGATTGAACGCTTTAACGTTACAGGTACAAACTTTGCTGACAGCATCAGTGGCGGTATTGGTAACGATACCCTCATTGGTGGTGCTGGTAATGACAGTATCAATGGTGGTGCTGGTAATGACATTATCACACAAGGATCTGGAGCAGATACAGTTGATGGTGGAGTTGGTATTGACACCTTGATCGATGCTGACTTATCAGCAGATACTATAGGGCGAGTGCTGACAATTGACGGCAGCACCCAAGCCACTATTGTGACTGGAAGTAACACTTATCAAGGATTTGAGTTCTTGCGCAATATCACTGCTGGTAGCGGCAATGACAATATCAGCTATACTTCTACAACTGTAGAGAACAACAATGTTAAAGGCGGTGCTGGTAACGACACTGTTAATGGTGGCGCTGGTAACGATAGCATTGAGGGCGGTAGTGGCAATGATAGCCTAATTGGCGGTACTGGCAATGACAGCCTCAACGGTGGTACTGGTAACGATACCTTGATAGGCGGCACTGGTAACGATATCTATGTTGTAGATAGTGTGGGGGATGTAATTCAAGAAACATCTACTTTGTCTACTGAAATTGACACAGTTAACGCCTCAATTTCTTATACTTTGGGTGCGAATTTAGAGAAGTTGACCTTAACAGGTTCAGCCGCTATTAATGGTACTGGCAACAGCCTCAACAATACCATCACTGGTAATAGTGGCAATAATAGCCTCACTGGTGGTAGCGGTAACGATAGCCTCACTGGCGGTGGCGGTAACGATATCCTAATTGGCGGTACTGGCAATGATACCCTGACTGGTGGTACTGGTGTTGATAGTTTCCGTTTCAATGCAATTAGTGAAGGTATTGATACGATTAAGGACTTTTCCACTGTGAATGGTGACGTAATTCAGATTTCCGCCGTTGGTTTTGGTGGTGGTTTAGCTGTAGGTACGTTATCGGCAGCGCTATTTATCTCTGGTGCAGGAGTATCAGCAGCTACCAATGCTTCTCAACGATTTATTTACAACAGTACCAATGGTTCTTTGTTCTTTGATGCTGATGGTAATGGCAGTTCTTTTGCAACTACACAAATAGCGATTCTCTCTGGTGCTGCTGCGTTGAGTAATAGCAATATTGTGGTTGTTTAAGCACATCTAAATTGCATAATTACTCGTGGTGACTGTTGACTGTTGACTGTTGACTGTTGACTGTTGACTGTTAACAGCCTTATCAGGATTGTGCAGGTAAATGCGATCGCATTTTCTCCCATAACTAGCAATCCCGATTAACTTAACAAAAACCCAGCCGGTGGATTCACTCGCTAGGCTGGGTAATTCGCTATTTATGATTCTGCGGCTGGTATAGGGAAAATTTCTCCAGCTAGGTAAGCGTCAAAATTTGCTTGGAAATTTAGCCAAGAAGTCATATCTTCCCCCTCTAAATATGATTTGGGGGCATCTCTGTATAAAGGCACGCGAGTATTAATTTCATCTTGCAATAATTGGGGTAAGTCAGTGAAATTATGGACTTTACTCCCAATTGCACTATAAATCAGCTGACCAGTGCGATCGCCCATTTTCATCCAAGGTAGCCACTGACCAATTCGATCCCAACTGAGTTTGAGATCGCTAACTTCTAAAATTTCTGGATTTAATAAATCTGCGGTGGGTACAGTCAGTTTAAATAATTCTGCGGCTTGGTAAGTTGCTTGGGGACTGTATTCGGCAAATTTTGGATCTGCGGCTAAGGGGTTGGGGTAAGTGGGAAAAATATCAAATACAAAGGTTGTATTTTCTCCTTCTACTTGCGCCGGAAACTTTCCCTTAAATTCACCTTGTACGGGATTATTGGCGACATGCATCACTGGTACTGTCTCCCCAGTCCAGGGATTTTCCCATTTATGCAATTTTTCACCGGTTTCTGGGTCAAGGTAGTAGGTTAGTTCCCTAGAAGTAAAATCCCATTTCCCCGCTTCAGTAGCAATGCATCTACTGACACTCATGCCCAGTATTTTAAATAAAAGTTTACGTCTTTCTCCGGGAATAAAGGCGTAAATTTTACCTGCCCAAATCAGGTATGTAGATTGGTTAGAATCAAGAGATGAACGGGTTTTCACCCAATGTAGAGCATCTAATTCTTGAGTGTTGGTCACCATAGATAGCATCCTATATTAATTAATCATGAAAATAAACCCATCTTCTGGGTAGGTTAGCGCTGGCTGCACCTCAAAGGTAATCACAGTTGTGAAGCTTGTTCATCTTCCACAGGATTGGACATTGTTAAAGATATCGAGTTTAGGGTTTGAGGTGATGTTTCTAAGGGTGTTGGTTCAGGCGATCGCGCGATCGCCTCATCGCTGAGGTAAGATCCGACAATCTTGTCGTAGTTAGAAGCCACAGCTAAAAAAGCCCCACCCAAAATATAAATAGGTAATGGTAGGCTAAATTCCTTTACCCAGTCAAACAGTTCTGCCAAAGCAAACAACACAAAAAAGCAAGCTAGCCAAACTCTCATCTTGGTCTCCCTTTGCACAAGTCACTCTACTACTAGGGTAGGTTGCTTGCATGATACTTGATTTTTCCCTCTAACGTGCTATTCGATTCCAATTTGATCGCTGAAATATACTTGTTTAGATTCAAAACAGGGAATAGAAAATCACCAAGATAGATATTGACTGAGTTTTTGCCAAAATCACATAACTAAATATTAATTTTATAAACTTGGACGAAGTACAAAAATTAATGTCCGTAAATATGAGCAAAAACATGGAAATTTATTATCATAAAGAGTGTTTTTTACTCATGCCATAAATGATGCTGATTCTAAAATTTATAAAAGTATTTAAATAAAGATGACGATTGTGAAAAAATACCAAAACACTACCAATCATGCAACATTAAATTAAGGTGAAATTAAGTTAAAGTGATGTTTTGTTGTTCTTCTATAACTCTTAATATATGGAAATTTCCAGTATTAATACTTAAATATAAACATCAAATAAACGGTAATTTTTAGGTTATGGACACAAAAAATTTATCACATCATCACCTATTCAAACAGCATATCCAGGAAAATAAATTAATCTAACGAAATTCAATTCATTCCTGGTAATAGTATGAAGCAAAAAAAATTGGTATCTGGCTTAGTGAATCAAGTGAGCCAGCCACTAGGAAAAATAATTTTCACAATAGCTACTTTGCTGTCTAGCACCATTCCTGCTCATGCTGCAAATCTCAAATTTACCTATGGTTTAGGAGTAACTCAAGAATACAAATCTGCGGCGGAAGCAGCCGCACTTTACTGGGAAGATCGTCTCACAGATGATGCTACTATTAATATCCATTTAGAAATGCCTGATGCGAGTGGCTTACCTAAAGGTGTCTTAGGAGGAGCATTACCAGCTTTTGTGAATAATATTAGTCACTTCAATTTTCAGAATGCTCTGACAAATGACTCTCTTTCTACAAACGATTCCACTGCTGTCAACAATCTACCTAGCAAGGGTCAATCTTATTGGGAAGGTTTTATCGAGGGAGAATATGCATCTTCTACTACGATTAACCTGACGCGGGCTAATGCTAAAGCATTAAAATTAATTGACGCACATAGCACCAGTTTAGATGGTGTGATTGTGATGAGCAATTTGAGTAATAGTTCTTTTAGCTGGGAAAAGACACGCACAGCTGCTGTAGGAACTAATGAGTTTGATTTTACTAGTGTTCTTCTACATGAAATAGGGCACATTTTAGGTTTTGTTACTGCTTTAGATGCAGTAAAATCTACAAACCTGGGCGACCAAAATTATCTGAAAAAGTACGTTACTCCCATCAGTTTGTTTAGTAGAGATACTATAAATGCTCAGTATGCTCCTACAATGGCAACCATAGATTATGGCACTGACAACTTTTTTACCATTGACAATGGTAAAACTAATCTTGGTTTTTTATCTACTGGACAAGATACCAGTATAGTAACTCCTTGGGGTCAAGGAGATGGTTGGCAGGCTAGTCATTGGAAGTCTAATATTAATGCTTTGATGAATCCCGCCCTAGCACCAGGGGTTAGAAGAGATGCAGTTTCGCGAGATATTACAGTTCTTGATGTCATCGGTTGGGATATAGATTCTACCCCAGATTGGTCTACTAGTTATCTTGTATCTCAAGGTACTACTAATGCTAGTACAATTGGTAATACAGCGAATACTGTCTCTCTGGATCAGATGTTTAAGCAAAGCCGTTGGGGTGGTACTACTACTACGACTACTTTCAACCAAAATATGAAGTTAACTGATTTTCTGGCACAAGAAGGATTGTTCCAAAAAGGTACTTTTTGGTCGCATATGCCGGCAGAATCGACTTCTGTACCTGAACCTACGACAATGGCGGGGCTATTTACATTAGGCTTGTTAGGTTTGGCTATGGGTCGGCAAAAAAAGTTTAATTAAACAATGTCTTTAATGCGCGAATACTTCAACAAGCTCAGTACAAGTTTTGAATTTTGAATTCGCGCTTTTCAAATCTGTATTTATGCCACAATCAAGTATTAATACGTAAATTCCATGATCAGAAACCTGACAATATTTAGGTTATATACACAGAAGATTCATGACTTGAACACCTATTAAACCCGTATATTCAGGAAAATAAATTGATAACATAAAATTCGATATATTCCTGGTAAGAGTATGAACCAGAAAAAGTGGCTATTGCGCTTAGTTAATCATGTTAGCCAACCACTAGGAAAAGTAACTCTCACATTGGCTACTTTGCTCTGTAGCACCATTCCCGCTCAAGCTGTTAGCTTTAACTTTACCTACGATCCGGGAGTTTCTTTTGAGTACAAATGGGCAGCAGAAACCGCAGCATTATATTGGCAAGATATACTCAGAGATGATGCTACTATCAATATTCACTTAGATGTAGCCAGTAGTAGTAAGTTACCTCAAGGGGTTTTAGGTGGAGCTATCCCAGCTTTTCTGAATAATGCTAGTTACAGTAGTTTTAGAACAGCTTTAACTAACGATCGCCGTTCTAGTAATGATTTTACAGCTGTCGCTAATTTGCCTGGAGTCAGTAATTATAACTATTTGGATTTTGTTGCTAACGGCATAAATAACGGCACATACAGTAATAACACTCATTGGGCATTAGGAGTAGCCAATTCTGCACTCAACATTAATCATGCAGTGGTTAAAAGTGATATTACACTCACAACTGCTAATGCTAAAGCTTTAGGACTTATTAATAAACACGCAACTAGTTTAGATGGCACTATTGTGTTGAACAACCTGGCTAATACTAACTATTTGTGGGAAACTCTTCGTACCTCTGGCGTTAGTGCTAATGAATTTGACCTGACTACTGTGTTAATTCATGAAATGGGTCATATTCTGGGTTTTGTGAGTGGTGTTGATGCTGTTAATGATACCAATAGCAATCAAACTAGTAGTAACTTAGGAAAATATGCCACTCCTTTGAATTTATTCAGTAGAGATGGATTTTTTAACACAGATGGCACATTAATCTATGGTGCTTCATCCATCTTTACTATTGATGGGGGTAGGACTAACTTGGGCTATTGGTCAACAGGTGCAGATACTGATTTAGCCTTGGGTTATAATCAGGGTGGCGATGGTTGGCAAGCTAGTCACTTTAAAAGCACCTATACAGATGCAATCATGAATCCTGCCTTGAGTGCAGGGATGAGAAGAAATGTCACCAGCCGAGAAATAACTTTTCTTGATGCTATTGGCTGGGATACTAGAAATAAAACAACTAGCGATTCGACTCTGCAAAATTTGGCATATAGTATCGCCCTAAACAAGGGAAATATTGACCAGACTGTTAGCTTGAATAATATGTTTAACCAATCGCGTTGGGGTGGTACGACAACAACGACAACTTTCAATCAAACTACAGAGTTAGCTGATTTTCTGGCGCAACAGGGATTTTTTCAACAGGGTACTTTTTGGTCGCATTTACCAGTAGAATCGGCTTCTGTACCCGAACCTACTACAACTGCGGGGTTATTTGCATTAGGTTTGTTAGGTTTGGCTATGCATCGTCAAAAAAAGTTTAATTAGACTAAATTACTATTTTTCAGGTAAAATAGAAACCCTGCTAATGCTCGCAGGGTTTTTGTATAATTTTATATTGACTCAACATATTGAGAAAAGCGATCGCCAATCTTCACTAGATCGCAGCTAACTCAATTTGTGACAACTCCCACCGTCAACAGTCAACAGTCAACAGTCAACCGTCAACCGTCAACCGTCAACCATTAACAATCACCCCACAGTGGGATATATATCTACAATTGTTGCTCAATATCAATCTCTGCATCTGTTTTGATCGGGAGCCATGTACAATCATATCAAAATTAAGCCTCGTCCATTTTGAAACCAGGAGTAGTGCGGGCCGGAAAGCCCGCTACTACAACCAGGGAGCAAGATGCTCCCACTACTTTTAAAACTATGGTTCTCAAAATAAATGTGGTTTAACTGCAATCTTTGAAGCAAAATTTCATCTTCCTAAAGTCATATAAGAAGAAGACGTAACTTATTACAATAGTTAAATGCTAGCTAATAAACAGCAGCTATCAAACCTCTAGATTCTTACTACTGAAAGCATTATTGTGCAGATTGCTGTTATTGCAATATGACAGTTTAACAACTGGTGTCAATCTTTATGACAGCAAGTAGCAACATCTGTATTTTATCTATATCTGATGATGATACTGTTGCAGTGAACAGGGAAGCATGTGTGTTTCGGTAACTCCAAAATAGCAACTATGAGATTATGCTCCTTGAGGGTAAGCAAAGCCAACTGCTACACAGCGATCGCAAATTTTTCTAATTGGAATTCCTAAATTGTTGCCATAAATTTGAGTTGATGCTTTTATAGCAAAATTACAATTTGTTGACCATTAAGTAGTAAATTAATGTAATCTAAGGAAATAGGCAGCAAAAAAGTGAACTTAATTTCAATCGCGCAATAGGGTCTGGTCGCCAACAATAAAATTCTTTATTGAAAGACTAAAGACTCTAGCGATTAATAACCTGTGATTAATATTACTTACACAGCTTAAGTAAGTAAGTCACAGGCACATGACTATTGTATTGATTCAGAAATAATGTATGCAGTTTAGTTTTAAATTTGCATACTTTATTTGTCTGAAAAATTGGATTGTCTCAAGAAGTGTGTGGTAATACTGATAGTTTAGAGAAGCTATAAGTTTTATTGGATAAGCTCCTGCGCTTTATCCATATTTGTTTACATGATTGTGTATATTGGTATCTACCAACTAAGATTATTGACTAAAAATCCCTCAATGCATTAGCTGTTGGCGGTAAATCATGCTAACTCGATATCTATATTCACCGATGAGCAAATTGTCATAAAAACACTATCTATTTTTGAAACGTTACATCTTCTGATAAGATGCTTTAATAACCAAGTACTGAAAATTTTTGTAACTAAACTAGTATCTACTAGAGATTAATGAAAGCCTAAATGGCAGAAAATTTATTAACCATTATGCTTTGAGTTCTAAAAATTAGAAAATCACTTAAAAATAGAGGTTGTAGTCACATCATGTTTGTAATTAGGAGAAATATCATGCCTAAATAATTCTGCTTGGGTTGATCGAAAACCTTAAATTTGCCAAAAATCTTTGTTGTTGCTTGATGCCTTCCGATGACATCTAAAATTTCATGGTTGAGGCATAATAGCCTCTTGTGTGCATTTTTTTCTTTGGGTGTGGTGGCTTATCAAACCATTCCAACTATTGCCCAAACTGTAATTAGAAATACGGCTGGTGGAGGTGCAAATGGTTTGCCAAATCAGCGCTCAAACGAAGTCAGAATAACTGCTTCTCAAGCTGCTTTAGAGATTATTAAAACAGGCGATAGAGCAGCCGCAGAACCAGGAGATACAGTTATTTATCGCCTAACAATTAGAAATACAGGGCAAGCACCGGCGAGAAATATCACAATTACAGATAGGCTACCTTTAGGATTGCGATTTATCCCCAAATCCCTCAAAGGTTCTGTTGGTAATGCAGCTGTATCTGTAACTGCTAGTGCTGCTAATAATCGGGCGGTGACAATATCCCTTAACTCTGCTACCGAATTACCGCCCCAGGGAGTCTTAAATGTTGCTTATGCAGTGGAAGTAACGCCAGATGCAGTCAGGGGAACGGGAAGAAACCTAGCCCAAGCCCAAGCAGGAAATTTGACGAGTAACCAAGCTAGTCATGTATTGCGCATTCGTCCGGGGATTCTCTCTGATTGTGGCACGATTATTGGGCGGGTGTTTGTGGATAAAAACTTTGACGGCGAACAACAACCCAATGAACCCGGTGTACCCAACGCCGTAATTTACATGGATGATGGCAATCGCATTGTCACGGATGCTAATGGGTTATTTTCTTTAGCCAATGTTATATCCGGTTATCGGTCAGCGACACTAGACTTGACTAGTTTACCAGGATATGCATTAGCACCAAACAATTATTTTATCGAAAGAAATAGCCAATCACGGATGGTGAAATTAGCTCCGAGTAGTTTGGCTCGTGTCAATTTTGGGGTTACACCTGCATTTCCAGGGGGTAAACGATGATATCTCACAAAGATTTAGGTAGAGCGAGCAAAAACAGAGTGGGGATGGAAAAACAGCAATTATCGCTGTTGCGCTTGGCTGGACATACCAAGGGTAAAAGAGTGATGTTTCTGGCGTTTTTGGCATTTATCGCCCCTACCTTTTTTGGGATCAAAGCCAGCAATAATCAAGTGTTGGCGACAGAACCAGAAAACAGTCAGCCGCAAAATCTGATCCCTGAAGGACAAGCAGAAATTGAGCGGTTGATTGCTCAAGCTATTTCTCCAGCTACCACACCGACGACAACAGAGCCGGGTGCGACATCTCCTCAAACATCAACTACGACACCGACGACAACAGAGCCGAGTGTAACTTCTCCCGCAACACCAGCGACTACACCGACGACAACAGAACCAGCTAGCCCAATTCCCCAAAATCCGGCTCCCATCGCTCAACCAGAAACTATTCCCACAGAGCTAACACCGGTATCTACACCCCAGAATCCGAACCGGAAATTAAAGATTGAAATTTTACCAGTAGGTGACCCTAGAGTCCAAGCTGATGGACGCTCGACAATCAAGCTACAAGGGCAAATTACCGACGAACAAGGGCAAATAATTCCCGAAGATGTATTAGTAACTTTAACTACTAGTGCTGGTAAATTTGTCGGTGCTGATCAGGATAAAGACCAAGGTGGCTTTCAGGTACGCGCCATTGATGGGGAATTTAGCGCAACTCTGCAATCGGATATTAAACCCCAACAAGTTAGAATTAGGGCAGCTGTAGAGAATATTAAAACGCGATCTGCCGTAGGCAGCAGCGCTTCGCTATCGCCCCAAATAACACCAGGCGAATCCAGCTTTCCCCAACAAACCGACACTTCATTAATCGATAAAGTCGGGGAAGTACCAATTGAAGCTTTTACCCAAGTTGAATTTACTACCTATCTCCGTCCTTCACTCACCACCGGGATAGTTAATCTGCGCATAGGCCCTGGTGGTACTAATTATTGGGGGAGTTTCCGTGACTTTCTCAACCCCGACAGAACCGGGGGAACAGAAGTAGACTTGAGTGCGGCTGTCTTTACCACTGGGAAAGTTGGAGATTGGTTATTTACAGGCGCTTTTAATAGCGAACGTCCCATCAACCAAGACTGCGAAGGCAGAAACCGCTTATTTGGGGGGGTGCAATTTTGCGAACAACAATATCCCGTCTATGGCGATAGTTCTACATTTACAGCCACCACCCCCTCTATAGATAGCTTTTATGCTCGCATCGAGCGTAGTCCCTTAATTCCCGGTGCCGATCCCGATTATTTCATGTGGGGGGACTACAACACCGAAGAGTTTTCCCGACCATCCCAACTTTATACAGCTACAGCTCGTCAACTCCACGGTTTTAAAGCTAATTACAACTTCGGCCCCTTACAAATCACCGGGTTATACGCCAATAATATTGAAGGCTTCCAACGAGATACGATTGTCCCCAATGGAGTTAGCGGTAATTACTTCCTTTCTCGGCGGTTGTTAGTTCCCGGAAGTGAAACAGTTTATTTAGAAGCCGAGGAAATTAATCGTCCGGGGACAGTAGTTCAGCGTCAGCAACTATATCGCGGCCCCGATTATGAAATAGATTACGATCGCGGTACGCTGTTATTCCGTCGTCCCATCCTCGCTACAGAACTCAATCCCTTTGGCGCTACCTTAGTGAGGCGGATTGTGGTTACCTACCAAAACGAAGGCGGACAAGATTCCAAACTCTATGGTGGACGACTGCAATATAATATTTCCCAAGATTTAGAAAGAAAATCTTTTTTTGGAGCCAGTTACCTACAAGAAGACCAAGGAAGTCAAGAATTTCGCTTATTTGGCGCTGATTTTCTGCTTTCTTTAGGCGATGCTGGTAAAATTGTCGGGGAATATGCCCGTTCTAACGGTAACCTCGTGGATGGTCGAAATTTTAACGGTTCTGCATATCGTTTAGAAGCCTTTGGTAAAATTGGCGAGAGTTTCCTCGGTCAAGCTTACTATCGCGCCGTCGAACCTAATTTTAATAACAACTCCACCTTTAGCTTTACCCCCGGACAAACACGCTACGGTGCATCAGTTCTCGCCAAAATCACTGAAACCACCAGCTTTACTGTGGGTTACGATTTTGAAGAAAATTATGGAACTGCGGCAACGGGAATCAATAGCACTTTAGGCTTTTTTGATTTATTCGATCCCCAACCCCAAGCGCGTCCGGGAGAAGCTGTTAACAATACTCTAAAAACCTTCCGCGCTGGTATTTTACAAAGAATTGGGGCGGCGGATGTCAGTTTAGAATATGTCAACCGTTCCCGCGAAGATAGAGTTAGTAACCGCTTTAGTGGCGATGCAGATCAATTAGTTTCGCGGCTGAAAATTCCTTTAACTGAATCCTTAACCTTTCAAGGACAAAACGAACTCAATTTAGGTAATAGCGATCCTCTTTACCCCAACCGCACCACCTTAGGATTAGATTGGAAAGCCTATCCAGGGGTGACATTGCGACTAGCGCACCAATTTTATGATGACAGCAGCTTAATACCTGGTAACTCCATCACTACCCTAGATACAATCCTCGATCGCAAATTGTCAGAGGATACAAGTTTGACTGGGCGTTACTCGGTGCTATCAGCCTTTAACGGCTTGCAAGGACAAGGTGCGGTGGGTTTAAATCATCGCTGGGCGATCGCGCCAGGATTGCGGGTGAATGTTGGTTACGAATACATATTTAAAAACATCTTTAACGGAACTGCTGCTGGTTCTCAATTCGGTCAATATTATGCAGTCGGACAAACAGCGTCTTCGTTAGGACTATATTCCGGTTCCGTTTATAGCGTGGGATTTGAGTACACCGATAACCCCCAATTCCAAGCTAGTACTAGGTTTGAGTATCGCGATGGGGATGAAAGCAATAATTTGGTAATCTCTGCTGCTGCTGCGGGGAAACTGTCGCCAGCGTTAACCGCTTTAGTTCGCTATCAACAAGCGGGGGAAGCTAACGTTTTTCTCCCCTCGACAGTGGGTGTAATTTCTGAAGGCGTGAGATTTCAAGAATTAGGAGACACCGCCAACCTGAAATTGGGTTTAGCCTATCGCGATCCGAGTAACGATAAATTCAACGCCTTACTTAAATATGAGTGGCGACAAAATTATGATTCAATTCCCCAAACTCAGTTAACAGGAAGTACAGCTACCGGGCAGATTTTTTCTGCGGAAGCGATTTATGCACCTAACTGGCGTTGGGAATTTTACGGCAAATACGCCTTTAGAAATGGGGTAACTTTCTTAGATGGCGATCGCTTTGATGCGGATGTGAATTTAGCGCAGTTACGAACGACTTACAGGTTAGGTTATCGTACCGATTTAGCCGTAGAAGGGCGCTGGATTGGACAAACTTCTAATAGCGGCACAAATTACAACGAATTTGGCATAGCTGTAGAATCTGGGTATTACTTAACTCCCGATCTGCGTGTGGGTTTGGGCTACAGCTTCGGTAGTGTTGATGACCAAGATTTTACTGGCTACCGTTCCCAAGGTGGTTTTTACGTCAACATTACTTTGAAACTGAATGAACTTTTGGGTGGCTTTGGCTTGCAAAAACCTGTACCCAAGCAGCAAGAGGAATCGAAGGTAGAACCGATCGCCCAAGGGACATCTCAAAGTCAACTTATTAACCGTCTCAAGCAGTCACGCGCGATGAAGTAGCAGCCCAGATTCAAGGTGTATAGGAGTGAGTGATGTACAAAAAGCAAGGGAAAAATCAACCGCAGAGGACGCAGAGGACGCGGAGACAGGAGAGGTTTTTGAGATTTTCGGGCATTTTACCGTTAACTTTTTGCCTTGTCGGTTCTGGGGTGGCTGTGAGTCAAACAGTACCTATTGCACCCGTGGCATTACGGATAGTAGTTAACAGCAATCAAGATGGCAATATTCAGCCTGACGAACAGCTAACTTTGCGGGAAGCCATTGAATTAGTCAATGGTACCCTAACAGTTGCTCAACTTAGCAGTGCAGAAAAGGCATTAATTCAACCTTTAACTGAGGGCGGTTCGCGAATTGAGTTTAGTTTGCCTGCAAATGCTACGACAATTTTATTACAGTCTCAATTACCAGATTTGGCGAGTCCGGGGTTAGTGATTGATGGGGGGACGCAACCGGGATATGATGCTACTGGTTCAGCGACAGCAGAAATTGCCATTCCCATTCCAGTAGTTGCGATCGCACCTGCACCAGATAAAGAAATTTTTCGCGGTTTAACTGTCGTAGCTGATGGTGTGACAATTCGCGGCTTGAGTCTTTACGGATTTAATGCCAGTGCCATTAAGCAGCAGTTAGGCAATATTTTAATTTACGATGGCGTGCCCAAGCCGGTAACTTTGACCACGCCTCCAGGGAATATAGTAATTTCTCACCGTTTACCTCCACCCAATACCACCCAGCAGCAACCGCCTAACAGCGCGTTTCCTTTCTATGACAGAGATGTACCGCCGAAAAATGTGGTGATTGAAAATAATTGGTTGGGGTTGACGACAGAAGAGAAAATGCCGGAAACGACATCAGCTTTCGGAGTTTACGTATTTAATTCCCAAGGCACAACCATTCGCCGCAACCGCATTTACTATCATGATGGTAGTGCAATTATTACCTCGGTGCGGGGTGAAAATACTTTAGTTCAAGAAAATATCATTGTCGGTAATGGGATTGCCGGGATGCCAGATGCCTTGAGAATAGAAGGTGTAGTGAATAAATCCCGCATTACCAGTAACTTAATTTGTGCCAATGATGGCGCAGGTGTGTATTTATTTAAACCTCAAGGTGATATCCAAATCCGCGATAACCGCATTACCTACAATGGCAGAAGATTGCGCCGGGCAGCAGTATATTTGATGGGTAGCGAACATCAAGTTACAGGTAACGAAATTTCCTACCAAACCGGGCCGGGGGTAGTGGTATCAGCTTTTCCCCAAACTGAACGCAATATTATTCAAAATAACTCTTTCGTAGCGTTGGAAGGTTTAAGTATTGACTTAAATGCCCAAAGAAATTTAGATGTCAGCGATTTTCAAAGAGGTGACGGGCCAAATCCTAAACGGAATTCGGGGAATCGTCGCTTAGATACAGGTAACGCTGCAATTAATGCCCCAGAATTTACCACACGGGAATTTTTGCCCAATGGTAACAGCGTCACCTTAGCAGGGAAAGCCGATCCGGGTTCAGAGGTGACAATTTATCGCCTGGGAGATTATCAACAAGGTAAGCAAGCAATATATGAAACTGGTTACGGTGCATTAAGTCAACCTTTAGCTAGCGCCCCAGTGGATGAGAAAGGGCGATTTAGCATTACAGTAGCTAATGTGAAAATTGGGGATATAGTTAGTGCGATCGCCACCGATCCCAAATATGGCACATCCGAACCTGCGATCGCGGCTTTTATCGGCCCCAGAACAAATACACCAAGCTTACCACCCGCAAGTCGGCAAAATCCCATTCCCCAATGTACCTCTAGACCAGTACCACCGCCACCACCGACACCACCCACACCCACACCACCACCTACCTTAATTCCACCCACACCATTAAGAATTCGCGCACCGAGAAACGTTCACTTTGCCTTAGATAAATCCTTTATTAGTCCAGCGAGTGCGATCGTTTTGGATCGGGTAGCCCAAGTATTGCGACAATACCCAGAGATCGTCATCGAAATCCAAGGACATACCGATCCCCGCGCCAGCAATGAATATAACCTCGCCTTGGGTAGAAGAAGGGCATTATCTGTGAGAAATTACTTATTACGCCAAGGTGTAGCCCCAGAACGGATGACAATCCGCACCTTAGGGGAAACTCAGAGAGTCAGTGAAGGTAGTAGCCGCGTAGATTACGCACGCGATCGCCGTGCCGAAATTATCTACAAAGATGTCCGAGGTATAGACATCATCATTGAAGGCCAAGAACAAGACTTGCAATTAGAACCACCGCGAAGGAGATAAGGCAGAGGCGACTCTTGTAGAGACGCGATTAATCGCGTCTCCACCCAATGCCCAATGCCCCATGCCCCATGCCCAGTTAAAAAATTTACATCTTGTTTTAGGAAGCCAGTAATGAAACCTTTATTGAAAAATCTAGTTCCACCCCTGAGAAGTACATTTCTCACCCTACTGTTAACCGCACCGCAAATTCCTTTCGGCAGTTTTTCCCAGCAAAAAGCTGTAGCACAGACACAGAACCCTACCTGTCCGGCTAATACAAGATCGGCAACTGTTGACTGGACTCCCACCAATAATCTGACAGACTTTTTAAGTCAAAACCTGAATGATGGCGGAATTAGGGCGACTTTTCAGTTTATTGATAATCCTCCCCCCCTGGGAACAGTCACCGACACTGGAAACATAGGCGTCATTGAAGACAATCAAGTGACAAGGATTGACGGAACCGGAGAAATTTACGGCGGGATCGCTGGGCCAAATCTACGCTGGAATATTGGTGTGGACAAAAACCCCGCGCAAGGTAATTCCACAATGATCATTACCTTCGATCAACCAGTTACCTTAGCAAAACCCTTGACCTTTATGGATGTTGACCGAGATGGTGCGCGAGATCAGGGGGAAACATTTCAAGATCGGATTGTAGTGACAGCATTCAATGGATCTGCACCTGTTTCCTTAACTGGTAGGGCAATCGGTACAAATACTAGAGTTACTAACAATGGTAATAGCGTAGTAGCAGAGGGCATTAACGAAAATGCTTTCCCTAATACTAACAGTGCCAACGTTGAGATCGCGCCGTCTGGTGCTGTTACACAAATTAGCGTGTTCTACGAACCAGGAAAAGAATATGGTGAACCACTCCAAGATGAGACTATAGGTCTAGCTAAAATCAATATTTGTGTTCCCACAGGTTCGATTGGCGATACTGTTTTTAATGATAATAATGGTAATAATGCTCAAGACCCTGGTGAACCAGGAATTCCCGGCGTTGGAGTGGAAATCAGAAATATTAATAGCAATGAAGTTAGCACAGCTACAACTGATAATAACGGTCAATACCGAGTTTCTAATTTACTAGCAGGTCAATACACAGCCTCAGTACCCCAAACACCTAATGGATTTACTCCTACTCTGACTCAGCCTAATCCCATTACTTTAACGGCTGGGCAGAATATCGATTCAGCTGACTTTGGTTTCCGTCCACCTGCTAATAGTTCTATTGGTGATACAGTATACAACGATATTAATGGTAACCAACAACAAGACAGCAACGAACCAGGGCTTCCTAATGTCACTCTTACCCTAACGCAACCAGGAAATGATGGGATTTTGGGTAATGCTGATGATACTACCCAAACCACCACTACCAATGCCAACGGAAACTACAATTTCAGTAGTTTGCCAGCAGGAAACTACAGAGTTACACTTAATCCACCTACGGAATTTACCGAAATTACTACTGGTAATGCCCAAATAGATGTGAATTTACCAGCGAATCAATCCAGGACAGATGTAGACTTTGGTTTGCGGCGTCCAACTACTGGCGTTCCCGGTTCGATTGGCGATACTGTATACAATGATATCGATGGCGACGGTCAACAAGATGCCAACGAACCAGGGATTTCTAATGTCACCCTGACCTTAACGCAGCCGGGGAATGATGGGATTTTGGGTAATGATGATGATACTACCCAAACCACCACTACTAATGCTAACGGAATCTATAACTTTAATAATCTGCCAGCAGGAAACTACAGAGTTACACTTACCCCACCTACGGAATTTACCGAAATTACTACTGGTAATGCGCAAATAGATGTGAATTTGCCAGTAAATCAATCCAGGACAGACGTAGACTTTGGTTTACGGCGTCCGGTAACCGGTAATAGTTCGGTTGGCGATACAGTATACAACGATATCAACGGTAATAGACAACAAGATAGCAACGAACCAGGGATTCCTAATGTTACGCTTAACCTGACGCTGCCGGGGAATGATGGTATTTTGGGTAATGATGATGATACTACCCGAACTACTACTACCAATGGCACCGGGAATTATATCTTTAATAATCTCCCGGCGGGTAACTTCAGAGTTTCACTGATTACACCAGACGATTTTAGCGAAATTACTACCGGGAATCCCCAAGTGGATGTGACGCTACAGGCAAATCAATCAAGGACAGACGTAGATTTTGGTTTGCGGAATCCGGTTGCTGGTAATGGTTCGATTGGTGATACTGTATACAATGATCTTAATGGCAATGCTCAACAAGATGCCAACGAACCAGGGATTGCTAATGTTACTGTGAACTTGAGATTTCCTGGGAATGATGGTATTTTGGGTAATGCTGATGATACTACGCAAACAACCAATACTAATGGTAGCGGAAATTACAACTTCAACGAGTTGCCAGCTGGTAACTACAGAGTTACAGTAATTGAGCCTGAGGAATTTCCGCAAATTACCACTGGGAATCCACAAGTAGATGTGACGCTACAAGCAAATCAATCAAGGACAGATGTAGATTTTGGTTTCCGCCGTCCTGGTACTGGTGCGGGTGGCGATGGTAATATCTTTTTGGTGAAGCGAATTACCGCGATCGCCAGAGCAAATGCTCCCACTACTCAATTCAATACTTTTGTTGATGACCCCAATGATAGCAATGATAATACATTCAACTCAACTGCGGTTGGTGTATTTGACGTATCACCAAATGGGCAAAATGGCGGTGGAATAGTCCAAAGTGGTGACGAAGTAGAGTATACAATTTATTTCCGCACCGAACAGTCATTAGAAAATATTAATTTGTGTGACTTGATTCCTACAGGTACTACCTATGTACCTAACAGTATTTCTGTTACAGGTGGCGGAGTAGGTGCAGATCAGGGAAGATTTTTCCCCGCATTAACACCGATAGAACAGATTCCCGAAAGTAATGTGTGCGAAAATCGCAATAATCCTAATGGGACAGTAATTGTCAAATTAGGCAATATTCCTACCACCCAATCGGGATTTGTGCGCTTCCGCGTCAGAATTAATTAAAATGTTAGTAGTCAGTTGTCAGTTGTCAGTTGTTTTGGTGACTGACTACCGACTGCTGATATAAGGGGATTTGTCTGTTATACCAATTCTCAAAAATTCAGCCACAGATGTAAATTCGGGAATACTTGAATTGGTCTCACCGAATTTTAGATTTTAGATTTTAAATTTTGGATTGAAGATTCAAAATTTAAAATCTAAACTGGTCTGTTCGCGTAGCGTTCCCGCAGGGTAGCCCCCGAATTTATTCGTGGAATAAATCTAATACCAATTTGAAAAAAGAATGCGACAGATGGTAGGGGCATGGCACTGCCATGCCCTCTAGAATATATTGATGTGTCGCAAACATTATTTGAATTGGTATAAAATCCAAAATCAAAAAATTTTAATTGAAGCCCCTGCATTCATAAGCCACTGCGGTGGACGGGTTTCCCGGATTAAAGCAAGTGGCGTGCATGGGGTAAATCTAAAATCCAAAATCCAAAATCCAAAATCCAAAATTGATTCACCTTGTTAGTAAATTAAGGGATTATGCGAAAAATAAGGTTATTTATCGCCGCTAGTCTTGATGGATATATTGCCAGAAAATCAGGAGATATTGATTGGCTATTTACAGATGGGGATTACGGCTACACCGAGTTTTTTAACCAAATTGATACAGTCTTGATGGGGAATAAAACTTATCAAACAATCCAGAGTTTTGGTGAATATCCATACCCAGGTAAAAAAGCTTTTGTTTTTTCCCATAAATTGCAAGGTACAGCTGACGACAATGTAGAATTTGTTGGTGGTGATTTGCAGGAATTTATCAACAATTTGCGTCAAGCTAGCGGCAATGATATTTGGTTAGTTGGGGGAGGAGAGATAATTAAATATTTCCTATATCACGGTTTAATTGATGAGTTAATTCTCTCAATTCATCCGATTATCTTGGGTGATGGTATTCCTCTGATTGAAAAAGATTCTAGTTTGGAAACTTTATTAGAGTTAACAAATGTCAAAACTTATGAATCTGGGTTATTGCAAGTTTTTTATAATTTTAAAGCTAAATAATTGTTAAAAATTAAATAATTATTTAGGTGGGTATCGCTGTCCGTACAATAATAGGGCATGGCAATACCCATAGGTGTCAACTTAAGCTAAAAATAGCCTCTGTCTTAGCTTTGCCACCCGCCTGAGAATGAATTCTCAGGCTAATAGCTCAAGTCTACTAAAGTAGACTCAAGATTTTGAGAATATTTAGTCATCTAAAGATGACTTTTACTATTAGCAAGGAACTTCAGTTCCTTGCGGTAATCAGGTTTCACGTTAAGTTGACACCAATGGGCAATACCATGCCCCTACCCATTTGTTACATTGTTTTTTCTATATCTCGTTTCCAGTCTCCTTTTGAAATACGGATTCTTGTGCTGCTTGCCTCGTCTGCTGATAAATTGAGGCAGAGCCTCATAAATCTAAGCTCCCACGCAGAGCATGGGAGCTAGATGGAATCAGGGTTTAACATTAAGTTGACATGTATGGGTAATGCCATACCCCTACCAATCTGTTTTTTAAATTGGGATCAGATTATCAAATTACCACCAAATCCGATTACCGTTTTCGTCAACTCTGGCTTGACGAATTACATCAGAAATTTCTTCAGCGTCTTTAACGTGGTGAAGCGCTTTCTGTTCACCATCGGGGTAGTCAACCACAAAATAAGTGGGAACTGTAATATGATCTCCGGTAATGTCTGGTGAATCTACAGCTATTTGTTTAGCTTTCTCTTCAACTGATTGGGGTTCGTCAGCTATTCTATCTCCAGGATTGGCGGTTAATTTTCTTTCTTTAACGTTGGGTTCGTCTTGACTATGCCAATCTTTACTTACTGGTTGGTTAATTTGCTCTTTAGGTTCGTTAGTCATAGCTATTGTGGGAATTTAAATCTTGCATTTACTAACATCAATTTAGAAAATAAAAGTCCTAAAGAGTTCTTTCTCTGGAGAGAGTTTCTAATTATCAATAAATAGGTGGATGTCTGAGGTTAGATATTGATTCAATCTTTAAATAAACTCGTCTGGCTGTAGAAATAGTTGTACATTTCTTGAGAAATAACCTCTTGATGTTTTGCACAAGAAACGCACTTAACAATTAAAAATTCAAAATTCAAAATTCAAAAATAAGGGCGGGGAAACCGCAAATAAGGGCAGGGTTTCCCCGCCCCTACGAAAAACAATGTTAATTACGTATGGAAATGTGGATTGGTTTGACAAATGACAAATGATAATTGTACAGACAAGGGTTCATCGCGTCTCTGACAAATGACTAATTAATTAGCTTCTATCTGTTTGACGGCGTTTTCGGCTTTTTGCGCTAACTCTTGGTTTCCTTCTTGTTGAAATAGTGTGGATGCTTTGCGTAAATCAGCGATCGCGGCTGGTTTATTTTTTAAGGCATAATTGGTAAGACCGCGAAAATAATGAGCGTAGGCAATATTCGGGGAAATTTCTAGTGCTGTGTCAAAATCTGTCTTAGCTGCTGGAAATTGCTCTAATAAGAACCTAGCTGCACCTCTTCCTACATAAGCTGAGGTATTTTTTGGTTCTAGCTTCAGCGCTTGGTTAAAATCTTCAATCGCACCGGAAAAGTTTTTGGCTTGGAATTTATCAATCCCCCGTTTCAAGTAGCTGGCGACTGTGCTGTTACTTGCAGGTGGTGTGGTGGGAGTTTGGGCAATAATGGTTTGTGTTGGTTGTGTGGGGGATAAATTGTTGGCTTCAGCTTGGGAAGCGATCGCGAATGTTCCGCATGTTCCGAATGTTAAAATTGCAACTGCTAATTTTAAACCTTTCATCGTTAAATCTCCTCAACTATAAATACCTTACTGCAAGGGACATCCAATTTTTTAAATACCCAATCAATTTGTCGTGTGAGCGTCTCGCTCGCATTAGAACAACAGCGAGCAAGACTTCGGCGTGAGCGCTCAGTCGAACGCTGCTCGCACTACGGAATATAGGTAATTGATTTTTTGTAAGTCCCCAAGTGAATTTACTTGCGCGTCACTTTTAATTATCCCCTAGCTTTCTTTCTGGTGTCGCCGCACTATTGTTATCTACTGGCGCGGCGTTACATAATTGTTGGGCGATATCTTGGCGAATCTGCTTGAGTTCATCAGATGGTTCCGATACAGAGTAAGCTTGTTGTAAGACATCTGACCATAACTGTTGATGGGCAAAATACTTAGCTTTGGCTAAAGCGATCGCTTCTTTGTTGGCTTTTTTAGTTTGCAGTTCAGTTTCGAGAGTCTGTAATTCTTTGGTAATGCGATCGCGTTTTTGGCTATCCATCAACTGAAATGAGACAAACATCGTCGGATTCGTACCCCTATACACCGTCCATTCATAAATTTTCCCTGGTTGCAGTTTTTCGCCTGTATAATTTACACTCTGCTGCGCTTCTACAGATTGACTCCATAAATTATCTGTGTCGCTACCACGACTGCGTAAGCCGATAGTTTGAATATTACCTTGCCAAATGAATAAAGGGCGATCGCTCCAAGTTTGCGTTATCTCTCCCTGTACCCCTGGCGAAATTGGGCAAAAATTCCCCCTAGCAGCTGTACGTCTGCGCCTTCGCTGAAATAAATTATTAATATTCAACACTTCTCGCCAAGACGTTGTTTGCACCACTTCACTACTCAATGCTGTTTGTGGAGAAATCACCACCGCCGGAAAAGTTACCATGCTGCTAGCAGTGAGTAATAGTAAACAAAACTTAACTACGGAAGCTTTTTTGGTGTTATTTTTTAATGACTGAATTCCAATATCTCTGGTAATGCCGGAATTAGGTAATAAACTCTGTGTAATTGCTATTAAAGAATGTAATAAATTATTTTTAGACATCAAGATTTTTCTCCTCAATCGAAGTAGAATGGCAATCTTAAAAGGTTATTGAAAGTCAAACCTCCTCAGATATAAATCTGCAATCTTTCTTAATTTTTACGCAACGAAGCAGGTAATTTCTGCTCATACCATCGCCTCGTATTTAGACGTTTAATTAGTGGTAAGTGTGTCCAAGTTTAAAAAATTGGTTATTGGTTAGAGACGCGATTCATCGCGTCTGTACAATTGAAGGAATTTTTGACGGGTGACTGTAATTAAGGCAGATTTAGCTGACATGTTGCCGAGATCGAAATCCGCCGTCACCCTATAAGGGTGCGGCTAATTGTACCAAGCCTGCTTTTGCAGGCTTGGTACAATTAGCCCCAGGCTTTTAGCCTGCGGGCGTTTTTTCGGGTATGCGGGAGAAATCTTGTCTAATACCCACAGTTAAGAAACAACGTTAGGATACTTATTGAATTGCTACTTATTCAATAGGAATTAGCTTATGAGCCAACTGGAGAAAGTTCAAGCTGAGTACGAAAATTTTACCGCACAATTTGAAAGTGTCATTATTAGCACCGTGAGCGAAGCGGGAATACCTAACGCTAGTTATGCGCCCTTTGTCATGGATAATGCTCACAATATTTATATTTACGTTAGCGGTTTGGCGACGCACACGAAAAATATTTATGCCAATCCTCATGTTTGTGTTTTATTTATTGAGGATGAAAGCCAGACTCATCAAATTTTTACTCGTCGGCGTTTAAGTTTTGATTGCAAAGCCAGTTTAATTGAACGGGATACCGATCAATGGAATCACATTGTTGAGCAATTTCAACAGCGATTTGGGGAAATTATTGAAGTGTTGCGGAGCTTAAATGACTTTCGGATTTTCCAGTTAACCCCAAGTGAAGGACGTTTCGTCGTCGGGTTTGGCGCAGCTTATCATATCAGTGGCGATAACCTGCAACAACTTGTGCAGATTACTAGGGGCTAGGGAAAGAGGACAAGGGAGACAAGGGAAGGGTGAGTAATGACAAATGACAAATGACAATTGTACAGACGCGATTAATCGCGTCTCTAACAAATGAGCTATCTTTAATTGCGCCACTCTACTTAATTCATAATTCATAATTCATAATTAATTTTATGCTTCAGTTCCAACCTACTGGCTTTGGACACAAAGTTATTCATACTTCATTGGGTGCAATGGTTTACTACACTCAAACAACTGCACCTTGGGCGATCGCTGATACAGTGGATTTACCCCCTTTGCTGTTTCTGCATAACTTTGGCGGGGGTGCGTCAGCTTACGAATGGTCTAAAGTATATCCGTCCTTTGCTTCTAGTTACCGCATATTAGCGCCAGATTTACTTGGGTGGGGAGATTCTGCCCATCCTGTATGGGATTATCAAATTAAAGATTATCTGAATGCGATCGCGGAATTTATCGCTAAAACTTGTCGTCAACCTGTCAAAGTTGTCGCCTCATCCTTAACAGCCGCTTTGACTCTCCGCTTGGCTATTACTCAACCAGATTTATTCGATTCTTTATTTTTAGTTTGTCCTTCCGGTTTTGATGACTTTGGACAAGGTTCAGGACGAAGATTGCCTTTATCAGTTATCAATACACCATTATTGGATAATTTAATTTATGCCATTGGTGCAGAAAATGAATTTGCTGTGCGGAATTTTCTGCAAAATTTTCTGTTTTCCAAGCCAGAACGAGTTACGCCAGAAATGGTACAAGCTTATTTAGCCTCTGCCCAACAGCCAAATGCTAAGTTTTCCGCCTTGGCATTTTTGCGGGGTGACTTGTATTTTGATTTAAGCTTATATATTCAGCAATTGAAAACTCCCACAACGTTTTTTTGGGGAGAAAAGGCACAATTTACCAATATTAAATTAGGTAGAAGATTAGCTAATTTAAATTATGGGGCAATTCGCAAATTTTATGAAATTGCGGATACGGGCATATTACCCCATTTGGAAATGCCAGAGGTATTTATTGGTTTGTTACAGCGACATTTAAAATGAGCCATCGCTGTTTTTGAGGATAATTCCTAACTGGCTCCCATGCTCTGCGTGGGAGCGATGATCCTGAGGCTCTGCCTCAATTTATTCAGAAGAAGAGGCAGAGCCTCGCAATACGCATTTCCAGCCGGAGGCTGGAAACGAGATAACCCACTCAAAATAATTCCATCGCTTATCCCGAAATCCCGCCGTCACCCTCAAGGGTGCGGCTAATCGTACATGAGCTTACGAAGGTGGGCTTCGTAGTGTTAGCCCCAGGCTTCTAGCCTGTGGGCGGTATGTCGGGTAAGCCAGATAATTACCTTTCACAACCCACTCAAAATAATTCCATCGCTTATCCCCAAATCCCGCCGTCACCCTCAAGGGTGCGGCTAATCGTACATGAGCTTACGAAGGTGGGCTTCGTAGCGTTAGCCCCAGGCTTCTAGCCTGTGGGCGGTATGTCGGGTAAGCCAGATAATTACCTTTCACAACCCACTCAAAATAATTCCATCGCTTATCCCCAAATTCCGCCGTCACCCTCAAGGGTGCGGCTAATCGTACATGAGCTTACGAAGGTGGGCTTCGTAGCGTTAGCCCCAGGCTTCTAGCCTGCGGGCGGTATATCGGGTAAACCAGATAATTACCTTCACAACCCACTCAAAATAATTCCATCCCTCGCCCGCATATAAAGCACAGGTGTTGCAAAATCAGGCTTATCTAAACCAACTTCCATCGAAATCGCGTTGCGGGTGGTTTGCATAGCTGCGTCTACAGGATAGCCCAAGGCAAGAGTGCGGTAAAATTCATCAGCAAATACTTTGGCGGTAGTATCATGAATAGGATATTGCATAGCGACTACTGCGGGAATTCCCCGACGTACTAAGTTAGGTGCGATACCTGCAAAAGCTTGGTTGTTAGACACTGTCGCACCTTGACAGGAATTTAGCACAGCTAACCCTAAGCTACGGTTACCTAAAAAGAAATTGGCGAAACCCTCATCATCTAATAATTTATATTTGCCATCGGTATCTACTAAAGCTATACAGCCTTTATTGTTCTCAAATTCACTGTGACCGATAAAGTGAAAAACATTGTAATGCTTTTCTCGTAGCTTTTGATTGATGTTGCGAATAGTAGCTTCTGGTAGCACATCTAACTCAATTTTGCCTGAATCTATGTATTTTTTCAGAGCATCGCGGATTAGTTTTTCTTCCTCAGCAACATCTAATTGAGGTAAGTTACTGGGGGTAGAGATGACTAACAGCACTTTTAGCGGTAGACTAGCGTCTTTAATGTCGCGCTTTTGTAGGGGAATGTCAACATAACGCGAGAGTACTGTTTGAGTGTTGTTTCCTAGAAAAGTATTAGTAGCCTCATCATAGAGAAATTCCCAAGGAAGGGCGGCTAATTCGGGAGATTCAAACACTAGGCGCAAGCGTACCTCGTAACCATCAGCATGTGCGCCTGCAATTGTCGCTTGTAATCTTCCGTGAATTCTTGTAGGGAAAAGCGCTTGGTAAAGTTCGCCACCTAATCCTTTGAGTAAATCAGCATCTTTCTCCTCATGCTTCACCAGATACTCAATCAGTTTTAATGTTTGCTTAGTTCTTTTCATATCCAACTGCAATTCGCCCCATTCGTCGCCTTGTTCTGAGGAAGCGCGAATTTTGCGGTCTGCTGTAACTAATATTTGGAAATCGTGGTAATTTATCATTGCTTTGTTTTGAAATGACTTATTTCTTTCTTGAGATAATTCGTTTTGTAGTGGTGAAATGTCGGGATTTAGTTTCCGTTCTACTTCCACAGATGGCAAATTAACATCATCAATTAACCTGCGGACATCTACCATTTCATAGCTTTTTTCACACTCAATTTGATAGCGTCCAGCTTTTAAGCGTTTATACAAATTTTCCAATGGATAGGAATGAGGTGTTAGGCTTCCTTCACATTCTTTGCAATTACAAGGAACAAGAGTGTTATATTGCAAACGCTCAAAAGAATTATGAATTTTTTCTAGTTCGTGAGTTACGACTGCTAGCAATTCTTTCTTGCGGTTTCCGGTTACACGGATTTTGATTTCTTTTAAATTGTAATTTTCAATAACTTCCGCACGAGTTTGGTCTTTGTTGAGAACAACACCACTTCGCCAAACGAGTTTTTGTTGTTCAATCCAAGGGTGTGTTTCCACAATGAAGCGAGTGATAATACCCTTGGGCATAAACTTGTATTCGTAGCGCCAAATCAGGTTATTTGTTTCTTTCCAAGTATATTCAGGTTTGTCGATATCGAGTAATTGCGGTGCAATATAATTGTTAGGACTATTAGGAATTGGGTAGCAAAGTTTGAACCGCATCATTAGTTGCAGCAGCTCATCTCGCATATCAGCATATTCGCTATCTTGCCAAATATCTTGAAGATTATCCTTGGTGAAACGTCCCAGATTGTCCTTGACGTTTTTATTGTCTAACACTTTGTAGACGGCAGTCGTTCCCCATTCTGGTTTGAGAATTACATAATGTTTCAGTGTAGAATCATCTTGAAAGTGTAAGCAAACGCCGAGGTCGTGCAGATAGCGACTCAGATCCAGCTGATATTTATCGTCAGTTAAATTATTAACTCGGCAAAAGTCCTTGTATTCGTAAAAGCTAATATAGTTGCGGGAGTCATTTTCTAGAGCAGAACGGACTCTTAACCAGAGTTTTGGCAAAGGTGTGCCGACATGGGGAAGTCTAGTAATGTAGTTTTGAATAGCTTGTTTAATATCTGGTAACCCGCGATTAGTAGCTAGGTTAGTTGCTAGGACTTTCTCTAGATTAGTAAATTCTCCCCGTAATTCTCGTTCATTAACTTCGCATTGACGGTCTTGTTTTTCGTTTTTAATAATGATAACTGGGCTATTTTCACTTAAGAGTTCAACGACCTTCAACCACCAGTAAAAGTCTGTATTTTCTTTGCGAGTATCAGCAACTAAAGCATAGAGAGAACGTTTAGTGAGAAAAAATTGGTGTGTTTGATGGTAGATTTCTTGACCACCAAAATCCCAGATATTAACGCGAAAATCTTTGCCATTGGTTTGGGTGAAGTGCCACCGGATTACTTCAATACCTTCAGTTGATTTCTCATCTGGCTGGAGTGTGTAATTCTCATTTTGAATTTTATTAGCTAAAGAAGTTTTACCTGCTCCCCCTTCGCCAACAATTAAGAATTTAGCTTCGTATAGGTCTTCACTTTCTTGTTCTAGTTGTTGCTTATAAAAGTTAAGAATAGCTCTTAATCCATTTTTTCGGATTTCTGGCGGAAGTGTGATTAATTCGTTGCCTTTGAGTTCAAGCGATTGTAAATTGACCAGTTGTCCAAATTCCGGTGGCAGACTGCTCAGTTGATTATCTTCCAGGTTGAGGGTTTGCAAGTTGACCAGTTGTCCAATTTCCGGTGGCAGACTGCTCAGTTGATTACTGCCCAGGTTGAGGGATTGCAAGTTGACCAGTTGTCCAAATTCCGGTGGCAGACTGCTCAGTTGATTATCCCAGAGTTTGAGGGATTGCAAGTTGACCAGTTGTCCAATTTCCGGTGGCAGACTGCTCAGTTGATTATCCCAGAGTTTGAGGGATTGCAAGTTGACCAGTTGTCCAATTTCCGGTGGCAGACTGCTCAGTTGATTACTGCTGAGGTAGAGGGATTGCAAGTTGACCAGGTTTCCAATTTCCGGTGGCAGACTGCTCAGTTGATTAAAGCTGAGGTAGAGGGATTGCAAGTTGACCAGTTGGACAATTTCCGGTGGCAGACTGCTCAGTTGATTTCTGTCCAGGTTGAGGGATTGTAAGTTGACCAGTTGTCCAATTTCCGGTGGCAGACTGCTCAGTTGATTTCTGTCCAGGTTGAGGGATTGCAAATTGACCAGTTTTCCAATTTCCGGTGGCAGACTGCTCAGTTGATTATCCCAGAGTTTGAGGGATTGCAAGTTGACCAGTTTTCCAATTTCCGGTGGCAGACTGCTCAGTTGATTACTGCCCAGGTAGAGGGATTGCAAATTGACCAGTTTTCCAATTTCCTGTGGCAGACTGCTCAGTTGATTTCTGTCCAGGTTGAGGGATTGCAAGTTGACCAGTTTTCCAATTTCCTGTGGCAGACTAGTTAAGCGATTACTGCTGAGGTTGAGGGATTGCAAGTTGACCAGTTTTCCAATTTCCTGTGGCAGACTGCTCAGTTTATTACTGTCCAGGTTGAGGGATTGCAAGTTGACCAGTTTTCCAATTTCCGGTGGCAGACTGCTCAGTTTATTACTGTCCAGGTTGAGGGATTGCAAATTGACCAGTTTTCCAATTTCCGGTGGTAGACTGCTAAGTTTATTAAAGCTGAGGTTGAGGGATTGCAAATTGACCAGTTTTCCAATTTCCGGTGGCAGACTAGTTAAGCGATTACCAACAACCTGAAGTTCTTCAAGTTGATTGAGCAATCCAATTTCCGCAGGTAAATAGCTCAGTTTGTTCCGGATAGTATCGACAATATCACCATCTTTGTTATATCGGTATTTGCCGAGAATTAGCTTTTTTAGTTGAGTCAGCTTGCCAATTTCAGGCGGTAAAGCCGTCAAATTATTACCAGAGAGGTCTAGTTCTGTTGCACCTTCTATTACAGCTTTTTCAATTACCTGTAGCAGTTCTTCCTCGGTCATTAGCGAAATCGCTGAACTATTAGCCAAATAGTAGCAAAATATTCTAAATCACGGCAATTTATATGTAAATAATAGTACAAAAGGCTCCATTTCTCCACAGGTAATGCGCGCTTTGTTAAACTCTGCTAACACAGTTTCTCAATTTAAAGCAAAAGTGCGTAGGCGTAGCCCGCACTTCGGCAAGCTCAGTGACCATCTTAGACATCGCTTTCTCGCCCTTGTTATTACCCACATACAGGTATTTCCGGTAAATAACATACACATGTAGGGGCATAAGCACTGCTGTGCCCTGATAATTATCTGTACCTCACCAGTTTGCAATTTGCTGTAGATTTTTTATCTTTCGCTTTGTTGTGATAGCAATTTAAATAATGTTGGCACATCGATATATTCTAGAGGGCATGGCAGTGCCCATTGGTGTCAACTTAACGTGAAACTCGCTTTGTAGCAAGGTTTTTGCCCTCACCCCCAACCCCTCGCTTACCCAATCAACCGCCGTCACCCTCGAAGGGTGCGGCTAATTGAACATGAGCTTACCTGCGTGGGCTAAGAAAATTTAGCCCACGCAGGTGGGCTTTGTAACGTTAGCCCCAGGCTTACAGCCTGCGGGCGGTACGTCGGGTAAGTGAGAGAACTTAAGTTGACACCAATGGGCACTGCCATGCCCCTACCCATTTGGAGACTTCCAATTAATAAAATAACCAATCGCTATGCAGGCAGAGGGGCAGGGAGCAGGGGGAGTAAAGAAAAATCTCCTTAAATAATACCGATTCAAAAAATGTTTGCGACAGATACCCCACCCGCCTAACGGCACCCTCCCCTTGCCAAGGGGAGGGTTGGGGAGGGGTTTTGTCCATGTGTCGCATTCTTTTTTCAAATTGGTATAAATTGAGTACTTTATTCTCTGGAAGTCCCTTGACCAAATTCCGGTGGCAGACTGCTCAGTTGATTATTGTCGAGGTAGAGCTTCTGCAAGTTGAGCAGTTGACCAATTTCCGGTGGCAGACTGCTCAGTTGATTATTGTCGAGGAAGAGCGTTTGCAAGTTGAGCAGTTGACCAATTTCCGGTGGCAGACTGTTCAGTTGATTCTCGTCGAGGTAGAGCTTCTGCAAGTTGATTAGTTGACCAAATTCCGCTGGCAGACTGCTCAGTTGATTATTGTCGAGGTGGAGCGTTTGCAAGTTGAGCAGTTGACCAAATTCTGCTGGCAGACTGCTCAGTTGATTGAAGCTGAGTCCGAGCGTTTGCAAGTTGAGCAGTTGTCCGAATTCCGCTGGCAGACTGCTCAGTTGATTGAAGCTGAGGTAGAGGGATTGCAAGTTGAGCAGTTGGACAAATTCCGGTGGCAGACTACTAAGTTGATTATTGTTGAGATAGAGCGATCGCAAGTTGAGCAGTTGGACAAATTCCACTGGCAGACTGCTCAGTTGATTATCGCTGAGGTAGAGGGATTGCAAGTTGAGCAGTTGACCAAATTCTGCTGGCAGACTACTAAGTTGATTATTGTTGAGATAGAGCGATCGCAAGTTGAGCAGTTGTCCGATTTCACTTGGCAGACTGCTCAGTTGATTATCGTCGAGGCAGAGAAGTTCCAAGTTGAGCAGTTGTCCAATTTCACTTGGCAGACTGCTCAGTTGATTTTCGTAGAGGTAGAGGGATTCCAAGTTGAGCAATTGTCCAATTTCACTTGGCAGACTGCTCAGTTGATTATTGGCGATGTGGAGCGTTTGCAAGTTGAGCAGTTGTCCAATTTCCACTGGCAGACTGCTCAGTGGATTATTGCTGAGGTGAAGCGATCGCAAGTTGAGCAGTTGTCCAATTTCACTTGGCAGACTGCTCAGTTGATTACTGTAGAGGTCGAGGGATTGCAAGTTGAGCAGTTGTCCCAATTCTGCTGGCAAACTGCTCAGTTGATTATGTTCAAGATCAAGGTTTTGCAAGTTGAGCAGTTGTCCAATTTCCACTGGCAGACTGCTCAGTTCATTAATGTTGAGGTTGAGATATTCCAAGTTGAGCAGTTGTCCCAATTCTGCTGGCAAACTGCTCAGTTGATTACTGCTGAGTCCGAGCGATCGCAAGTTGAGCAGTTGTCCAATTTCCGGTGGTAAAGCCGTCAAATTGTTACCAGAGAGGTCGAGTTCCGTTACACTATTTTTAGCGGCTTGTGCAATTACCTGTAGTAATTCTTGCTCGTTCATAAGGGAAATTACTCAACTATTAGCCAAATAATATCAAGGTATTCTCAATTGCGCGATTTGTGATATTTTTGCGAATTGCCATGATGGCGTTGGCAAATAAAATAGACATGTAGGGGCATCAGCACTGCTGTGCCCCGATAATTATCTATACTTCACCAGCTTGCAATCTACTGTATATTTTTTATCTCTGGCTTCCTTGTGATAGCAATTCAAATGTTAGTGCATCGATATATTCTAGAGGGCATGGCAGTGCCAATGCCCCTACCCATTTGTGATATTTTGCCAAATTGGTATTATTCTGCCAGGAAATAAATTCCCTGGCTACGATATTGAAGCCGATCAACACAACATTGAAAGCAATCAATACAACGTTGACGCGAATCAACACAACTTTGAAAGCAATCAATACAACATTGACGCGAATCAACACAACTTTGAAAGCAATCAATACAACATTGACGCGAATCAACACAACTTTAATTGCAATCAACACAACGTTGACGCGAATCAACACAACTTTGATTGCAATCAACACAACATTGACGACAATATTTTGCAGCCGATACTGAGAAAAATTTCCGTATTAATCAGTAAAAACAATCAGATTGATGATAATTAGCGATGAATTTTCCGAATAATTTCTCATGGAGATTTAGAGTTGCCTTGGCTAGATTATACGCAGTAATTCTCTGATTATCTTCAGGAGCGCATCTTCATGGTAAGACCAACACGCAGTTCACCTATTCTGGAAAAAGCTTTACGGCGAGTAGCCGGAATGCGCTGGATTAGTCCGACACTAGACTTTGGCAGGGGATTGAATTTAACAGAATACGACAGTCGGATTCAAAATTTGCAAACCGAACTATCAAATTACAATAATTTACTCTCTAGCCTAGATGAAATGGCAATTCGTATCGCTGAAATTGAAGAAGATTTAAGCACTTATTCAGAAAAGATGTTAATGAGTGTAGGCAGCAATTATGGTAAAGATAGCGCGGAATATGCCCAGGCGGGAGGTAAGCGGCGCAAGAGTTCATCACGCCGTTCTCAAACAGCGCCATCTCCTGCTGAGATTATGGTAACTACACCTTTAAATGGTGCAAATAAAAATGGTAAGCACAACCCTGTTGTTTTACCTTAATCGGTTAATTGCATAATACTGGCGATCGCTCTTTTCTTTGGTGCAAATAGAGCGATCGCCGCAATACATAAATATATTTTAGAAGGCATGGCATTGCACTTGTCAACTTAACGCGAAACCCATAGCCCGACTAGGAATGAATTCCTAGTCTCATAGCCAAAGTCATCTCAAGATGACTAAATATCCTCAAAATTTTGAGTCTACAGTAGGGGCGGGGTTTCCCCGCCCCTACAATTTGGCATAATTTATTTTTTGGAGTTCCCTAAGTTGACACCAATGTGTCATGCCCCTACCTATTTGTTACATTATTTTTTCAAATTGTAATCATAGTAAATTTCATCTAATTAACTGCGCGGTAGAGTTAAAGAACTGACGGGATAATCCGCGCGTAATTAAAACAGTAGTTAGTAAGTTAGCAAAAGCAACCATAAACATCAGCAAAATTTCGTAGGAAACAGCATCGGGCGCATTGACTCCTGCTAGTAACTGTCCGGTGGTGATTCCTGGGAGTGCAACCATCCCTATAAGCGTCATTTGATTTAAGGTAGGAAGTACGCCGGCGCGAATGGCTTCCCGGCGATATTGGCTAATAGCTTGCTCTGGTGTTGCACCTAAACTTAAATGAGTTTCGATTTCTATGTGAGATAAGTTGATAGTATTTACCAGCCGTTCCCCGGCGATCGCAGCTGCATTCATCGCATTACCTAAAACTACCCCAGCCAAGGGAATGAGATATCTGGGTTCGTACCATCTATCTGGTTCAATAATCAAAAAAATGCTATAAAGCACAGTCAATGCTGTACTAACAAAAATTGACCCCCACACCCAAGGTAATAACCGGGGCAGTTTTTGGCTGATGCGGTTTCGTGAGACAATCGCCGTAATCGTCAGCATAATTACTACAATCCCCACAACTGCCCAAACATTGTTTACAGCAAAGATGAAGTCTAAAACATATCCCAGAACAGCTAATTGGAGAAGAGTTCTCCCAGTAGCGACAACGAAATTAAATTCTAGTCCTAACCTTTCCCAAGCAGATAAACCAACCGCGATCGCCATTAACCCAATTGCGATCGCCAAATCAGCTAAATCCAGCTTGATTAAATCTTGCATTGCTCATTACTCCGCGGATAGGTAGGCAGGCGGGCAGGGGGCAGGGGGCAGGGAGACAAGGGAGACAAGGAATTTTAGATTTTAGATTTGCGATTTTGGATTCTAATCTAAATCTAAAATCCAAAATCCAAAATCCAAAATTGTTTCAATGCCCAATGCCCAATACCCAATGCCTATTGACTATTGACCATTGACCATTGACCATTAATAGCAACAATTGAGCGTAGAAGTGCATCTTTTGTATTTCCAGATCAATAAAAACTCATGATCCAAAGTGTAAATCCTGTTCCTGCTTTTGATATTAAACAGCAATATGCGACCCTGGAAGCAGAGGTGAGTGCGGCTGTGTTGGAAGTTCTGGCTTCTGGTCGTTATATTGGCGGGCCTTTAGTAGAAGGTTTTGAAAAACAATTTGCTGCTTATCATCATGTAAGTGAATGCATAGCTTGTAATTCCGGTACTGATGCACTGTTTCTCTCGCTACGTGCTTTAAATATTGGTGCAGGTGATGAAGTAATTACAACAACTTTTACTTTTATTGCAACGGCTGAAGTTATTAGCGCTGTAGGTGCCAAGCCAGTTTTTGTTGATATTGATGATACTTTTAATATTGATTTAAAACAGGTAGAAGCGGCAATTACGCCCCAGACTAAAGCTATTATCCCCGTTCACCTATTTGGGCAACCTGTAGATATGACGGCGCTAATGGCGATCGCTCAAGCTCACAATATAGCAGTAATTGAAGACTGCGCCCAAGCTACAGGCGCAAGCTGGAACAATCAAAAAGTCGGTAGTATTGGTCACATTGGCTGTTTTAGTTTTTACCCAACAAAAAACCTGGGCGGCTGCGGTGATGGCGGTGCAATTACTACTAATGACCCAGAAATCGCCAATAAACTGCGGGTATTGCGGGATCATGGCAGTAAGGTGCGCTACATCCATGAAGAAATTGGTGTAAATAGCCGCTTAGATGCCATCCAAGCCGCGATTTTAGAAATTAAACTGCGTTATTTAGATAATTGGAACGAAAGCAGAAAAGCGATCGCCGCTTATTATCACCAATTCCTCAGCCAAGTTCCTGGTATCATCGTCCCCCAAGAGTTAACCGGCGGCGCTGGTGTCTGGAATCAATATACAATTCGCGTTTCTGGTGCAGAGAAAAACGGTGCTAGCGCCAAATATCGCGACTCAGTGCGCCAGCAATTGCAAGAAAAGGGTGTAAGTTCAATGGTTTACTATCCCTTACCCTTACATTTGCAACCAATTTATCAAAATCTCGGTTATCAACCCGGTTCCTTACCAGTTGCCGAGCAAGCCTGTCATGAAGTCATCTCTTTGCCCATGTTCCCAGAATTGACACCGGAACAGCAAGACAAGGTGATTTACGCCCTGAAGGATTGTTTGTAAGAGAGGCAGCACTACCCTTCGGGAACGACTTCGTCGAACGACTTCGCTCAGTGCGCAGGGGGCAGGGGGAATATATTCTAGCCCCTAGCCCCTAGCCCCTAGCCCCTACTTTAGATGCTTCAATCTGTGCTGAGAGTTCTGCCCAAAGACGCTAAAATTAATAGCAGTTAATCATAGTTAGATGAATGAGTCCATCACTGGAGAAAATTTTAAGTGAGATTGAGCAACTAACTCCAGAAGAGCAATTAACAGTGATGGGGCATTTGGTAGAACGTGTAAAAAAACATATCACCCAAGTGCAACCAAAACGCAAGTGGAGCGATTTAAAAAGTATGGCTCCCTATCCGCTATTAGGTGAAGATGCTCAAGAATGGGTTTCGCGGACTCGAAAGTTTGCAGATGAGCATCGAGAAGAATAAATAGTAGGGTGTGTTGTCGCGCAGCGCAACGCACCATCATTAATTAGGGCTTGCTGAAAGATTATTTGATTACAGCAGTTTTCACCTATTTTAACCACATCTGTCGTAGGGGCACGGCACCAGTAAAATTATTGTATGTACCAGAAGATTGTCGGTGCCGTGCCCCTACAACGTGGCCTATTTACAGGAAGATGCTGTAAGACAACAAGGGGTAGGGAGAAGAGAATAATTACATATCCCCATTCCCCATTCCCCATTCCCTATTCCCTAACCTCTAGCCTCTAGCCCCTACTTTCGCAGATGCTAAAGCTTCAACAATGCTACGAACAGCAGCAATCATGGCTACTTCGCTGTTGAGTTGGTTAATAGCTGAACCGACACCCACGCCAGCCGCGCCAGATGCGATCGCTAGTGGTGCTGTCACGCTAGAAATGCCGGAAGCACACAATACGGGTACGGAAACTGCGCGAGAAATTTCAAAAGCGGCTGCTAAAGTAGGAGCGGCTTTTTCAATTAAGCCCAAAGTTCCGGGGTGGGTGGGGCTGCTGCTGGTACCGCCTTCAGTTTGGATAATATCAGCACCAGCTTTGACTAGTTCTTCTGCTAGTTGTACCTGTTGATCTAATGTGAGAATGTGAGGCACAGTCACAGATAAAGTGATTTCTGGCAACAAAGCACGAGTTTGGTGAGTTAAGGCGAGAACTTCCTCAGCCTCAAATCTCCGTCCTTGCGCATAAAAAGAATCGAAATTACCGATTTCAATTAAATCTGCACCAGCCGCCACAGCTTGCACGAATTTTTCTGGCTCTACTGCTGATACACAGATTGGCAGATTGGTCAAACTTTTTGCTAATTTTACTAAAGCAGCATCGGCAGCGATATCAACAAAAGTAGCACCGCCCAAATCGGCAGCTTTGATAGTAGCAGCGACGCGATCGCTGTCAAAGTTATTTAAACCACTGATTGCCTTTAAGACACAGCGATTAGCAAAAGCACGTTGAAGAGAAGAATGCATTGTCATACTTCGTTTGAAGCTACGAAATTAGGTATATTCTACCTTTAGTCAGTAGTCAGTAGTTAGTTGTCAGTTGTCAGTTGTCAATAAGTCAACAGTCAACAGTCAACGGTCAACAATTTATATTTCGTAATACCAAATGTCTTCTTCTTTTAACACAATGCGATGTAAGGAAAGGCGATCGATTAAGCCTTCCTGCTCAAACTGTCCCAAAATCCGCGTGATGGTGACGCGAGTGGAACCTAAAATTTCTGCTAAGTCTTCATGAGTTAGACGCATATCGATTAAGCGTCCTTTTTCGACTTGTAAACCAAACTTTGTCGATAACCATGCCAATAATTTGAGTAACATGGTATCTACCTTTTTGTAGCTGCGAATCACCATCAACTCTTCAGCTTGTTGAATGTGATTTAACAAAGTCTGTGTTGGTTGCTCCCATTCTTCTATCGGTAAGATTCTCGCTTCTACTTTAGTCAAGCACTCCATTTGATATGGTTGTAACCGAGACAAGCTGCTCCCAACAATGTCATCTGGCCCCCACAATCCTAAAGCGACTGTGGTACCATCCTCTAAATATGTAAAAGTTCGCACAAAGCCTGAATCAATCTGCCACAGAAGGCTTTGATGTTCTGGTAAGAACGCCCTACGTGTAAAAATCTGCTTAGTATTTTTACTTACTTTACTAGTAACAACAGAGTATAGAGCCATTAGATATATAATACTCTTTCTCGATAAACTAACAGTAGTATATAGATATTCGGCTATCTGAGTCTACGGTATTTTTATCGCTTAACCGTAAAATATTGGCGATCGCAGTCTCAGGATTATAAACCTTAGCTTGATGGTAGAGAGCGATCGCATCTTAACTCGATGCTGTTTGAGCAAAATGAACCCTTACCGCTTATCCCCAAGTAGTTGTGTTCATGTTTCATTGTATTATCCGCTAAAAAATAAAGAAATTCTTAAGCGCATCACATCATCACACTTGGGAGAGAAGTTAATCAACGTTAAGCTTTGTAAAGATTAAGTTGTGTTCCTTGTTCATTAGCCCAGTGAAACCATGCAATACAACTTTAAAGTTTCAAAAGAGGAGAAAGAGAAGATATTTCACACAGATTTTGTCAAATATGGTGTGAGACACGACAAAGCAGCAAAAGCTGCGAAAATATTAGCTGCGGGAAAAGCAGAAGAATTTTGGACTGAAGAGGAAAAAAGATTAGTGACACAAGTATGTCAACAGTGGTTGATCAATCACAAACGCTATAAAAAATTACAAGAATATATTGATTTATAATTAACTGCCAAAATTTTGCGTAATTGCGCTCAAAATTTGTCTTTTTCCAACGATTAGGTACTGGTAGTTTGTTTAAAAATATAGGTAATGCCCACCCTAGAAATACTTATTGATTTTTATTGTTCGATTGTAGAAAATTAAAAATTCAATTATTTATCAGCAAAATGCAAATCAGTTGGCTTTACTTAGTTGCTGCGGTAATTTTTGAGGTTTTAGGTACAACATGTATGAAGTTGTCACAAGGATTTACTCAAGGATTACCTACAGTATTTATATTTATCTTTTACGGGCTTTGTTTGACTTTTTTAACACTTTCTCTCAAGACAATTGAAGTTAGCGTAGCTTATTCTTTTTGGGCTGGTTTAGGAACTACATTAATAGCCCTCATTGGTATTTTTTGGTTCCGTGAATCTATTACTACCGTAAAGCTGGTATCTATCTTTTTAATTGTGATTGGTGTAATTGGTTTAAACTCCGCAAAATAACAAAAGTGTAGGGTGTGTTGTCGCGTATAAACCCATACAAGGGCGGGGAAACCCCGCCCCTACCAAAATCTGAATTACTTATTAGAACGCGGATTGGTATAAGTATTTGGCGCACAAAAGACAATTGTACAGACGCGATTCATCGCGTCTCTGCTGACAAATGACAAATGACAAATTAAATTTGTAACATTCCTTCAGGATTCACCGAGAAAAGCGATCGCTTCTGCAAACCCTCACGATATAAGATATCATTGGCGGCTAATAAGCCACTGCTAACGGCTCTTTCCATTAACCCACAAGGGAAGGGCATTTTTACCCAATCGCCTGCAAAAATTAAATTAGAAATACCAGTGCTAGTTTCTGGGCGTTGTGCATAACTGTTTGGCGGGTAGCCAGAAAAGTTATGTTGATTGACTAATTCTCGATGTAATATCTGTGCTTGCTTTAATTCGGGGACGATTTCATACAATTCTTCCTCAAATTTCGCTAATAAAGCTTCTTGGGTGGGAAATTCTTTTTCTTTATAGCAATAAGCGTGTAATTCTACGACACTACCACCTGTGCGTTGTGCCCAATCAATGAATTGTTCTTGAATGCGATGATAAAGAGTTATGCTATCAGTTAACTGGTAGCCAGATAGAGAAGTAAAATTACTTTGTTCCCATTGAAAATCGCGATTAAACCAAAAGCGACAGACAGCAAAGGGATCGGCAATATTTAAAGCTGCAACTTGCGATCGCACTTTTTGATCTACTTCACCGTTAATCTGCTTAAATAGTTGCTTTACTCCCGGTACGTCAGTTGCAAATACAAAATAATCGGCTGCAATTGTCTGGGGCGATGATGATTCTGGATTAGCTGCTACTAGTTGAATTTCTGCATCTTGGCGTTTAGCTATTTTAAACTTAGCTAAATCGCGTTTTGCAGGCCCTTTTAAAACTTTACCATCAGCAGCAAATACTGCACCATGACAAGGACAATGGAATTTTCCATCATCGGCTTTTTTCACTGTACAACCTTGATGAGTACAAGTAAGAGAAATTGCGGTTTCGCTTTCTTTTGATGCGGCGAATACTTCATCAGCAGCACCAAAATATTCAATTTCTTTATCTTTTACAACTGAGTTATGCTTTACCCAAAAAGGCACATTATTTTTATTACTACCAACAAAATATTTGAGTGAGCTAATCTCATTTTCTTGAGCAAGAATTTCACTCACTGTTGCATCGGTAATAATTTTACCACCATTATGCAAAATCGATTTGGCGATAGGTTGGACTAAACTCGTCCCCATATCATCTTTCGTACCATTAAAAGCCAATCCTTCTGGATTTCCAAAAAAATAAAAATGGAAGAATTGCATCAATTCCCCCACACTCATCATATCTGGTGCATTCAAACTCGATTTTGCAAACGGGAGGAAATATAAATCATATAAACCTCTAGGAAATTCTGTTGCTACCCAATCGGCAACGGAGATATTATCGAAGCGTTGGTAATTTCTTTCTCGTTGAAATCCAGTAATTGCTTGAAAGACTTGTAAGTGTTTTAAGTTAATTAAATTAATACCCCATTGTAAGCGATTGGGCGAGGCGATCGCTAAATCTACAATATTCCAAGGAAAGGCGGAATTACTAGGGCGAAATATCTCTGGTTGATATTTGCGATCGCGGTACATAACCGCATAAAAATTTAATGATTGAAAATTATCTTTTATCCCTAATTCGCTAACTAAACCATTCAAATTATAGTACTGCGGAAAAAAGCCGTGGAACCCGTGTTCCATCATAAAGGTTTCACCTACGGCTTCAATTTGCCAACTAGCAATTTTACCGCCAAGTTGCGGAGATTTTTCTAATAGTGTTACCGCAAATCCCCTCTGACTCAATTCATAAGCGCAAGCTAAACCTGCTAATCCAGCCCCAATAACTACTACAGATTTATTTTGACTTAACATCCTTGGTAGTTGTAAGGTTTCTCTTTGAAAAAACGTTGGTTGTGGTTTACTGAAACGAGAGTATCCAGTTACTCCAGCTATACTACCAATACCGAACCACTTAAGCAGTGTGCGGCGGGAAATAGTAGATGATTCTGGTGAATTCGATAATTGGTTCATTGGTTACAGAATTAACTCTTCATCATGAATTACTGGTGTGAAATCATGGCTATAAATTAGCCTTTTTTTCGGAATATTTTTCCCATTTCAGCAATCGTCCTCAGCAGATTTTGGGCGGAAGAACGGGAGCAATTATCAATAGCTGGTTGTTGTATTTTTAAATACTTTACCCTCAAAATTGCTAGATCAGGTTATTTATGCACTAGACGATAAATCTACTAATTTAGGTTCACAAATAAGCAGATTATTTGCCAGTGTAATATAATATTTGAAAGTTGACTACTAAACGTTAGGTAGGTTTGAGAGTGCCAGACGATCGCAACTCTCCAAAACAAGTCTCATCTGGCGGTAGAGAAAGAATTCTTGAGCAAGCACAAGAGCTATTCCGCAGCCGGGGCTATAATACAGTGACAATGAGGGAAATTGCTGATGCAGTAGGAATTCGGCAGGCTTCTTTGTATTACCATTTTCCTAGTAAAGAGCAGCTGTTTGTCTCCGTCAACGAACGGATGTTTGAACGTCATCGTTTAGGTATAGAGCAAGTAATTCGGGAAAATGAAGAGAATTTGCGATCGCAACTCCATGCAATTGCTAGATGGTTCCTATCTCAGCCTCCCATCCACTTTTTAAGCATGGTACATACAGATATGCCTTTATTGGATGCGGAAAATACAGCGAGATTAACCGCTTACTCGTCTGAATGCATATTTAACCCTATTTGTCAAATATTTACCCAAGCACAACAGCGAGGAGAAATTCGACAAGTGCGTCCCCAACTGCTAGCCGGATTTTTTCTGTCTGTAATTGAGAGTCTTCCCCTCGCCAGTACTTTTGTGGATGATGTACCAAAAGAAGCGATTGTCAATGAAATGATTTTGGTTTTATGGGAGGGGTTGAGAATTGAACGCTAAGTTAAATTGTCCCGTATGCGATCGCACCGATATTGAAGGTAATATTTGCCCTAATTGCGAAACTGATTTGACTTCGGTGCGGATACTGATGGAACTACCAACAGAGCGCCCCAGCGTGCCGATATTATTAGCAATAGCGATTGCCTTAGCCTGCTTTATTTTCGGGATTGTATTGTCAAGATATCTCTCTGGGGGCTAGAGGTTAGACAGGGGACAAGGAGGACAAATAATTCAAAATTCAAAATTCAAAATTCAAAATTAAGAATTCTATTTGCCCAATGCCCAATGCCCAATGCCCAATGCCCAATGCCCAAAAACTATAAACGCTGTAGTATGCTTAAACCGTGACTATCAGTACCGCATGTATTGAAAAGACCATATTCCCCAGCCAATTGCTGTGCTTGTGCTGATTCCAAATCACTGGGTTTCCAAGGGTTTGGGTTAGCGTAAGCGTAGAAACTTTCTACACCATCAATTTCTAGTGCAGCAGCAGCCGGAATTAAATCAAAATGCGATCGCCTGTAACGTGCTGGATGCGCCAGTACAGCTAATCCGCCAGCTTCATGAATTGCATCAATGACGTTATTTGCTTGATATTCTTTACCTGTAGTAATTCTCCTTTGTAAATAAGGTTTCATGCTGCTGTGTTCTATTTGGAATGAATAAGCCAAAATATGCACTTTAGCATCCAAAAGTTCGGCGTCAATCTCTACTCCACTCCATAATTCAGGAATGCTGCTGTGAGGATTATTCCACTTCCAATCTTCTAACCAAGCTTTTGCTGCTTGATAACCGCCAATAGTATGATGATCGGTAATTGCTAGTCCTTTTAATCCGATAGCGATCGCTTGCTCCATCAATATATTGGGCTGCAATTTGCCATCAGAATAGACAGTATGCATGTGAAAGTTAAATAACCTCGGACAACTTTGAGCATCAATATTCTGGAATACTTGCTTTAAAATTTCCGTGGAAGCAGAAGTCCGAGCTAAATTTACAACCATAACCCCCTCTAAGATAAAAATACATTGTTAATCACACAAGAACACGCCACACATTTTTAGATAATAAACACCCAACACTTTGAATTAGTGTTTTAGTGATTTTTTTGACTTTGACAGCAAAGTTTTCAATATATTAAGACTACGTTAGCAAATCTCAACACTGACGGCGATGAGTATTTTCAATTGAATCAATCAGAATAGGTAACAATTACTGCCATCTGCTTAGTCAATGCTTGAGAAACCTTTCTACTGGAGACATTTGTACAGGCGGGTTTCATCTACAGAACTTTTTTGAGAGTGCATATCTCAGAAAACCGCCCCTACAAATTATGTATTTTTTAGCACCCTAATTAATTTATACCTGGGCAAATAACGTTTGCTAACATAAGTTCTTTCTATGGTAACGCTAATAACATTGCCATACTGCCGCATTCAGTTTTTGCTTGGTACTATTCATAGCGAAAATAGCGTAATTATGCGGTTATTGAGGTGATGAGACAGAGCAAACCTCAATAATTATGCATAATACCAATTTAATATGAAGTTGCATATATCCAGATCCCCCTAAATCCCCCTTAAAAAGGGGAGCCACTGCGTTGGGCGGCTTTGCCGACTTGAAGCAAGTGGCGTGCACTTTGATTCTTTTCCCCCTTTTTTTGAGGGGGGATAGGGCGTGTTTTCAAACTCTAAATTAGACTTAATTGTAGGTTGGGTTGAGGAACGAAACCCAACATTTACGTCACTTCGTTGGGTTGCGCTTGGCTTAACCCAACCTACTTTTGGAGTTTGAAAACAGTCCCTAGGGGGGATCGAATTCTATGCAGCCTCATAAAAAATTGGTATAACCTGCATCAATTTTTTGATTTATCAAAGTAATCCCACTAATGAATTATTGCCAGTAATTACTTCACCAATGGCAAAAGCAGGTATTTCTTCTGATTGAAAGTAGTTAATTGTTTGTTCTACTTGCGTTGGAGGTACTAAAAGCACAAAACCAATACCCATATTAAAAGTATTGTACATAGCCTCAGGATTTACATTACCTGCTTGGGCTAGCCATTGAAAAATCGGCGGAATTTGCCAACTATTAGGGTTAATTTTAATTGCTTGATTTGTGCCTAAACATCTAGGTAAATTTTCTGGTAAACCGCCACCAGTAATATGCGCCATCCCGTGAATTTCTAAACCTGCTTTACGTGCAGCGAGTACGGGTTTGACATAAATTCTGGTAGGGGTGAGAAAAGTTTCGGCGATAGTTTGCCCGCCTAATAATTCTGGACGTTGATCCCAAGCAAATCCGCGATCGCTAACAACCTTACGAACTAAACTTAACCCATTACTATGAACACCGGCGCTAGCAAGTGCGATCGCAATATCTCCCACTTTTACCTGAGAACCATCTAACATTTGGCTTTTTTCCACGATTCCCACACAGAATCCTGCCAAATCATACTCACCCACTTGGTAAAAACCGGGCATTTCTGCTGTTTCTCCACCCAGCAAAGCACAACCAGCTTGCTTACATCCAGAGGCTATACCCGCCACAACCTCAGTTAATTGTTCCTTCTCCAGCTTCCCTGTGGCTAAATAGTCCAAAAAAAACAACGGTTCTGCCCCAGATGTCAGCACATCGTTCACACACATCGCCACCAAATCAATACCTACAGTATCGTGACGATTGAGAACTTGAGCGATTTTCAGCTTTGTACCGACACCATCAGTACCAGAAACCAACACAGGTTCCTGATAACCACTAGGAAGCTGGAAGCAACCACCAAAACCGCCCAATCCACCAAGTACTTCCTTTCTAAAAGTACTGTGAACCAAATTGCGAATTTGGTCTACAAAGGCTCGCCCAGCCTCAACATCAACCCCAGCATCCCGATAATCCATTCCTAACCGCTTCCTGACTGCTCTGTTATTAATTCTTTACACACTTACAACATCATCACATAATCTTTACTAATTTGTAATTGGGCATTGGGCATTGAAACAATTTTGGATTTTGGATTTTAGATTTTAGATTGGAATCCAAAATCGCAAATCTAAAATCTAAAATTCCTTGTCCCCCTTCCCTGCCCCCTGCACCCTTATTTCTTCGCTTCTGGCTTTTGATACTTACCCGGATACTTCCGGTGAAAATACTCTTCCATGATTTCTAAAATCATTGGCGCAGCGACACTACCGCCACCGCCTCCAGAATGTTCGGCGAAGGCTACTATTAATACCTCTGGTTTATCGGCTGGCGCGTAAGCACCAAACCAAGCGTGATTTTGCTTCACACCGCGCTTCCAAGCTTCAGCTGTACCGCTTTTACCTGCTACTGGGGGAATTGTGGGTGTATTTAAAACCTTACCTGTACCTTCAGATATAACTTTTCGCAGTCCTTCTTGCAGTACCTTAATGGTTGACGGTTTCATATTTAATGATGAACGCCAGCTTTTTGCATCTTCATTATCTTTAAGTAAATGGGGCTGGACGCGATCGCCACCATTAGCAGGTACAGCAAACATAATTGCTACTTGTAGCGGCGTAGTTTGTAAAGCACCTTGACCAATGGACATATTAATGCTGTCGCCTACAGTCCAGGGCATTTTCCAGACTTTCTGCTTCCATGTCTCATCGGGAACTAAACCTTTCGCTTCTTCAGAAGCAAACTCAAAGCCGGTTTTTTCCCCGAATCCATACTTGCGCGTCCACTCAATCAAAGTCGGGCCGCCAACTCCTCTACCAATTTGATAAAAGAATGTATCGCTACTCCACTGTAATGCACCAACAAAGCCTAAAGGCCCAAATCCGGCGTGGTTCCATTCGCCAAAAGTAGTACCACCAACCGTTAAGGAACCGTAGGTTTGCAGCACGGTACTAGGAGAAAATTTACCCGATTCTAAACCAGCAGTTGTAGTAACAATTTTAAAGGTACTAGCAGGAGGAAAGACACTTAAGGCACGATTCACCAAAGGATGTTCTTCGCCTTGAACGGTGTCCCAGTCTTTTTGCGAAAGTCTCTGCTTCGAGAAAATATTGGGATCGAAGGTAGGGTGAGATACCAGTGCCAAAACCGCACCATTTTTGGGATTGAGGGCAACGATCGCGCCATTGCGGGTACCTAAGGCTTTTTCTGCTGTCTTTTGCATTTCCAAATCAATGGTTAAGTGCAAATCGTTACCAGCCTTAGCTTGTTTCTCCCCCAAAACCCTGAGCGGTCTACCAGCACCATCCACTTCTACTTGTTGACCGCCCCATTCACCTCTAAGTTGCTTTTCATAGGCTTTTTCTACCCCCATCTGACCAATCACATCTCCTAAGCGATAGCCTTCTTGGCGCTTCTTTTTTAACTGCTCGGCAGTCAGTTCGCGAGTATAACCAAGTACATGCGCCATTGGTCTGCCGTGGGGATAGTAACGTACTGCTTCCAAATGGATTTCTACATCTGTTAATTCGTTTTGATATTCTTTTAAGGCAGTAACTTCAGCTTCATCTAAATCCCTGGCAATTCTTACTAGTGTTGAAGAATTCCTACCAGCTTCTTCTAGCTTTTTTTCAATATCCTTTTGCGGTATATCGAGAATTTGTGATAGTCGTGCCCCTACCACAGGCCAGGAAGGCTTGGTGTGAGCCATCGGCCATAAATATACCGAGCGCGGATAGCGAGTACTAGCTAAAAGTTTGCCATAACGGTCAAAAATATTACCCCTTTCTGGCTGTTTGGGGATCATTCTAATGCGGTTAGATTCAGCGCGTTTGCGATGATTTGCACCTTCAACTATTTGTAAATATGCCAAACGCGCACCTATGGCACTTGTCATTAACAGCGTAAATATAATCAGGAATGTTGGCTGAAAACTTTTACCAACAGTACGGGTATTTTTTGGTCTTCCCAGTGGAGTAGGTTCTATTAAGGCCATAGCACGAGTAATGACTGCCAAATTAATATAATTTATACAATTATGTGGATTCTTTCACCAGCGATCGCAATAGATCGCTCAAAGATGAGTATCAACAACAATGATGGTTGATTAGTCAATTATCTGTTGACTGTTGACGGTTGACTGTTGACGGTTGACTGCGCCGTACTGAAAGTTACAAGAAGTGTAGGTATTAAACCCTTGAATGTACGATAAAGCCATAAAAAAATACGATAACCAAGATTGAGAAATTTAGTATTAATTGATATACACAATCCTCTAGCACGGTACTCAGTATGAATCGGCAAATAATTCCGAGAACATCTTCCCAATCAATAGTTTTTGACGGATACAATGAACCAAAGTGCCAGAGGTCAGCTGGTTAATAGACTACCTGAATGTGGCACGATCGCGTAGGCTCACGGCATTCTACTGAGGATTATGGCTCAAACTGTGACGCAGGATCGGGGGGAAATGATGGCTTTGCAGCCGCTAGATGTTGAGCTGCGTAACGTGTTCAAGTTTTTTAACCAAGAACCGGCTGTTAATGGCGTAGACTTGGACGTTAGGCAAGGAGAATTTTTTAGTATCTTAGGCCCTTCGGGTTGTGGCAAGACCACATTATTACGTTTAATTGCAGGGTTTGAAGAAGCGGACGCTGGTAGGGTATTGATTCAAGGACAGTTTATGACTAATGTCCCGCCTTATCGCCGACCTGTCAATACTGTATTTCAAAGCTATGCATTGTTCAATCACTTAAATGTATGGGATAACATCGCTTTTGGACTGCGCTTGAAAAAATTGCGCAAACCAGAAATCGATCGCCGAGTTAAAGAAGCTTTAAAACTGGTGAAAATGGAAAGTTTGCGATCGCGCTTTCCTAATCAACTTTCTGGAGGACAACAGCAAAGAGTAGCCTTAGCGAGGGCTTTAGTCAACCGTCCCTCAGTGCTGTTACTCGATGAACCCCTGGGAGCATTAGATTTAAAGCTCCGTAAAGAAATGCAAGTGGAGTTAATCAATCTCCATAAAGAATTGCAATTAACCTTTATTATGGTCACCCACGACCAAGAAGAAGCCTTATCATTGAGCGATCGCATTGCTGTGATCAATCAAGGGAAAATAGAGCAAATTGGGACTCCCAGCCAAATCTACGAATTTCCTCGGACATCTTTTGTCGCGGATTTTATTGGCGATACTAATTTATTTAGCGGTGAAATTATTGGCGTAGAAGCTTCTACAGTCCAAATTGAGACTAAAACAGGACTAACAATTGTCGTTAACCGTCGTGAAGAAACGCCTACAGAAATTACCCAACCAGTAGTAGTTAGCGTCCGTCCCGAAAAAATTCAACTTTCACTTTATCCACCTAATTTCCCTTATAACTGCTTTGAAGGGCGACTAATTAACATTATGTATTTAGGTACTCATGTTAATTACGTCGTGGAATTACTCAACGGCATTACTATTAATGTCTTACAACCTAACACCTTTGGTAGCTTACCAGACCCCAATACACCAATTTATGCTTGGTGGGCGGAAAATGATTGTTTGACGATTTGTCAATAGTCAATAGTCAATAGTCAATAGTCATTGGTCATTTGTCATTTGTCATTTGTGTTTAGCTACTGACAAAGCAACAAATATCAAACACAATTGATCGACAATATAGAATATATTGGCAATTAATCAATGGCAACGAAACGTTTCCAAGAGTTACAAGTTTATCGATTATCAGAAAGATTAGCAGATGACATTTGGAAAATAGTCAACGTATGGGACATATTTGCCAAAAATACAATTGGTCAACAAATTGTCCGTTCAGCAGATAGTATAGGAGCCAATATAGCAGAGGGGTTTGGCAGAGGTAGCTATAAAGAAAATAAACGTTTTGTCAAAATAGCCAGAGGCTCATTAAATGAAACTCAACATTGGCTAAGAAGAGCGTATACTCGTAACCTATTAACCTCTGAACAAATAAAATCTATTCAAACTATCATTAATGAACTAGCACCAAAATTAAATTCATATCTTACCTCAATAGGTCAACCACCCAATGACAAATGACAAATGACAAATGACAAATGACAAATAACAAATGACTACCAGACGCAAATTTATTCAACAAATCACAGCACTTTCTAGCTTATCTTTAGCTGGATGTGGTTGGCGACTAGCAGATGTTCGTGCTAGTGCTAAAACCTCAGGACAACGCGACCAACTATATATATATACTTGGACGCAATATACTGATAATCAATTACTCAAAGCTTTTAGTACTCAAACCGGAATGAAAATTCTAGCAGATGTCTATGAATCTAATGATGTCATGCTAGCTAAATTACAAGCAGGCGGTGGTGGTAATTACAGCATTATCTATCCATCTGATTATATGGTACAAAAGATGGTAGAAAAAGATTTATTAACAGAAATAAATCACAATCGTCTCATAGGATTAGAAAATTTATCTCCCCGGTTTCAAAATCCTACCTATGACCAGAAAAACCGCTATAGTATCCCCTTTAATTGGGGTACAACAGGTCTAGTTTATAATTCTGAAGTTCTAGAAGCACCAGAAGATTGGGATTACCTTTGGCAAAATCAAGACAAACTTAAAAAACGCATGACTTTGCTCAATGATGTGCGTGAAGTTATGGGTGCAGTTTTGCGGATGCTGGGTTACTCATACAATTCGCAAAACGAAAATGAAGTGAAACAAGCTTACGAAAAATTGAAAGCACTTAAACCCAATATCACCGCATTTGATACCGAAGCTTGGCAAAATCAAATCCTTGCTGGAGATTTATTATTAGCTATGTGTTACTCGGCTGATGCTATCCGAGTTACCAAAGAAAATCCGAAATTAAAGTATGTAATTCCTCGGAGTGGTTCTTCATTATGGACTGATACAATCGTAATTCCCAAAACAGCTGTTAACCCAGATGGAGCCTATGCTTGGATTAACTTTATTTTACAGCCAGAAGTAGCAGCCCAAATCAGCCAACGTCTAAATATTGCTACACCTAATCTGGCTGGGTTTGAGCAATTACCTATCAGCTTACAGCAAAATACGAGTCTATTTCCACCAGAGTCAATTATAGAAAAATGCGAACGTATTACGCCGGTAGGAAAATTTGATGAAATTTACGATCGCTATTGGACACAATTAACTAGTAGTTAAAAATTTCAGTTTTTAATTATTCAAACTAAATATTATGCATAATCATAGTTCTGAACCTGAATTATATCCAGCCAATAATATTGATAAAATTGGCAAAAATAAGTATCTAAATCTATCTTGGCTGCAACCTTTAATATTACTTGCACCATCAGGCATTTGGTTAGTACTCTTGCTGGTACTACCCACATTGATTATTTTTCAGTTAAGCTTAGTACCCAATATTCGCCCTGGGGATTTAGTTAATCCTAGTGGCATAGAAAACTATCTACGAATCTTCGATACACTGTATTTACATGTAATTTTGCGTTCAATAGGTTTAGCCGTAACAACTACAATTATATGTTTAATTCTCAGCTTTCCTGTAGCTTACTGGATTGCACAAATCGTCCCTAAACGCTGGCGTAATTTATTATTATTAGTCTTTATTTTACCCTTATGGACTTCTTCTTTACTACGTTCCTACGCTTGGATTAGCATTCTCCGTCCGACTGGTTTATTAAATACTTTATTAAAAACTTTACATTTACAACCTTTAGAATTACTCAACCATACTCCGGCTGTATTAATTGCCATGAGCTACAGTTTATTGCCTTATATGGTATTAATTTTATATGCTTCTCTAGAAAAGTTAGATATGCGTTTACTAGAAGCAGCAGCCGATTTAGGCGCAAATCCTACACAGGCTTTTTGGCAAGTTACAATACCACAAACTCTACCAGGATTAACTGCTGGTTCAATGCTTGTTTTTATTACCGCTTTAGGCGATTTTGTCAACCCAGAATTACTAGGTGGTGCTTCTAGCATGACAGCAGCGAGATTAGTCTATAACCAGTTTCTTGGTGCTACTCAAAATTGGGGTTTTGGTTCCGCTTTGAGTATGGCATTAATTACCCTGGTGAGTATTGCGATCGCACTTGTAATTAAGTTTGGTGAAGGCGCACCTCAACGTTAATTTAAAGCAGATTTCCAGTTGGTGAGGTAGAAACGATTGTTGATTGTAGGGGCACTGGCACTGCCATGCCCCCAAGCGCGTACTCATTTACGTAAAATGTTCTGTATTTTCATAAAATAGGGCGGGTATTTATTACCCACCCTACAGTTCATCATTAAAGAGGGAACAGGGAACGGGGAACAGGGAAAACTGTTCCCTGTTCCCTATTCCCTTTATTGATGATTTATAGATTAATTACTCATCACCAAATTAGTAGATTCCTGATTTTGTTCTTTAACCAAATCCCCAATTGTCGTGACTAATTTATCTTCTAAATATGGCTTAGTTAAATAAGCTGTTGCACCTAAAGATTCAGCTAGCTGGCGATGTTTATCAGCACTCCGAGAAGTCAGAATTACTACAGGCTTATCTGCCAAGTTTGAGCTTTTACGTACATGAGATAACAGTTCAAAACCGTTCATTCTTGGCATTTCTAAGTCAGAAACTACTACTTTAATTTCTGGATAAGCCTGCAATTTTTCTAGAGCTTCTACACCATTTTGTGCTTGTAATACTTGATAGCCATGCTTCTGTAATGTTAACGAGAGAGTTTGACGCAAACTCAGAGCATCATCTACAACTAACAGCACTTTAGATGAATTGTGATTTGCGGATGAAGAGTGACTTTGCTGGCTGGAAGTTTTATTTGTAGGATTAGCGGGAGCCAGTAGAGGTGTAGAATTAGATATTACGCCTGATGCATTTAAAGCTGGTTGATTTGTGGCATAATCTGCTGATATTACAGCTGTTTCCAGTGTGGCTTGCATCTCCTCATAATATAGCAACAGCATGGGATCGATAACTAAGATGAGATTACCACTAGCTAAATTACTACAACCATAAATATATCTTGGGGGAGCGATCGCATTTCCTAAAGGCCTAATTACTAATTCTTGTTCGCCAATAATTTGATCGACTTCTAAACCATAAATTTCTTGATTCCGTCGTAGTAATAACACAGGATTTTTCATAATTCCTGTTTCATGGGCAGAGAGTTGATTATTATAACTAATGCAATTGAAAGATGAACCGTTATAATCCATTAACTCAGAAATATGGCGAAGGCTGACTATCCGTTCATCTTCATCAATTTGATAGTATAATACTTTCTTGCCCTTAAATTGTTTAATTTGCTGTTCTGAGGGCACTAATATTTTTTCCAAATTATCCAATAACAAGGCGTAAACAAAACCACCTGCTTGGACTAACATTAACTTATCAGTAGTCATAGAAAAAGGAATCTTGAGTATAAATGTTGTACCTTGATTAGGCAAGGATTTTACAGATAAAGAACCATTGAGCGCTTGGATTTGCGCACGGACGATATCTAAGCCCATACCGCGTCCAGAAATTTCACTGACTTTATCGGTAGTGGTAAATCCTGGGGAAAACATTAACTCTAAAAGTTTCGCTTCTGTGGCTTGATAATTATTACCTCTAACTGATTCTTCTGCTGAGATCAGATTTTGTTCAATGGCTTTTTTGCGAATTTTTTCTAAATTCAAACCTTGTCCATCATCGCGCACTTCAATAATAGTTTGGCTACCTTGGTTATAAGCCCGAATTTCAATTAAAGCTTGTTCTGGCTTCCCTAGCGATTGACGAACTTGCGGCGTTTCAATCCCATGATCGAAAGCATTCCGGACTAAATGTAGCAGAGGTTCATAGACTTTTTCGGCGATCGCTTTATCTACCAGTACATCAGTACCAAATAGTTGCAATTCTACAACTTTGGCATGAACGCTCGCCATTTTTTTCAGCATTGGGGGAAAACGATTGAGGATGTTTCCTAAAGGAGTCATCCTGGCTTCGACTAAATTATCAATAATATTTAGGGTTAATCGCTGTGTTTTATCACTTAGCTGAATCGCTTGTGTTAAGGATAAATCTAGGGATTCAATGATTTCTTGGATTTGCAAACTTTCAGCTACAGCTTCATGTAACTTTGTTTGAAATTCTGTATATGCATCCATTTCTAAAGAGTCAAATTTTACAGATGCAAAATTTTGGTTCTGCTGTAAAGCATGACTCTGGGTTTGCATGGGTAAATCATTTAACTGATTTAAAATCGTTTGTTGTTTATTTAGTCTGTCGTTTAATTGCTCAATGATGCCTTTAAGTTGTTCATCATATAACATGCGCTGTTTTTGCTTAATCAGTAGTTCACCAGCTAGGTAGTTCAGACGGTGTAATCCTTCTGTTTCTACACGCACAAATGAAGCAGTACGAGCATTTTTTGCCGAGGAAGATGATAATTGTTCTGTAATTTGCTCGTTGTTTGGAATAGCTGATTCAGCAATTGCCATATTAGGTGTAGTAGCAATATCTGTTAACGCCGACTCGCTAAAGGTTAATGATTCTGTATTTTCTGCGATCGCTGGAGGTTCTGCAATCTGATGGATATGATTATCGTTAGTTTCTCCTCCCCAAATTGACTCTAAAAGATAATTAGCTTCATCTAAAACATGTTCTTGAAAAACTAACAATTCTTGTAATTGAGGATGCTCTGACCAATTTTTCTCTGCTTCTGTAATTGGCGCAAAGTTTTTATATTCTTGAGCTAGTTCTTTAATTTTCTGTTGCAGTACTTGAATAACAAATACATCTCGATTGAGCGGCTCATTTGTATAATAAAATTTGACAACAGCTACAATGATTGTCAAAATTACGCCTTGGCGATATAAACGCAAGCTGGGGCTATCTGCTGCTACTTGGATAAATTCTAAAAATTCCTTAAACCAAGTTTCAATATAACTAACAGTATCTTCCCCGTTAGCTGTTACCATGAGCGCCAAATTGAGGTTTTCTTTGTTAATTTGGCGATGGTGATTAAACCAGCCAAGAATAAACCGAACTATCTTGAGATAAAACTGCGCTCTAGCCGGATTAAGTACCTGTGCTTGGCTATCACTAGATGTAGTTAAAAATTTATATAATGCCTGAAGTTCATTGTCTAAAACCAGAGGAATTTCAGATTCTTTTGGTTCTAGGGGTAATTCATCTGTAACTATTTGTGTGAAACGCAGCAATTCTGGTGAAGGTTCGCCGCCAGAAGTGCGATCGCCTGCGAATACAGAGGCTTGAGCTTGTTGTAAATTATGCAGAGCAGCTTCCGCAATTTCCTGTACTTGGTTAGGTTGAGCTTGAATGGCAGCAAGAATTGTGTGCGCGATCGCTCCAAATCCAGGTAAATTTAAAGACTCACTTAAACCAATAAATACTTCCGCTTCAGAAGTTAATAACTCAGTCAATTGTGTTGGCTCTATTATATTCTTCAGTCCATCAGCAATACTTTCTATTCTTTGCTGTACTCCAACTTCAAAAATAGATTGCACAATATCAAAACCCAATTCTTCCGAAGTTGGGATATAAGCTTCACCACCAAAAGCATCACCCAGTTTTTCTTGCACCTGAGCAAAAACCGCAGCCGCTCTTTGCAGGATCTCTTCACCATTCACCGTACTACCTGTTAGTTCTGCGGTGAGTGCTAACCGCAAGCATTCATAAGCTTGTAGTATCAGTGATTGTAGGCGATCGTCAACAACTACACTGGGGTTATGTAAAGCATTAAATACATCTTCTAAAGAATGGGCAATAGAGCTAATTGTCTCTAGCCCAACATTAGCAGATCCACCTTTAATTGTATGAGTCGAGCGCATTAAATTATGCACTTTAGCTGTACTAAAATCCTCTGACAAACTAAACAATTCTTCTTCAATAGTTTGCAGTAATTCTGGAGCTTCAGCTAAAAAATAAATGTAACCCTGTTCGCGAATATCATTATCTAAAGTCATATTTTTTAGTTATTGGTCATTTGTCATTGGTCATTTGTCATTTGTTAGTAGGGGCGGATTTATTGAGAGCTTTATTTATTATTGAGGATATCTGTTAACTTGCCCGTACAGGTTGAATTGATTATTATTCATGTTTTAAAGGGAATAGGGAATCAGGAATTATGAGAAGTAATACTGAGTATTATCATCCTCATTCCCTCATCCCTTTATTAGCAACTATTACTAGTAGTCTGGCAATTTTGTTTTGAGGGGTTTTTGGTAGTGCGGGCAGCGTTCGACTGAGCGCTCACGCCGAAGTCTTGCCCGCGTGAGCGAGACGCTCACACTACTGTCCCTCATTTCAACCCTGACAGACTACTAGTTTGTGGTTCTTAATTCACTTTGAACTTACTCGCCGTTGCTAATAGTTCTTTTGCCATTGCTGATAGCTTTTGAAAGACAACAGCAATTTCATTAGATTCATCGACAGTTTGGTGAGAAATTTGCGCAACATCTTTCATGCTCGTAGTTACCTTCACAGACTGATCCATTTGTTTTTGGGTAGCTGCGGTAATGCGCTCAATTAACTGACTAATTTCTGCGGTGGCGCTGACAATAGCATTCAAATTTTGTCGTGCATCATTTACTAGATTTGTCCCTTCCACTACCTGTTGGATACCGATGTCCATAGCTACGGCTACTTCTCCAGTATCTGCTTGAATTTCTTGGACTAATTTTTCAATTTCGATAGTTGCGGCGGCTGACTGGCGAGATAAAGATCTAACTTCATCCGCTACCACAGCAAAACCTTTACCATATTCACCAGCACGAGTGGCTTCAATCGCTGCGTTCAGCGCTAGGACGTTTGTTTGAGTGGCAAAGTTACTAATTAAGTTCACCACTTTAGAGATTTTTTGCGAAGATTCACTCAGGCGTTTAATCTTCTTACTGGTTTGGGCTACAGTTTCGCGGATTCCTTGGATAGCATGTACTGTTAAGTTCATGGCGCTATCCCCAGACTCAACGGTTTGGTTGGCTTGTTTAACTGCTAGTTGCACCAATTCAGCGTTAGATACCACAGCTTTAGTAGAGTCAACCATTTGTTGAATATCATTTAAAGCTATAGCCATTTCTTGAGTTTGTTTACTGGCTAAGTTGGTAAGTCCAGCTAATGAAGCTTCGCTAGTATCAGAAGTGTGAGCAACTTGTTGAGCTGCTGTTTGTACTTGGATGACGATTTGTCGCAACGCTTGCAGAGTATTATTGTAAGCATCCGCAATTGTACCGAGTTCATCTTCTGTAATCGGTGCCCTTACTGTCAAGTTACCATTCAGGGCGGGTCTGAGGGCTGTTAGCAGTTGAATAGAACGCTGTTGTAATAATTCTTTAGCAGCTTTTTCTCTAGCAGCGACTTCGGCTAATTCTGTTGACTTGGTTTGGGCTTGTTGCAAATAATCAGTTTGTTTGAGTGCTAACCCTAACTGATCGGTAATACGCTTTAACAAGCTAATTTCCGATTCTTCCCATACACGAGGCCCGGAGTTTTGATAAACTGCCAGCAATCCCCAAAGTTGGTCACCAAAGAATATTGGTACTGTGGCGTAAGCGCGGACATTATATTTCTCTAGGGTTTCAATATGGCAGGGAGAATGTCCGGCAGTGTAAATATCATGAGTGTAAAAAATGTCACCTTTTTGATATTTACCAATGTAAGCACATTCTTGAACTCTGGTATCTTTCCAGACAGTTTTTTTATCGGGGCCTACTAAAGTCACCCAACCACGATCTACAGATTCAGCGATAAATTCGCCACTCCAATCGGGCTTGAAGCGATAGATTACCGTGCGATCGCATTTGAGTAATTGTCGTAGATCTAGAGTTGAGGTTTCAAATATTTCCCTCATATCTAAAGATTGACGAATACGATCTACTAGCCTTGAAAAAGCTTTTTCTTGCTCGGTTATCCGGGCTAGTGTTTCTGATTTAACTTTTACTTGGTCGAAGTATTCTATTTGTGATTTAGTGATACTTAATTGCAAGCCAACTTGGGTTAAAAAGTTAATTTCCCAGCTGTGCCATTCCCGAGGTGCTGACTGTTGATAAGCTGCTAATAAACCCCAAAGTTTGTCTCTAAAGAAGATGGGAACGATGATGAAGGCTTTAATTTCTAGCTCTTCATACATCTCCACGTGACAAGCACTAAACCCAGCTTTGGATACATCATTAGCTACTGAATGTTCGCCTTTCTGATATCTACCACCCTGGGTTTCTTGCAAACAGGTATCGTACCAAGTTAATTTCGTCTCTGGGGTGACAAACTTAGTCAAACCAAAAACTACAGATTCAGCAATAAACTCACCACCCCAGTGAGAATTGAATTCATAGACAACCACGCGATCGCATTGTAGAGCTTGACGCACTTCTTGAGTTGTGATTCTCAAGATATTTTCTGCATCTAAGGATTGGTAAATGCGGTTGGCTATTTTGGTGACGGTTTTTTCTTTTTCGACTATTTGCGTGAGCTGCTGATTTTGGACTTGCGCTTGGACTAGAGAATCGGCTTTAGAAATAGCATAGCCAATTTGCCAGCCAAGTTCTCGCAAAAAATTTCCTTCCCAAGGCTGCCATTCCCGAACTGCTGAATGTTGATATGCTGCTAATAAGCCCCAGAGTTTTTCTCTAACAAAGATGGGAACGATAATGAAGCCTTTAATTTCTAACTGGTGATACATTTCCAGATGACAAGGAGCAAACAAACTCTGGGAAATATCGTTCTGGACTAAAATGCTCACTTGCTCGACATCATTAATGATCGAGTTTTCGCCTGTAGCGTATCTCCCGCCTTTGGTTTCTTGCAAATAGGTATCGTGCCAAGCTAATTTCATTTCTGGGCTAACAAACCTATTTAAACCAGAAATTACAGATTCAGCAATAAATTCACCACCCCAGTCATCATTAAATTGATAAATAGCGACGCGATCGCATTGTATAGCTTGGCGAACTTCTTGAGTTGTGATTCTAAACAGGCTGTCGGTATCTTCTTTAGCTGAGAAATTACGAATGCGGTTGGCTATTTTCGATACGGTTTTTTCTTGTTCTAGTATTTGCGCTAGTTGCTTATTTTTGATTGCTGCCTGCTGCAAATTATCTGCATGGGAGATAGCAACACCAAATTGTGCGCCAATATCTTTGAGAAAGTTAATTTCCCAAGGTTGCCACTCACGGGTTCCTGAATGTTGATAAGCTGCTAGTAAACCCCATAATTTTTGCCCGGATAATACAGGCACGACAATATAAGCTTTGATGCCAAACTGGTCTAAAATATCAACGTGGCATTGAGAATGACCTGCCCGAGTGACATCATTAATAGCTAAAGTTTCGCCTTTGGCATAACGTCCGCCTTTAGTGTCTTGTAGATGTGTATCTTCCCAGACAGTTTTGACATTAGCGTCTACTAATTTTCCCCAAGTATTACCCACTGACTCGGCAATAAATTCTCCACTCCAATTAGGAAGGAAGCGGTACAAAGACACGCGATCGCAGCGAATAAATTGCCTAACTTCTTGAGTTGTAATTTGAAATACTTTATCAATAGATGAAAGGTGAAGAATTCTATCGATAACTTTGGTAATTGTTTTCTGGGCTATGAGTTCTTGTTGGTTTTGTGTTTGGGAAACAACGTTCTGTATTCTGTAGGCTATTTCTGTGGTAATTTGAGATATTAAAGTAATTTCTAATTCCTGCCACTGTCTAGGAGCAGCACAATTATTGACTACCAACAAGCCCCAAATTTGTTCTTCAACGATAATCGGTAAACTTAAACTAGCTTTAACTTGAAACTTGTCTAGTAATTGTTGTTGATAAGGTGTGACTTTTATTTCCGTAATATCGTTAATAACTAAGGGTTCTAAATAATCTTGGCTGGTATAGGCACCAAAGGTAAGAATTGGCAGAGTTTCTTCAATAGTGGGTGTCCAGCCTAGAGCAATAGACTCGGCTAAAACAGTACCACTATCAGCAGTTTTAAATTGATAAATTAAAACGCGATCGCTCGAAACTTTTTCTCTAATTTGTACCACAGCTAATTTCAGCAGTGCTTCCATATCTGGGGCTTGACGTAGAGATGCAGTAATGCATTGCAACTGCTGTCGCCAGTTTCTAAATTCTTCTTCTATAGCATTTAATGTAGATAATTGATCTGTGACAATATTGGCTACATTAGCACTGCCATTTTCATTTTCTATATTGCCAATTACTTGCGTAGCTTTCGGAGACTTATTATAGGAAATGGTCATTTTATACCCCTGATAACTTGTTTGGTTAAAGAAAAATTTGAGGTTGATAACTTAGAAAGATGATAAATACCGCAAATAGCTGTTGTTGCTAGCGGTTGCATCTTTAATTATTGTGTCCCCACATCGGAGATTGGAGAATTGACAGTGCATTTAAATTAAACACCATTGCTTCTTCAGCATTGATAAAATACCCTTCTACAAACGGAGAAATCGCTGAATAAAATATTTCCGCAGATGGAGATTTCATTTTTGTAGTATCTAGGGATTCAATATCTGTGAGATGGCGTACTAATAATCCTAAATATTTACCATCATGTTCTAGGATAATTGCCATCATTTTTGCAGCTATATTATTACCTTGCAATAATGGTGGATAACCTAGCATTTCTTCTAAATCAACTAACCACAGCATTTCGCCACGCCAATTGTAAATACCTAAGACACAATTTGGCATCTGTGGTACACCACAAATTTCTGTTAATGAAATTTGTAATACTTCTGCAATGTGCTGTAAATTAATTACAGCTAAGTCATTGCTGCCTAAATTAAAGCTTAAAAATTTATGCTTAGTCTCCAAAGTATTTATCCTTTATCAATTAATTTTTTCGCTAGTTACTCTCTTTAGTTGCATATTGAAATACCAAATTTTAACTATATTTTTCTAGCCATAAATGCTAATTTGAAGGTTTCACTATTTGTTGCAGAGTTACTGCCAATTCATCTTTATCAATTGGTTTGGAAATATAAGCTTCTGCACCGAGCATATTTCCCCAAATTTTATCTACATCGCTATTTTTTGTGGAACAAAAAACTACAGGAATTTTACTAGTAGTCGGATCGCTCTTTAATTCTCGACAAATTTCATAGCCGCTTTTACCAGGTAAAATTACATCCAGAAAAATCAAATCTGGTCTAGAATTGACGATTTTATCCTGAGCTTCTTCACTACTTTTAGCGCAGATGACAGAGTATCCAGCCTGTTGCAAATATCTGGTAAGAATTTCTAGATCGGTCAAACCATCTTCAACAACTAAAACAGTAGTCATAATAGTTTCCCAGTAAATTTAAGCAAAGTTTACTATTATCATCCTGATGGATCGATTGTGTTTTAACATCGGGAAAAGCACTTAGAAAAGTGTCTTTGGAGAAATTTAATACATTCTTAAGAAAGTTTGAATTAGGTAAGACTAATATTAGAACTTTCCGCCATGCTGATTCTGATGTATCTTCTGTGGTTTTATTGTCCGTATTTTCTACCTAGTTCCTGGGAGAAAATAGTTGAGTGAGACTATGAAATTAATCGAGAAATCTCTGAGTTTGATTTTATGTAAGATGCTGAATTACATAGTTAAGCAGTGAAGTTTAAAATATCACTTCTCCACTGCAGAAGCACTCAATTTAACTGATGAGGTTGGTGTCTGTAAATATCTCCGGATCATACTCATGACTTTATCGCTGGCTACTGGTTTAGTGAGAAAATCTGTAGAACCAGTTACCTTAGCACGAACTCTATCTAAAAGGCTATCATTACCTGTTAAAATAATTACAGGAGTCTGAGCAAAACTAGAAATTCTGCGTACCTGAGTGCAAATTTCATAACCGCTAGCTACAGGCATAATCAAATCTAAAAAGATTAAATCTGGCTGATTTTGAATGAGAATTGGTAAGGCTTGAACTGCATCTTGAATCTTGATAAATCTCAAGCCATTGGAAGTAACAATTTCCTCCATAATTTTACAAACTTGGGGGCTATCATCTATACAAGCTATCAAGGGGATAGAGGCAGATTTTGATTTTGCTACTGTGTGATTTTGAGTGGTATCAAGAACTGCTAAAGGTAAATCGGGAACTTCTACTAATTCAATAATTCCTTTGAGGATATATGGTAATAATGAACGCCCAACCGGTAGGACATTTTGCTTCATTTTTATGGCTAAATCTCGCAGGGTATAATTGCCATTAATAAAATTCACAAAATTATTGTAGACAGATGCATTGACTAACTGCTTGAGTTGTTCTGGTTTGCGCAGAATTGGTGCTAAATCGGGATATAGATTTGCTAAACCCGCTTCTGACCAAAATTTCCAAGATTCTTGCATCTGTGTTAAAAAAATATCTGCACTGGTAAAGCTCATTGGCATTTCTAAAATCGCTTGTTGGCTGCGATGACAAGTGACAGAAGTAAAATGTGCTTCTTGTGCAAGATCGAAAAATAATTCTGCTATTGTGTTCTCTACAATTATGTTGATTTGCTCGCGCTGAATTTTTTGCTTTTTATATAAGATTTCTAGGAGTCGGTAATCCCAATAATCAAGCTCTAATTCTTTAGCACTTAATCGAATTTTATCTGCATCAAATTGCGGACAATGTTGCGCCATTTGTCTGCGCCAACGGCGAAAGGGGTGAATTCCTCCTGTTGCCCAAACTATTCTGCCAAGTCGGTAATAAAAATTCCATTGATTGCCTTTGGAACTTTTAATATTTAAGTTGCCACTGTATTGTAATTGAGTACAAGTTTTAAACTCATTGAGTAAATTATTTGATAACATCAGTTCTTCCTGAGTCATACATTATGTTGTTACTAACAAGTTTGCCCTTGGCAAAGCTATCCTCATTCTTTAGTAGCGTAGCCAGCAAAAAATTCTACCTTGCCCATATATTTGGCAAAATTGTCCGGGTGTTTGCTATTGCTTCTGTATAACTTAGATATAGAGATGCTAAGTCAAATCTGACGATCACAAATACTAAAGAATGGCAAAAGTAGTATCTCTGTCAGAGCAATCTAGAAAATCATTACTCTGCTGTTAACTCTACCTTTACCAACAAAAACTAATCATTTGGAAGCTGGTACTGCTTGGCGAGTAAGTCAATAGTCAATAGTCAATAGTCAATAGACTTATGTTCTAGGCTTTTGCGCTATTGGGCATGGTATGTTTATTGACGCCAACCTGTACTAGATATTCCAAAAGGCTAGTGTATGTAGTTGTGATTAGACGATCTTATTCATTTTTTGTTTGATGACGATCCGAATTTATACTGATTTATCTCGAAAAAAGATATTGTAGTGAAAAAATATGATTCAGTTTTTCACGCTTGCTTGAGTGTTTGTGGTGAAAAGACTCTTTGTTTAAGATTTTAACTGTCTTTGTATAAAATAAAACTTTAAATAATTTGAGTGGTGCAATTAAAGATAGCTGGTAAAGGCTGTCATTGGTCATTTGTCATTTGTCATTGGTCATTTGTCATTTGTCATTTGTCATTTGTCATTTGTCATTTGTCATTTGTCATTGGTAAGAGTTTCAAGTCTATTTACGTTTCGTAATATAGTTTGATTTTTTTATCTCGTTGACTGTTGAGGGTTCACAGTTAACAGTCAACGGTCAACGGTTAACAGTCAACAGTCAACAGTCAACAGTCAACAATCGCTGCGGGAACGGTTTATGAGGAATGCTGATTGTTGTAGCTAGCAATAGCGGCTTTCAAATTACCTTGATGTTCTGATAAAAGTTGGTTACCGGGTTGTTTTTCTAAGCCAGTCCAGTGCATTAATAGGGCTAATTTCACCCAATTACCGCTACGATCGAGTAATATACCTGCATCTTCTCGATTTAAGTCTGTGAGGTCTTGCAAAATCCGCAAAGCGCGATCGCGTAATTTTTGATTGGTAACAGCTACATCTACCATGCGATTGCCGTAAACTTTGCCTAGTTTAACCATCACGCCGGTAGAAAGAATATTTAAAGCCAGCTTTGTAGCTGTCCCGGCTTTCAGGCGCGTGGAACCAGCGAGAATTTCCGGCCCTGTTAATAGGCGAATATCAATGTCGGCATCAAATTTTACCTGTTCTTCCGGTACGCAAGCGATAAAAATTGTGATGGCTCCTCGTTGGCGGGCGGCGTTCAGCGCTCCGTGGACAAAGGGAGTAGTGCCGCCAGCAGTAATCCCGACTACCACATCTAACTGCGTAATGTGACGTTGAGCGATCGCGGCTTCTCCATCTTCCGATCGGTCTTCTAAATCTTCGGAACTGCGGACTAATGCGCCAGCACCACCAGCGATAATTCCCTGTACCAATTCTGGTGGTGTGCAAAAAGTCGGGGGACATTCCGCCGCATCTAAGACTCCTAATCTGCCACTTGTCCCTGCACCCACATAAAATAAGCGTCCCCCTTGGCGCAAACGTTCGGCTGTACTATCAATGGCCTCAGCTAGCTGCGTTTTCGCTCCAGCTACTGCAGCAACTGCGTTGTGGTCTTCGCTATTAAACAACTCTACCAACTCTAGAGAACTTATCTGATCTAAATTCAGACTATTAGAGTTCACTTGCTCGGTGAGAAGATAGCCGCGTTCCTGCAAATTTGTCATTGATTTTTGTCCTTTGTTTAGTTGTCAGTTGTCATTGGTCATTGGTCATTGGTCATTGGTCATTTGTCATTCTTACAAAGTTCTGATCGGAGGAAACCTCCGATCAGACTTTGCGCTTTGTCATTGGTAAGGAGTTCAAGTTTATTTACGTTTCGTAATATAGTTTGGTGCAATTACTGGCTTACTTAGTTGTTAGCTGTTATTGAACAATCTCCTAATGGTATTAAACTGCAATCTAAAACGTAACATTGAAACCTTCACCAGGGCGGGGAAACCCCGCCCCTACGACAATCTTAATTACGTATTAGAACGTGGATTGGTATAACTAATGACTAATGACTAATGACTAATGACTAATTACAATAGCCCTTCTAATTTGCGCCGAATCTTTTCTAGTTCGCTATCAGAAAAATCTGGTTCTGTGTCTTCTGTTGTATTAGAACGGGAAGGTTCGGGAATTTCTGGCTCACCCTCTGGTTTCCAGTCGGTTTCTTCGACATTTAACTCTGGGGGAGTCACTAGTTCGTTACTGTTGGCGGTGAGTATTTCCCATTCATAATTAGCGCTGGCACAAAATTCTTTGATTTCTTCGGCATCGATCGCTTCTACAGAAGGTACTGGGAAATCTTGAGCTTCTAACATTAAAGCGTAGCGGGTGGCATCGTCTTCGGACTCAAACATGAGAATTTTATTGCGATCGCCTAGTCGCACGGTGTGAATTCCCTCATTTTCAGTTCCAGCATTGAAAATCAATACAAAAACGCGCATGGGTGTGATCGTCTATTTTTAATGGTGGTTCTCTGGTCTATCTTAATTAAAGTTCTAGGTTGTACCTATCGACTAGCTTTTGATTGATTTTCTTTCACAGTAAATATTTCTGGAACCTGGCCGAGATACTGGCGTCTTGAATAATTGTCTGTTGGGCATTCTCACTGGGGTAGAAGTTGTTGCTATTGGGCGAGCCTCAACCAGTCAAGGGTGCTATCTCTAGTTTGCATATTCAACTACGCGCACAGAAACAGTGCTAGTAGAGCAATTTTTGCTCGCACAGTTTGCGTAGTTTACTTGATTACGGTATTCCTGACAATGCCAATATTATTGAATAGAACAAGTTCCTCGACTCTGGCGATTTTGCCAGAGCTTGAGTTGACGTATTCTAAGAATGGCAGAGCAATCTATTACTAATTGATGCCGACAGTAAGTCAGCTAAAGTCGCCAAATCAAGAGTGAAAGCCAATGACTAAACGTCCCGATTCAGTTAATCGCTCCAATTCCTCAAATCGTCAGCGTTTCTGGTTGCTGGTGTTGACTCGTGGTGGTATTGCTTTTGGCGGACTATTGCTGCTGTTAATCGGCGGGGGTATTTGGCGATTACAGAGTTTTATTCAAAAAGAGTTAGCACCCTTAGCCGAAAAAAATCTCACAACCACCATCAACCGCCCAGTCAAACTTGGGGGTGTGAAAGAATTTTCGTTAATGGGAGTCAAGTTTGGCGCTTCGGAGATTCCCGCTACCGCCACCGATCCCGATAAAGTGACAGTGGAGGCGGTAGAAGTCGGTTTTGACCCGCTAAAGTTAATTTTTAGCCGCAATCTCAAGTTAGATGTCACTCTTGTCAATCCGGATGTTTATATTGAAAAGGATGACCAAGGACGCTGGTTAACTACGCGCATCACTCTTGGTGCTAAAGGCGGGCCGATTAAAACGGATTTGGAGAAAGTGCGGTTACGCAATGGCAAACTAGTTTTACTAGACTTGTCCCGCAAAGCCCAGCAACAATCGCCCACGCCTCAACCTGCTACCGTACCTGTGGGATTTTCTCACCTGAATGGGACTGCCCAATTGTTAGATAATAATCAGGTGATGTGGTTTGATATTGCAGCCCAAGGGAATAATGGCGGTAATTTGACGCTAAAGGGCGAAACACGTGTAAAGACACAAGCTGCTAATTTACAGATTCGCACACAAGATTTATTGGCTGCTGATATTACGCAAATTATTCAGCTACCTCTGACATTACAAGCAGGGCGGGTTAATGGCGATTTGCAAGTGCAACTGATACCACAGCAGCAGACTTTATTGTATGGTAGCGCTTTGTTGCAAGGGGTGGCACTGCAAATACCCCGTTTACCCCAACTGTTGAACAATACCCAAGGAAATCTCAGCTTTAAAGGCACGGAAATTAAGTTAGAGAAAATAGCGACTAATTACGGCAAAATTCCTGTAGTAGCTACAGGGATTATTGACAGAGAAACTGGCTATAAGGTGACTGGACAAATCAATCGGGTAGATGTGAATACAGCCTTGGAGACTCTCAAGGTAAAACTACCTTTACCGGCTGCGGGAGAAGTGAAAGCTGACATTGAGCTTGGCGGCGCACCAAATAAACCCATTCTTTCAGGTACAGTAGCAACTTTAAAGCCTGCGCGGGTTGATAAGGTTGATTTTCAGAATTTTAGCAGTAAGTTTGAGTTTTCTACGAGCAATTCCCTGATTAGTCTCAAAGATATTCAAGGTACGCCGACGGTTGGCGGTAAGGTTACGGGTGCAGGGAAGATTCAACTGGGGAAACAGCCGCAACTGGATTTTAATTTTACGGCGGAGAATGTACCAGGGGATGCGATCGCTCAAGTTTATAATTCTCAACCAGCATTTACAATCGGTAATGTCTCTGGTACAGGGCAGTTAACTGGTGTTGCTGGTAAGGTTCAAACTGTCGTGAAATGGCAAGCACCTAGCGCCACCTATCCCGCAACTGGTACAGTTACCATTGCCCCAGATAGAACTGTCTTCTTCCGCGATGTCATTGCTAATTATAGTGGCGGTAAGGTACAGGCTGCGGGCAGTTACGCTAATCAACGTTGGCAAGCTGTCGCCCAAGTTTCAGGTGTTCAGGTAGAAAGGTTGGTAGATAAAGAGAAACTGCAAAACGTTTCCTTAACTGGGGCAGAATTTAACGGGCGTTTACTGTTAGCGGGAACCACAGCACCATTTAAAGTCGCTTCGATCCGCACTGAAGGCGCAGGAGTGCAAATTGGTGGCGGTACGGTTGCAGTATCCAATATTCAACTGCAAGACCAAAATTTCGCCGCCCAATTAGTCGCCAATAATGTGCGGTTGGGACGGATATTCAAGAATATTCCCGCAGCTTTTACCGGGCCTGTGGCTGGTACTTTTCAAATCGCAGGTAACCGCGATAATTTTAGCCTGCAAACCCTGCGCGGTACTGGTGAGGGTAGCTTGGCTGTGGCTGGTGGAACAGTCACGGCGAAAAATATTCAACTCGCTGATGGCGTGTATTTAGCGCAAGTCAAAGCTAATGATTTAGCTGTGCAACAATTAGCACCGAATATTCAGCAATTTCCAGGACGATTAAATGGTAATTTTGACGTTGCTGGGTCAGTTAATTCCTTTAAACCAGAGGCGATTGTTGCCACTGGTCAGGCACGGGTGAAGGTAGCTGATGGCACAATTACCGCCTCGAATATTCAACTAGCTAACGGTAGCTATCAAGCTGTGGTGGCGGCGACCGGTGTAAAGTTACAGCAGTTAAATCAACAGTTGCGCGGTCAGTTTGGCGGGAATTTGCAAGTTTCTGGGACAGTACAATCGCCTAAATTAGCTGATATTCGGGCGGCGGGACAGGTACAATTTTCCCAAGGTATAGGGGCGATCGCGCAACCGTTAACTGCGGCGATCGCTTGGGATGGTCAAAGGCTGAATATTGAACGGGCTACAGGCGCAAATTTAAATGCTAGCGGTTATATCTTAGCCAATGCCCAAGGCGCAGGCATACCCCAAATTACAGATTTAAAACTGAATGTGCAAGCGCAAAATTATGACTTGCAACAGTTACCAATTAAACTACCTAATGCTGTGAATTTGGCGGGGAAAGCTGATTTTACCGGACAAATCGCCGGAAACTTACCTCTACCAAATATCCAAGGACAATTAAAGCTGCGGAATTTGACGGTGCAGAAGTTTGCCTTTGAGCCTGTGTTAAGTGGTAATATTCAGTCGGTGCAAGGGCAAGGGACTAATTTAGACGTTGCTGGCACAAGCGATCGCATTACTGTTAACCTCAATGCGAATAATCGCCCCAACTCTTTCCTCGTTAAGTGGAAGGAAGCATCGGCTGTAGGTCAAACCCAAGGTGAGAATTTAGCTTTAAGATTAGATAATTTCCCATTGCAAGTATTAAATTTAACCTTGCCTGAGAAAACTAGACTGGGAAATACTGCTTTAGCTGGGGCATTAACCGGGAATTTACTGGTTAATCAGGATAAATTAGCAGCTAGTGGAAATGTGGCGATCGCAAATCCCGCGATCGGGCGGATTAAAGGAGAACTGTTAACGGCTCAATTCGGCTATGGTAATGGCACGGCTAACATTACAGAGAGTGCATTTGTTAAAGGTAAAAGCCGCTACGCCTTTACAGGTAATATCAATACAACTACAAAAACGCCGCAAATCTTCGGTAAACTCAACATCAATGAGGGTAATGTCCAAGATATTCTTGCAGCAATTCAGGTATATGAATTACAAGATTTGCGTGGTGGTTTGCAAGAACCAACCTATGGTAAAGCCGCAGATTTGGTAACGGTTCCCCAAGGATTACCCAATGAGCCATTATTAACGCAAATCGAGCGTTTATATCAAGTTGATGCTTTATTAGCAGAGCAACAAGAACGACGAATTGAGGCTAATCCTATACCAGATTTAGCAGACATCCAAGGCACTTTTAACGGGGAAGTAGCTTTTAATAATAATAATGGCATTGCCGCACAATTTAACTTAGCTGGTCAAAATTGGACTTGGGGTAAAGAGAAAGAAAAAGACGAACCAGGGCGTTTTTATAGTGCAGATCAGTTAGTTGCTAAAGGTAGTTTTGAAAATGGGATTGTGACATTCTTACCTTTACGCATTGCATCTAAAGATAAATTAATTGCTTTTAAAGGTACTCTTGGTGGTAATGACCAATCTGGTAATTTACAAATCAGGAATTTCCCAATTCAAGTATTAAATAACTTTGTCAAACTGCCAATTGGATTGACAGGTAATCTCAACACTTCTGTAGCTGTTGCAGGTAGCGTTAAGAATCCCCAAGCTAGAGGAGAAATACAAATTCTAGAAGGTACAATTAATCAGAAGAAAGTAGAATCAGCTACAGCTAGTTTTAGTTATGATGATGGGCGGTTAAATTTTGGTAGTAATATTATAGTTTCTGGCCCCGAACCAGTCACTATTACTGGTAGCCTACCTTATAAACTACCTTTTGCTGCTGTTACTCCCAAAGACGATAAAATTAACTTAGATATTAAAGTTAAAAACGAAGGCTTGGCGCTGTTAAACTTATTTACTAACCAAATTGCCTTTGAAAATGGCGAAGGAAATTTAGATATACAAATAGGCGCTAGAGGATATTTTCCTAACCAAAAAGAATTAGTTATTAATGGAGTTGCTACACTAAATAATGCTACATTTTCGGCTCAAGCTTTACCAGAAAAGCTGACAGAAGTTAGCGGAAGCGCCAAGTTTGATGTTAAAAAAATTATAGTTGAAAGCTTGCAAGGAAAATTTAGTCAAGGACAGGTAACAGCATCGGGAGAAATTCCGATTGATAACAATATTGATAAAAATAAAAAAGTTGACATTAAAGATATACTAAAAGTTAACCTTAATCAATTAGCTTTAAATCTCAAAGGACTTTACCAAGGTAATGCAAATGGTAATGTCACAGTTACTGGTTCAGCACTGAGTCCCATCCTGAGCGGTAAAGTCGAATTATTTAATGGTCAGGTGTTACTAGCAGAGTCAGCTAATACAAATAAATCTGATAATAGCGATGCTAATATTTCATTTATCAAAAATGAAAAACAAAATAAAGATGATTCTAGGAACTTAACTACAAGGTTTAATAATTTAGAATTGGAATTGGGGAACAATGTGCAAATTAGTCGTCCGCCAATTTTGAATTTTCAAGCTAAGGGTACACTTACTGTTAATGGTTCCTTAAATCAACCAGTTCCAGATGGTACAATTAAGTTAGAGAACGGAGGCGTAAATTTATTTACTACTCAGTTTAATTTAGCTCGTGGTTATGAACATAAAGCAACTTTTAGAAAAGACCAACCACGCGACCCGAATTTAGATATTAAGTTATATGCTAAAGTATTGGATGGTAATTTAACTGGTGATATTAGTAAGCTAAATACTACAGGTTTATCAACCTTAGAAACTATCCGCGTTGAAGCGACAGTGAAAGGGCCTGCTAGTAAATTAAATGAAAGTTTGCTATTAACTAGTAGTCCCGCGCGTGGTGAAACGGAACTTGTAGCATTGTTAGGCGGTGGTTTTATTGATACTCAAGGGCGTGGTGACAGTACTTTGGGGTTGATTAATATTGCGGGTTCTGCTGTATTTAACAATTTTCAAGGCACATTTAACCAAATTGGTAGTGCTTTTGGTTTAAGTGAACTACGGCTATTTCCAACTATTATTTCTGATAATACCGAAGCTGGTAAGAGTAATTCAACTTTAGAATTAGCACTAGAAGCTGGGGTTGATATCTCTTCTAAGTTTTCGGTTTCTAGCATTAAAATTTTAACAGCTAATGACCCGTTGCAGTGGGGGATTAATTACCGGATTAATGATACTTTTCGCCTGCGCGGTTCGACTAATTTAACTGATGATAGTCGTGTTGTAGTTGAATACGATCGGCGATTTTAATAAAATGGACATTGGGCATTGGGCATTGGGCATTGGGCATTGGGTTATGACCTATTTATAAATATTCATATTGAATAAGCTGCGTAGGTTGGGTTGAACGAAGTGAAACCCAACAAACCCCTGAAAATGTTGGGCGGGCGAGACGCCATTGGTGTCAAGTTAAGCTCAAAACCTTTCTCTATCTTGTTTCCAGCCTCCGGCTGGAAATGCGTATTGCGAGGCTCTGCCTCGGAAGCTGAGAAATTGAGGCAGCAGCCCACAAATCATCACTCCCACACAGAGCATGGGAGCTAGATGGAACCCAACCTACAATGATCTTGCATATATTGGGCGGGCGAGACGCCCACCCCACAAAAATGGGATATTTAGATTGAATAAGTATTAAGTATTAGGTAAAGAAACAGAGTTGGCATAAATTGCTAATTGCGCTCTATTTTTGAGATTGAGGCGATTAAAAATACTGTTAATATGGGTTTTGACTGTGCTTTCTGAGATAAATAATTGCTGGGCAATTTCTTGATTTTTTGCTCCCATTGCTACTAAACGCGCAACATCTAATTCTCTTGGTGTTAATCCAGTTAATGCAGGGGAAACAGATTCGCTTTGAGTTTTTGGTGTGGATTGATGATTAACAACTCGTTCTAACAAGCCTGGTGCGAGTTGTGCATATCCGCGATTAATGCTGCGAATGGCGTTAACTAATTCTTCGGAAGGCATATCTTTTAAAAGGTAACCTTTTGCACCAGCGCGAATGGCTTCACTTACATCGCGCTCGTCATCATAGGTACTTAAAACTAATATTTTGATGTGAGGAAATTTTTCACAAATAATTTTAGTAGCGGTAGCACCATTCATTACTGGCATTCGCAAATCCATTAATACAATATCTGGTTGTAATTGTTCAACTTGCGTAATAGCTTCTTCTCCATTTTCTGCCATACCAATAATTTCTAGATCTGATTCTAGATTTAGCATTGCTTTTAGTCCTTGGCGAACTAAACTTTGGTCGTCTACAAGTAATAAGCGAATCATAGGATTTTAGATTTTATATTTTGCAGCGTTGATGTTTTTAAGGAAACTTTGTTTGTAGCAATTGGTGTGATTTTATTAGGGTATATATATAAAATATCTGAGTTTTGCTGGCTAATTTGGAACTTAGTACTTTGGCTACATTCTGAATCCATTTTTCTGAGAATTTGGCGTAATTCTTGCATTACTTCGCTACTCAATTGATAGGCTTGAGATACTGATTGTTGTGATTGTTTAGGGTCAATATGCGATAATTTTTGCGCTGCTTGTAGTTGAATATTTAAAGCCATGATGGACTGTCCTAATGTTTTATACACATCAATTAATTCATGATTTTTTTCTTGTATCACTAGCAATTCTTGATTTTTGCATCTAGATGTATATAAAATCTGCAATTGCCAAACTAGTATGCAGCCTCCTATTATCAACAACAGAACAGTAATCATGGTTTTGGCGACTTGATGAAATAAATATTACATCCATAATTAAACCCTGATTTTTTGCATTTGACTATCTATAAAGGTAAAATACCAACTTTAGTTGTGAGTAAAATTATCGCATCAATCGAAAGTTTTAGGTATTTTGGTCATTAGTCATTGGTCAGAGACGCGATGAATCGCATCTGTACAATTGTTGGTTGTCATTTGTCAGTAGGGGTGGGTTTATTTAGATCATTATTAATCAGTGAAGATATTTGTGAACCCGCCCCTACAGGTTTAATAGGTCATTTATCATTTGTTAGTTGTAATGATGGTATTTCTGTTAGTCGATTAACTGCGTTCAACTTAATAGAGATATTCTGATGATTCTAAGCTGTGCCATTCATCTAAATTTAGGGGTTGCCATTCGCCAATTTTTACTGATTGGTTTTGGGTAATAATGATGGATTGGGGAGGAATGGAAATTTCAGAGATAATTGATATATTTGATATTTCAGGAATTTTTGGTATTTCGGCTATATTAGATGTTTGCATGGGAATGAAAATATTAATGCAACAACCTGCTTGGGGTTGGGATTCTAAGTGAAAATGACCTTGTAATACGGCGATTCTCTCTTGCATTCCCTGCAATCCGTAACCACCGGAGATGTTTTCGGGTTCAAATCCGCGTCCGTTATCTTGAATTGTTAAATGCAGTCCGGTTGATGTTGTGCAGAGATGGATTTGTACGGCTGTGGCTTGGGCATATTTACGAATGTTGTTAAGGGCTTCTTGAATAATGCGGTAAAGCTGGGCGGTTAAGTGGGGTAATAAGCTTATGGGCAGATTAATTTCTACTTCTGGTAAAATACCAGTGGTTTGATGAAAATCGCGCACTAAAGACTCAATCAAAGATTCTAAAGACTGGGTGGCTAATGGATCGTTACGTAAGGCTTTGACTGATTGACGGACTTCTTGAGTTGCGATCGCAACTAACCGATGTGCTTCATTAATAAACTCTTGGGCTTGATTGGGATCGGGTTTACATAGTTTACTAGCTGTCTGTAATTGAAAATTTAACGCCGTTAGTGCATGTCCTAGCGAATCATGCAACTCTCGTGCAATGCGGTTGCGTTCTTGTGTGGCTGAAAGGTTAGCAAATTCCAATACGCACTGCCACAACTGCTGATGCATGTGATTGAGTTGTTCTGGTGTATATAGTTCTTCTACCAAGGTAATCTCTCCGTAACTTCCAGCTGACTCTCTATAGTTCTGGGTGGGGGGGACTTATGCAATAGGGCATGGGGCATTGGGTATTGGGCATTGGGCATTGGGCATTGGGCATTGATTACAGCTATTTTCAGGTAAATAGACCACGCTGTAGGGGCACGGCACTAGTAAAATTATTGTATGTACCAAAAGATTGTCGGTGCCGTGCCCCTACGACAGATGTGGTTTAAATAGGTGAAAACTGCTGTAAATATCTCTTTTGCTTCCTTGTCCCTTTCTTAAGTCCAATTGCCTAACAATACGTAAGGTGCCCAGTAATATGGGGTTTGATATTCTGGATTCTTGAGGATGCTAAGTTGGGCGCGGCGTAGGGCTTCGGCTTTGGTGATACCTGTTTGATTGGCTTTGACTAGTTGCTCGTAAAATTGGCTCATGAGTGTTGCGGTGGCTTCATCGTCTACTCGCCACAGGGTTGCTACTGTACTCTTAGCACCAGAACGCACGGCTACGCCTGCTAATCCTAAGGCGGAACGATTATCGCCGGTGGCAGTTTCGCAAGCACTCAAAACTAGGAGTTCTAGGGAGTTGTCTTGTGAGACTTCGACGGTTTTTAAAACTCCACTGAGTTCGTTAACTTTGATTTTGCCATCCCAGGTGAGAATAAATGTGTCATCTGCTTGGGAACTAAATTGTCCGTGGGTGGCTAGGTGGACTATGGGGAAGGGAACAGCAGAAATTTGGTTTTGAAAGGCGGAATTTGTAAATGTATCGTTGAAAAGAACTTGAGAGGGTAGTTCTGATTGAATTTTGTTTACTTCTTGCTGAACGTTGGGTAGGGCGGTAAATCCGGAACGTGCTTCACTTAACCCACCAACTAAGGCTCCTAAGCGTTCTTGTTTGAGCGATCGCGGTGCTAATAATTGTAATCCGGGTGTGAGGGCAATACTATATTTTTCTACCAGGAATTGCTGACCATCATGCAACGCCGCCATTGGAATGTTCCGCAAGACGCCATCTAAGACAAAGACTAATGTTTCTACTTGACTAGTTTCTAAGTCTGCGACTGCATCTTTGAGAACTAAATTATACATTTCTTGCAGTTGGGGCAGAGTCAAATCAAAAGCTGTTGATTGCTTTAAATCTTCTCCTAGTCTGCTTGCTAGCTTTTCAATTGCTGGGCGACTGATAGGTTTTTTATAGTAACGAAAATCACGTTCTGCTTGTTTGTCGTCTTTGGCTTGAGAGTTTGGTAAACTGGCAATAATTGCTAGTTGGTCTTCGAGAATAATGGGATAAATAACTGCGGCTTTGGGATCGACTTTATCTATTTGTTCCGGGTTACCATTGAGACAAGCTTCGCGGAAGAAGTTATCGAGTTCAACTAACTGTAAGCCTTCAATGACATCTCGCGCGGTTTTTAAATTATCTTTTTCATTGGATTCGACTAACAAGCCGACGAGTTGACGGTGAATTGGTTCAACTGCTTCGCGGAAGGAAAATTGCACATCGGGATTGGCGGCGGCTAAGTCTGCACGCAATGATTTAATTGTACCTACGGCTTCTTTATAAGCTGCGATCGCACTTTTTCTTTTTGTTTCACCTTGCGCTTTTAATACCCTACCTAATTGCCATTGCCAACGATAAGCAATATCGCCAGCGTTGATTTGTTGTGCTAATTGTACGGCTTGTTGAGTTAACTTCTCTGCATCTTGCCAGCGCTGTGCTTGTTCGTAAACGTTACCTAGAGTACCCAGTGCATCAGCTTGTATGCGTATATCGCCTAAATCTTGGGCTTGTTGTACCGCTACTGACAAAAGTTTGGCGATATCTGTTTCCGAAATTTGGCTGTCTGGTTGCTTTTGCATTTGTATCATTGTTTGCGCCAAATTTACCCGTGATGCGATCGCACTTTGGCTAGGTGGTAGCGCTGCAATATTTTGTTGTAGCTGTGGTAGTAAAGCCTTGGCTGCATCTAGTTGATTAGTCTCCACCAGTAAACTAAGTTGATTAACTTGCGCTTGTACTTTTAAATTTAGGGGTGCAGAGATAGCAGCTTGTTGATAAAATGCGATCGCCACTTGGGGATTAATCGGATTTTTGCTAGCTTTAGTCAAGCTGATTTGAGTACGGGCAAGATTACCGAGACTAAGTTGGGTTAATGCGATCGCCTCAGGTAATTGTAATTGATTCGCGATCGCTAAACTGCGCTCTAAAATTAAAGTCGCTGGCGGAAAATTCCCCACCACCCGCAACGATTCACCCAAAGTTCTTAACGCCGTAGCTGTTTCTGGTGTCGCTGCAACTTTTTCTAATAAAGGCTTGAGTTGTTCAGAGTTTATATTTGCAACCTGGGGTAACTTTAACGCTGTTTCTAACAGAGAAATTGCTTTTTTATACAAACCTAAATTTTGTAAAGCCAGCGCCTGGTTAGTTTGCGCAGTCAGTACCCGATTTGGTTTATTTAATTGATTATATATAGATGTCGCCGCTTCCCAAGATTTCAAAGCAGCTTCCGCTTGACCCCGTGCCAATTGTAACCCGCCTTGAATATCCAGAGCTTGGGCTAAAGCCAAAGATTTATCTGATTTCGCTTCTTTAATAGTATTTAATAGCGCAACACTTTCAGTAATAGCACGGTGCGCCTCGTCCCATTTTCCCAACTGTTGATAACACAAAGATAAATTACTTAAACTCAACGCTTGCTGAATCGGTTTATTCGCCGCTTTATAAGCTTGCGCTGCTTGTTGAAATAACTGCGCCGCCTCTGTAAACTCACCCTTAGCGTAGGAATTACGTGCTTGCTGTTCCACAGATAAACCAGGAACTTGAGCGATGTTAGTTACTTGCGCTAACCCCGGCGATGTTATAGATAATAAAAGAGCGATCGCCATCAACACCACAAACCTTTTAACTCTCTTCATACTCCCCTCTGCGCCTCTGCGCCTCTGCGTGATATAAAAAAATCCTGTTCACTGAACTACCGGACACATAGCAGACAAAAAAATCAGTTTTGATAAAATTGACATTGTAGTTATATTTCCAGTTGAAATATGAACGTTAACTTAAAACCAGAATATGAAAAATTTATTCAAGAGCAAATTGCTAACGGACAATTTAATAGTGTAGATGAAGTCATTAATGAAGCAATTAAATTGTTAGAACTACGAGTTAATCGACTAGAAAAAGTACGCCAAAAAATAGCATTAGGTACAGAACAAATTGCTAACGGACAAGTAACAGATGGTGAAATAGTGTTTGCGAGATTACAAGAAAAGATTCGCGCTATGACTGAGGAATCTTGAGCATGGGTAATTATTCATTTTCTGATGAAGCAATTCAAGATTTAGAAGAAATTTGTGAATATATTGGACGCAACAACCCGAAATCAGCCAGCAAGCTTTTTGATCGAATTCGCCAAAAATGTAAATTAGTTGCTGATTTCCCCAATATGGGAAAAAGTTATGCTAGGCTTGCACCTAATTTAAGAGGTATTGTTTTTCAAGACTACTTGATATTTTATTACCCTAGAGAAGATGGAATTGATGTTGTTCATGTAGTTAGTGGTTATCAAGATTTAGAATCATTATTTTCTGATTCAGATGATGAATGAAGGGGCACGGCATCTACAGACTTTTGGTAAAATAGATATATTATCGGTGCCGTGCCCCTACTAAGATGCTGGACACATAGCAGAACTACTAGTAGCATTAGGTGTTGCTGTTGGCGCTTGCGCAACCAGAATAATATTACCGTCAGCAGTTTTCACCAAACCTTGTGCCTCAACAATTGGTGCAGAATTCACCGCGTCTTCCTTTACCTGTATTCCCGCGTCAGTTTGACTATTAACAATTTCCCCATCCAACGTAGCTAAAGGACTGAGGTTAGTTGTACCTGTGAGTGGTTCTAAAGTATTAGGCGGTAAACTACCACCGCGCCCAGTGACGACAAAAGAACCCAAGGGTTTAGCATAGCGGCCTCTGGGACAAGTTTGTGCAAATTGAGTACTAGCATCAATTAATCCTGTAGGTAGTTCCAGTAGTTTTTGAGGAGTTTGAACTTCTGGTGACGAGATAGTAATTTCTCCCTGTACCCCTAAGTCAGAACTAGCGGTGATATCGCTTTGACTTGTCTGCTGGGAACGTGCTTCAGTTCCAAAAATATTTTGCACTTTGATGTCAACGTTACCACCTTTACCAGTGAAAGCATCAGCAGAGATATCGCTGTTTTCATTTGGTACAGCGACAATGAAAGATGAATTGATGCTGATGTTACCGCCATTGCCACCAGCTTTTTGATTACCAGCAGTAGCAGAAACATTACCACCACGGCGCAGCAACAATAAATTACTATTCAACGTAATATTACCACCATCATTGGCAAAAGATTCCGCATTAATTGCACCGCGATTTTCAACTTTGATTAATGGTGAATTGACAGTGATATCTCCCGCTTTTCCTTCGCCTCGGCTACGAACGGAAATGAAGCTCGGAAGAAGACCATTATTTGAAATTCCAACAACTTCAACTCTATCAGAAGCGTTAATAGTAACATTACCACCTTGCCCTGTGCTTTCTGGGACTGTACTTGCACTAACCACCCCTCCATTTTGGATGCTGAGGCTTTGGGTGCGAATTGTTACGTCTCCAGCATTACCAGCACCACCAGTTGATGTAAATATGCCATCAGCTAAATCTATGTCTGCTGGGTTTGCCAAGATTTCCACAGAGTTGGTGGCGTTGATATCAATATTACCGCCTCGCCCTGCACCACCTGTAGTTGTATTAATATATCCCCCATTGCTGAGGCTGAGGCGATGAGTTGTAATGCTTAAATTTCCAGCATTGCCAGATCCCGATGTCCCAGTTGTTAGAAAGCTACCAAATAAATCATCTGAAGATCGACCAACAATTTCCACTAAATCTGAGGCATTAATTGTCAAATTTCCTCCTTGACCTGTAGTTTTTTCAGCAGCAGATGTGGAGACAAATCCCCCATCAAGAATACTGAGGCGGCGAGTATTGATATTTAAATTTCCAGCATTGCCAGTTCCAGATGTCGCAGTTGTGAGAACAGTACCTGATTTCCCGTCAGCAGAAGCACCAATTACATCTACTGAGTCGGAAGCATTGACGGTTAAATTACCACTGTTTCCTGTGCTGCTGGAAGTTGCTGATACAAGTCCTAAATCCCGGATACTGAGAAAGCGAGTATTTATAGTCAGGTTACCCGCATTGCCAGTTCCACCAGTTGATGTTGTTAGTCTACTAATGATTTTACTATCTGGGCTAGTACCTACAACCTCAACTGTATCTAAAGCATTTATGGTCAAATTACCGCCCTTCCCCTTACTTGATACACGAGTATTTGTGCCTACTAATGCCCCACCACGAATACTCAGATGGCTTGTGTTAATAGTCATATTTCCAGCATCCCCAGACCCTGTAGTACCAGCAAAGATATCGCTGAATACTTGACCATCAGGTGAAACTCCAACAACTTCAACTAAGTCTGAGGCATTAATGGTTAAATTACCACCCCGTCCAGTGCTATCACTTTTCTCTGTTGCTGTGTTTATGCTTCCCCCTTCTCTCACACTCAAGCGGGGAGTAGTAATGGTCATATTTCCAGCATCTCCAGAGCCAAAAGTTGAACTCCTAATAGCACTACTAGCACGACCATTGGGTATAGTGCCAACGACTTCTACTGATTCTCTGGCATTAATTATTAAATCTCCTCCCCGACCAGACTGACCCACAAATGCGTTTGTAGTAATATCTCCTCCGTCGCGGATGCTCAATCGTCCAGTATTAATAGTTAGTTTTCCACCGTTTCCAGAACCTTGAGCATTTGTTCCTAGCCTACTTCCAGAAATTAGGTTTTCTCCAGTTCGGGGGTCAACCAGCATTGTTGTCCCAGTCAAAGTAACAGAATCTAAGGCGTTAATTAATAAATTGCCACTCTTACCTTGTCCTCGTGTCAAAGTATCAATATTGCTGCCATTAGAGAGTGTTAATACTCGCGTTTGCAGTTGAATATCACCTCCATTTCCTTGACCAGTCACAGAAGAGGTAATAGTAGCAAACCCATTCAGCGAAATTAAATCATCAGTAATAATTTGAATATTACCAGCTTGACCCTCATCAAAATTTCTAGAACTAATTGTAGTATTTCGTCCATCAAGTGAAAGAGTTCTCGCTTTAATTTCAATATCACCACTGGGTTGGTTATTCACTCCGCCAAATGCAGATGCAGCAGAAGAACTCGCAATACTAGAACTGCCTGAAAGTGATACAGAATCTTGGGCTTGCAGAGTTATTTTCCCTCCTAGTCCTTGCCCAATATTGCCAGAATTAATACTTGCTCGGTTGCTCAAGTTGATCGTTCTGGCATTAAAGGTAATATCGCCAGATTTGCCAATAGAATCATTGTTGCCAAAGGTATTAATAAAGCTATTACTATCGAGTGTGATATCGTCAAGCACATTTAAGCGAATATCGCCCCGATTTCTTTCACCATCTGTAGCGATTTGGCTATCATTACTTAGACGAATTGATTTAGCATTGATAGCAATATTTCCAGTATCACCCAAAGAATTTTGTGACCCAAAGTTTACAAGATAACTTTTGTCATCTATGGAAACAGTACCTGTCGCATTAATTGTTAGGTCATCTGATGCAATGCCTACTGTTCCCTGCCTTTCTGCAAGACCTACGCCAATTAAACTATTATTAGACAAGCTCAAGTTGTGAGCATTAAAAGTAATTGGACTACCCCCAGTTGTGACGGCAGCAGCATTATTTTGAAATGTAATATCTGCTTTAGATACATTTTCTGGGAAACTTAACTGCATCTCATTACCGCTACCAATCAGTTCAACAGATCCCACTGCTGCTAGTCCGCCCAATTCTAGGCGATTGTTTAGCACACCTATTTGACCACCATCAAAGATGATATTTCCACCTACTAAAAAACGGCTTCCCTGTTCTGGCGAAAATAAGGCAGCATTTGTAGTATCAGTCTCACTGAAGCGGGAACGGTTGGTAATTGGTTTGGGATTAATTTGATTAAACAACAACGCGGAAGGATTAACAGTTAATAAAGGTGGTGCTTCGGGATTGGTGGCGCTGAAAATTCCTTGATTACCCAATTGCACAGCATTGGCGGTAGTCGCCACAAATGAACCGCGTATATCTAACCGCGCATTTTGCCCAAATAAAATGCCGTTGGGATTAATTAAAAATAAATTGGCGTTACCATTAACTCCTAATGTGCCGAGAATATTTGAGGCTTGTCCGCCTGTTACCCGCGTGAGAATATTTTGCACTCCGGCGGGGTTGCCAAAATACACTCTTTGCCCATTATTAATATTAAAGTCACTAAAACTATGAAAAAGATTGCTACCACGTACAGCGCCACCATCAATTTGGTCAGCATTTGCACCGTTAATTAAAACATTGGGTGTGATGCGAGAACTTTCTGCGCCTAGAGTATTATCGGGGTTGATTTGGCTGTAGGCTGGGGCGCTGCTGAAGAAGATAAGGCTGCATAATATGAGCTTTGGTTGCAGACTGATTGTTGCCAATATTCGCCAAAAGCCCTCATGAAAGGAAGTGCGATCGCATTTAGATCGCTTTATTCTACATCGTTTCACTAGGACACAATTACCTTGGAGCCAGTTCTGTATCTGATTCATCGCTGATTGCTGGGATTATAGGCTACATAGAACTCACACTATCAGTATTTCTGAGGAGGTGTAACTTATGCAGTAGTCGCAATAATTTGCAGAACATTTTTAGTTTTTGCGATCGCACAGCAGACGCTGCGATTAAGATCCTGGACATACAGCAGAACTACTAGTAGCCGCAGGTGTGGCTGTTGGCGCTTGTGCAACCAGGATAATATTACCGTCAGCAGTTTTCACCAAACCTTGTGCCTCAACAATTGGCGCATAATTCACTGCGTCTTGCTTTATTTGCGTTCCCGCGTCATTTTGACTATTAACAATTTCCCCATCCAAAGTAGCTAAAGGACTGAGGTTATTTGTACCTGTGAGTGGTTCTAAAGTATTTAGTGGTAAACTACCGCGTCCAGTGACGACAAAGGAACCTAAAGGTTTAGCATAGCGGCCTCTAGGGCAAATTTGGGCAAATTTTGTACTAGCGTCAACCAATCCTGTTGGTAGTTCGATGAGTTTTTGCGGCGGTTGGACTTGTGGTTGAGTGATGGTGATTTGTCCCTGTACGCCTAAGTCAGAACTTGCGGTGATATCGCTTTGATTTGTCTGCTGGGGACGCGCTTCGATACCAAAGATAGCCTGAGTGCTGATGGTAACATTACCACCTTTACCAGTGAAGGCATTAGCCCTGATGTCACTGTTTTCGTTAGGTATGGCGACAATGAAGGGTGAATTGATGGTGATATTACCGCCATCGCCGCCGGCTTGTATTCTACCTGCGGTGCTGGAAATCAAACCGCCACGGCGCAAAAGTAATAAATTACCGATATCGAGAGTGATGTCACCACCATTACCTGCATTTGTTGAAGAAACAATTCCACTGCCTTTGCCATTAATTTCCAGAAAATTAGCATTAAGTCTAATATCTCCTGCTTCACCTGTACCTACGCTGCTGGAGGCAATAGCAGCACTATCACGTATGAGAAGATTATTGGTAGTAATATCTATATCACCACCTTTACCATTAGCTCTTTCGCTAACTGATGATGCGATTCCAGTGAAGAGATCGCTGTCTGAACCTGTCAAGATAATGTTATCTGCTTTTACCGTTAAATTATTCGCATTTCCATTTCCGAAAGTTCCTGATATTATCTGTGATTCTTCTTGTACATTTAATAGTTGAGTTATGATGCTGAGATTGCCTGCGTTACCCGTAGCTTCCTTGTTAACTTGAGTTCTAACCTTGCTATTTCCCCGTAAATCAATTTGAGCGGCATTAATCCCAATACTTCCTGCATTACCTTGACCTAATGTGGAGGCAGAAATTTCTCCCTGATTGCTGAGGTTTAAGCTTCCTGTTGTCACATCAATGCTTCCCCCAGAACCAATTCCTCCCGTTTGCAACTCAGCAAATAAACCTGATGGTGCAAATGAACCATCTAGTCGTTCTTCACCCACCCCAGTAATATTAATAGAATCAGTGGCACGAACCACCAAATTGCCACCTTGTCCTCGTCCTACTAACACTGAGGCTGATATATTTCCACCATTAGTCAACCGCAATCGTTCTGTGTCAATTGTTATCGTGCCCCCCCGCACATCTGCATTACTTCCAATCACATCCGATAATATGCGACTTGCATAATCAAAACCCCCGAACCGAGACAGAATTTCTTGTTGTAAAGGTTGAGACAACAATTCTGCCGTACCAGGGTCATTTAGTGGATTCAACTTTTCTTTAGGTACGAAAACAAACCCATCCAATTCCACATCTTTGGCACGGATAGTAATATTCCCAGCATTACCATTGCTGTTAACAGATGTGGTGCTTATATTTCCTCCTTGAGTTAGGGAGAGTCGAGGTGTTTCTATCGTTACATTACCTGCATTCCCCTTTGCTGTGCTATTTGTCGCACTGGACACACGACTAAGATTAACAAATGGTGAGACACCACTAATCTCTACATACTCACTAGCTTTAATGAAGATATTAGCTGCATTTGCACTGGTAAAGGTCATCGTACTGATATCACCCCCATCTTTGAGATTGAGTCGCTGGGTTTCAATAGTGATATCTCCCGCTTTTGCTGGACTTATATTTTTTGGGCTAACATTTGTAAAAATACGACTATCAATTACCTCTACTGCATCGCGAGCTTGAATAGAAATAGAACCAACACTCCCAGAACCAAATGCAATTGCTGCCACCCCTCCTCCTGGGAAGTTATTTTGAACTCGCAAAGTGCCGGTTTCAATCCGCAGGTTACCTGTTGAACCTGAACTCGAGCTGGAAATTAATAAAGTACCTTGGTTGGTGACATTAATTTCATCCTTTGCCCGTACTGTCAAGTTTCCTGCATTATTTACACTTTCAGTGGCAACAAAGATAATGCCACCATTAATGTTGACAGACTCGATTGCATTTAAGGTGAGGTTTCCCCCATTGCCTTTACTATTAGTACTATCAGTCCATGCCGAGATTCCACTACTACTTTCTATTGTGATTTTCCCGCCATTGATAGTCACATCACCACCTGCACCCGTAGCTGAATCACGGCTCCTAGAAAAAATGTTACTGCTGTTAGTGAGATTTACTGCATCGCTGACTTGAATTTGAATATTACCACCCTTCGCCGCACCTCTAGTTAAGCTGAGAATTCCAGAACTATTCAAACTAAGTTGAGTCGCATCTATAGTAATATCACCAGTAATATCACCACCCGCACCCGTAGCTGAAGCTCTGCTATCAGAGGCAATAAAGCTGTTGTCAGTGAGATTTACTGCATCGCTGACTTGAATTTGAATATTACCACCCTTGCTTGCAATATTAGTCGAACTTGCAATTATAGAATCATTCAAACTAAGTTGAGTTGCATCTATAGTAATATCACCACTCGCACCCGTAGCTGAAGCATTGCTCTTGGAAGAAATCCTACTGCTGTTAGTGAGATTTACTGCATCTCTAGCTTGAATTTGAATATTACCACCCTTGTTTGTACTATTAGTCAAACTTTCAATTACAGAACCATTCAAACTAAGTTGAGTTGCATTTATAGTAATATCACCACCCTTGGTTGCACTATTAGTCAAACTTTCAATTACAGAACCATTCAAACTAAGTTGAATCGCATCAACGACAACTGAACCGCCATTTCGACCAGCTATAAACGAACCGTTGAGCGAAATTTGTCCCCCAAATAGTTCAATTGCACTATTCCCCCTTGTGACGATGAAACTTCCATTTGTTAAGTTAATAGCTGCTCTTTCTATATTTTGTGGGAAATTAAAACCCAATGAGAAGCCATTGACATCCAGCCCAACAGTTGTATTTCCCCCAACTGATCCCAATTTCACTTGTCCATTTTCAGCTAACAAAAAACTATCATCCAAGGTAATTTCACCGCCAATCAATGCTAAGGTGCTACCGGAGCCAGCAACCAATCCATCAACATAATTTCCGTTCTCATCCCGACTAACAGCTTGACTAGTAATACTTCCAGCTTGGGAACCAAACTGCAAGCCAATTGGTACATTAATAGTTAATAAAGGTGGTGATTGGGGATTAGTGGCGCTAAACTCAACTCCATTGGGAAAGAGTAAGCTATTTGCTGTAGTCGCTGTAAATGCGCCCCGAATATCTAACCGCGCATTTTGCCCAAATAAAATGCCATTGGGATTAATTAAAAATAAATTGGCATTACCATTAACTCCTAATGTGCCGAGAATATTTGAGGCTTGTCCGCCTGTTACTCGCGTGAGAATATTTTGCACTCCAGTGGGGTTACCAAAATACACTCTTTGCCCATTATTAATATTAAAGTCACTAAAACTATGAAAAAGATTGCTACCACGTTGAGCGCCGCCATCAATTTGGTCGGCATTTGCATTATTAATTAAAACGTTGGGTGTCAGGCGAGAACTTTCTGCGCCTAATGTGTTGTCGGGGGTGATTTGGGCTTGGGCTGGTGAGAGAACGAAGAGGGCAGAGGGCAGTAGCCAGAAGGAAAGAATGCGGGTGTAGATGCGTAGCGGCTTATCGTAAGACATCGCATTATGTATTTTCATATCTGCTGATGCTAAAAACTAGGTTTAAAGAAAATTGATAAATTTGTAGTAAGCACTTCATTGCTTAAAAATTAAGGACTAAAGTACTTACTACAAAATTTATGAATACATGCTTTATTGAACTTGAGAATTGGTGGCTGATGGTGGCTTGGCTGTACAAATATTGGCAATAAATTCTTCGCGTTGCTTAACGAAGGATGGAGAGGGTTTATCTACTTGGTGAATTGCCTGAAAAGCATCAGACCAAAGGTAAAATTTTCCTTGTTCTCTTTGATGTTTAATTTCGTAATTGAGAAAGTAATCGGCTTTTTCAAGGGCAATATCTTCTGATGAAGCTTTGTTAGCTTTAAGTTGTTGTTCTAATGTTTGTAAGTCGGTTTGAATTTTTTGGCGATCGCTTTTTTCCATGACTTGAAACCAGTTCCACGGAGAATTATTTGATACTGATAACTGCCATTGATAAGATTTGCCTGGTTCTAAGGGTTTTTCTGCGTCGTAAACCGCTTGTTTGTCGCTAACTTTGACGGTTTTTTCCCATATGATTTCTTCGGTTTCGCGATCGCGTACCACTAGTTTTGCTTCTTGATCTGTGCCGAAATACTGCCACAAAAATAAAGGGCGATCGCTCCAACTAATATATGTCTCGACTAACCCAGGTGCAATTGGACACATAAAACCTCTTGATGCTAGACGTCTTTTTGGGCGGCGTTGCCAAAGCGAGTTAATTCCACTGGTAGCTTGGGCGATGATGTCTCCAGTTTGGGGAATTTGTTGGGCGCTAGTCATGTCGCCAGATGCGATCGCTAGGGGAATCAGTGCCAAGCTCAATAATTTACGCATGATTGTTTCTCCTTGTGGCTGGTAAAACGTATGCTAAAAACACTGCTGAGGGTAAAAACCAGGGAAGTAAAATCGCGCCGGAAATGTATAGTTGCAATCCGCCAATACCGTAGAGAGTGACTGCACCTATGGAACCTGCCATAATTTGTCTGCGTCGGCTGAGGCTTAAACGCGACTGATTTTTAATGATAAATACCGTGATTTTACCGAGAATAATCGCAATCCCAATCATCCAAATATCCGGGATGGGAATCACTAAGCGTTTGGTGAGGAAATGGTGAACCATGTATGCTAATGTTTCACCGCCAGTCAGCCAAGCTTGCTTTTGCTGCGTCCAATAACCGATGGCAGCTGGGGCGGGTGAAAAATCTGGTTTACCTGCTGCAATCCCCAAACGTTCATCACTACCGACTGCAATTAATACTACCTGTTTGGACATTAAAGGAAATTTGTTAATATCTGGCTGTTCGATTAATTGCCAAGCTGGTATGGTTTGATACACCTGTTTTGGTGGAATTGAATAATCTAAGATGGGTTGTAAACCAAAAGGCGATCGCCATTGGGATAATGCAGATAAGTTACCGGGTTTGTTATGCTTTTGAACAATATCGAGAACTTCCGCCCGTAAATTCTGCTGTCGGTTGGTGTTTGGTTGGGGAAATCCCTCAATTTCGTCTTTGGCTAAATATACCAGCGACAGCAAATAAGCAAAGGGACAAGTTTTGCGACAATCTTGTTTAGCATCTGGCATTTCCACAAAGTTGGGGTAAGCATCGATGTATCCTTGCAATGTCCAATCCCACTTATTAATCTCCAGTGCTTCATTTACGCCGACTTCTCTGTCAGGTTCTAAACTTGCTGCAAACATTAACCACATATTTGCATCGACTGCTTGATGTACTGCTGCTTTTAAATCTGTATCTCCCGATGCTGGATCTTTTTGTGGTGTATCAAAAATAAAGTCTAAACCGACAACTGAAGCTTTTAATTTGCGCGTACCATCTATCAATTTGCTGATATAACTGCGGTTCATTGGCAAAAGCTGGTTACTCGGCATTTGCGCACGGTAAAGCGATTGGTTATCAATTTGCACTAATGCGACTGGGGGAGCTTGTTCGGTGGGGATTTGGGCTGTGACGTTGCGGTAAACTGACTGGGTTAATACTCTGGCTTCTAACAGCAGTTCTTGAACGGGAACGAGGAAACCTAAACTGAGACTTAAGGCTAATGCGATCGCCTCTAAGCGATTGGGTATACTTTGACGCAGGCGTTGTTGCCAGCGAAAAGCCGGGATGCGGTAGAGTTCCGCCCCCGGATGGCAAAATAAGGAAGGTACTAAATAGGATGAAGGGTAGGTGTGGCTTTTATCCATCCTGAGAAATTGTCTAGCCTCTGTCAAAGATTCGTACACATCCAAGTGTTTCGCTAATCCTTGCAGAAAGCGCACCATAAACCCTTGGGCGACGCTATTATGAATAGGTTCGCGCATCACCACCACTTGTCCAAAACCCAAGTCAATCAAGGCATCAGCGATACTTAAACCACTACATGAATTAAATATTGCTACTTGCAATCCGCGTTTTTTCGCAGCACTGAGATGGGGGGCAATTTCTTTAATTGAGATGGAGACATCAGGAGCAATCCCTAATTCGCCGCCTGTTAGCTCTGTTTCATTACTATGTCCTGCAAAAAATAATACATCCCAACCGCGATCGTCGGCGATCGCTTCGGTAATTTCTTGAATAACTTGAGCAGCTGTATATTGTGGTTGCCAACCAACAAATTCTACATCAGCAATTCGCATGAGTGATTTTAAAGCCTCTTTTTCTGCTTTAAAATTTAATCCAGTATCATCACCCAAAATTGCTAAAATTCGCGGTTTACCTTGCCGTTTATCTTGAGATTCTGTAGAAATATTTAAAGGTGTGCGGATAATTTGAATTGCTTCATTTGTAGCAAATTCATTACCTAACTCCCACGCTTCCCAAGGGAAACGATCTAATTCTAAAGGGGCGCAGGTAAGGAATATTTGGATAGCTATATTAGTATCGGGATTATCTTTACTAAATTGCTGACTTGTCTGGGCAATTTGGGCGCGAATCTCATATAATTCTGCACTGCGTAACCAGCGATGAAACTCATACATAAATTTAGATTCGGCTTTCACTATTTCTGCGTGCAAATCAACAGTGAGTTTAGCCACACCACCATCAACAGTACGCCCGCGCATATTTTCCGAACGATAAAAGTTTAAATATGCTCGTCGCCAATCTTGATATAGTTGAGTTAATACTGGGGGATAATTAATTTGTGTATTTAATCTTTGTCCCTTTCCCCAAGTGAGTTCAAATAAACAAATTTGGTCAATTTTTTGAACTTTTAAATTAAAAATATAGTCGCTATTATTCATAGTTAATTATTTATTCACGCAAAGTCTTCAAGTCGCAAAGAAAGAATGCAAAGATATACTAGCCTCTAGCCCCTACCCCTAAGCCAAAAGGCGGAATTTCAAATACATTATCATCAGCAGTGACTATTACCGCAAATTGTTCGTTTAAATTGCCAATTACTTGAGCGTAGAGAATACCTTGATTGGTATCTGTGAGAGATTGCTGGAATAATTGTTGTGTTTCATCCCTGACTTCTAATGTTAATATGTTGGGAATTGCTGCTTGTGGTTTAGAACCTAAAACAATTAATAATGTCCATTCAGGATTATCTGGTGTTTCTGTTAATTCCCAGGTAATTGCATACATTCTGACGCTACTATGTTCGCTATCTAAATCGCGGTAAGCCCCCCGTGCTGATGCGGGAATATATACTCCTTGCTGTTCTAAACTAGCGCGAATTGGGTCAAAACTTTCTTGTATATAACGCAATGAACGCATTTCGGAAAATGCAGGTAATGGCATTAATAGCCAACCTAATTCTTGAGTTACTGTATCTATTTGATTATTTAGCCATGCACCAACATTAATAATTGGTTGTAAGAGTGAAGGTTTCGCTGCTTGATAAACCCAGTTAATTAAATCGGGATTACTAAATAAGGTGATACTTTCATTAACTGTAAGTAAATCCCAGAGATATTGTTTTTTTAGTTGTGGTTTCAGTCTAATTAACTTTTGTTTTAAAGCCACAACTTTGTTAGTTTCTACAGGAATACTTGCAGGTAGGTGAATTGCATCGGGATTGAGACAGCGAAGATTTAATAATAAGGCGTTAGGATTGGAATTAAAGCAACTTTGAGGTAAAGTATATGTCCAATCTCGCTCTATTTGTAATCTAGCTGTTTGTTGGTAACTACGGTATTGTTCGTAGTTCATAAATCCAGATATCGCAACTTGTTGTTCTTCTTCCTGCACTTGCATCAGTACATAAAAATGCGCCGCCAAATCGGGAATTTCCAAAACTGCATGGGGAATGCTATGTTTGTCATTAAAAACGCTGGCAGTGATGACACAAATTTTAAAAGCACCAACTTGGATATTACAAGCTGCGGCTAATAAATTCGCGGTTGCTGGTTGCCAAATTGAAGCAGCATCGCTATGTATTTCTAAATCAGGTGCGCGTTCTTTTAACCATTGGGTAAATCCTAAAGTTCCTAATGCACAAAGGTAAACTTCCCAGCGTTGTTGTGAGAGATGAATTGATTGGCTTAATCTGATGGCTTGATTTAAATGTTCTGGTAATAATTCCGTTTGGGTTTCATTTAGCGGATACCAATCTAAATCATCAGTCAAATCTAAATCTGGTGTAGGATTGTTAATCATAGTTGGTCAGTTGTCAGTTGTCAGTTGTCAGTTGTGATTGGGCATTGGGCATTGGGCATTGGGCATTGGAACAATAGAATTCTTAATTTTGAATTTTGAATTTTGAATTTTGAATTATTTGTCTGCCCTTTTTGCTTCTAAATAACGGCACAATCTCCGGGCTAATAATCCACATAAAGGTTGATTTCGCTGGGGGTTTCTGGTTTCTGATTCGGCTTCTTCAATAATGGTGGTGATTTGTTCGTCTAAAATTACTTCTAATTGGTTTTCTAAATTTTCTAGGCGTTGAGCATCTGTAAATTGTTCAGCTATTTCTAAAACGCGATCGCGTAAAATTATTAACAGTTTTTGGCGTATATCTGCCCGCAAATCATTTAATTTTAATAACCTTGTCACTTCATATTGTTTTTTCATTCCGAGTTCCGGAGCAATTTGGCTCATCGGTTTACCTTGACAATGAAAAAGATGTAATCCGGTGACAAATGATTGGCTAATTTCTTGATTTGCACTGCGCTTGCGTTGGATTTGAGTAATAAAACTTTCCACAACTTGAGAAATCGCTGTATCTAAAGCTTCGAGAAATTGCTGTTGATATAAGTTAATAAATTCAAATTTTTCTGTTTCGTCATCTTGGGTAATTTGCGTTGGCGCAGCCTGCCGCAGGCTTCGCTCTACAATTGGTTGAATCTCTGGTTGATCGTAGGCTACTGAGGAAATATGTCCGCCTTGCGCTACAATCCGGTATTGTCTGAGCTTTTGCGCTATTGCTTGCAGTTGTTTTAATACTGCTTCTTCGCTAAGTCTGCGATTAGTTCGGTTTTGTAAGTCTTGCGCAATCTCGCTTAACTGTTCCGATGTGGGAATTTGACAGCGAACATTTACCCCAGACAATTTTTGTTGTAAGCGTTCTTCACGGTAAACTGCGTGATAACTTATCAACAATTGACAGATTTGCTCTATCTCCCCTGGCGTTAAATGATACATTTCTGCCAGAATTCGTTGTAATTGCTTGGGATTTGTATTATTTAACAGCGCCCAATCGCTAATTAACAACACGCCATGCTGGAGTAAAAACCGCTTCAGTTCTAGATTTTGTTTGACATAGCGATTTACCCATGAATTCAGCGTTCCTTTTGTCGGATCGAATGTTTTTAACAGCTTGGTTGCTAAAGACTCATAAGTTGATTTGCGGACTCTTGGTTTTTCGGATGTAGTTAAGATAACTTCATCATCTAAAACAAAAGGGAACAAATCTTCTGCTCTAAAACCGTGACGACTGCCAAAGCGCAACGCTAAATCAAGACAAACTTGGTAGACTTGGTAGGAGATATAGCAGCGCAAACAAATTTCTGCGAGGTGAGTTGATTCAGTATCGCTGGTATGTGACTGTTGTAATTGTTGCCACAAGTGACGAGCGATCGCAGCATCAGAAAGCTCAACCCCATCTGTTAATTGTGTTTGCAAATAACTTTTAGCTGCAACTATCATTTCCACCCGGCGCTTACTCGTAGACTCTAGCTTGACAAATTCCCAGAATTTTGCTGCTACCACGGTATTTTTACTTAATTCAGCTAATCATTTTTTATTCTTTCACCTCCTTTGGGGAAATGCAATTTGTTGGGTATGGGGCATGGGGCATGGGGCATTGGGCATGGGATTTTTGACGACAATTCTTTATATTTATGGCGAGGGGGAACTTATGCAAAATCAATTTAGTTATGTCAATTTTTTTTGGAGTGCGATCGCTTGTAGGGGCGGGGTTACCCCCATTGGTGTTAACTTAAGCTAAAAACTATACACGGCGCGTGTAGTACAAAAACTCTCGCCCTCATCCCCTAACCCCTTCTCCCCCAGGGAGAAGGGGAATTAAATCTCTTGCTCCCCTCTCCTGTGGGAGAGGGGCTGGGGGTGAGGGCAAAACCTTTGCACAAAGCGGGTTTGGTGTTAAGTTGACACCAATGGGTAACCCCGCCCCTACGAGTTGCGGGTTTGGTAAGTTAATGATTGGGATATTTTTTGATTTGGAAATCCTTGATTGAAACAAAAGCTAATTCGTGACAGCAAAGCCTTAGGTTGTAAATTTCAGCAGTCGATCCCATCGCATTCTCACCCAATGCCCAATGCCCCATGCCCAATGCCCACTCGCCCTGAGCGGAGCCGAAGGGATGCCCCATGCCCCACTCTGTAAATTTAGACAAAGGTCGGTAGCGATCGCGTCAGCAAAAATTATAAAATTTAATATCAGAGAATGCTAAAAATCTCAGTATAAACCACGACTTTAGCCATCGATGGAGGAACGGTAAGATGGGTGATGTCGATCGAAAAGTCGCTAGGCGACGGATGTTTGCTGCTCAGAAAGTAAATACATCGAGTTCTGCTAATCCATCTCTTGTTTCGCCACATACTCCCACTTTGGCAAACCCGGTGCGTGGCTTTGGTTCGCTGACAAATAACACGATCCAAACAGCAATTGCAGATTCCCATCACCAACAAGCGCAGTCGTCTGGGGAAGAATCTTTATCAACTATTAAACCAAGCACTTTCAATCGCGACTTCAGTCGCATACCTTTGCATCGTCCCCAGGGCGAAGCGACAAATGGGGTAGTAAATCCACTGATGAGTAATGTTGCCACAATTCAGCGCGCAACGGATAATGATGCTACCAAAAAAGTTAACAAAGATTACTCCGCGCGCTTTGAAGGCGATCGCAAATTAGAAAAAATTTCCGACGGCACGGAAACTATTAATAAAGGTAGTAATAATATTCAAGTTGTCAAAATGCAGCAAGCATTAATTGACATGGGATATAAACTGCCAAAATATGGTGTAGATGGCATCTTTGGGAAGGAAACTCAAACCGCCCTCAAAGAATTTCAGCATGATGCCGCAATTCCTGAAACCGGTGTATTCGATCAAGCAACGATCGCGGCGATGAATGCTAAATTCGATACCCGTCAACCTTATATAGATAATGCTGTCTTCGATCCAGCAGATCCCAAAAAAGGCATTCGTAACTTAAATAACCGCGATCGCAAAGCTGTGAATGATGCGCTGAAACCCGCCCAAGGAGTTGGCGGTAAATCAGCAACTTTTCAAGAAGAAGTCGGTGGGAAAAAATATGGCGATGAAATTCGCGATCGCCTAACCAAGGTGATTAAATTTTTACATAAAGACTTGTTTGAAGATAAAGAACCTCTCAGAGCCGATCCTAAGAAAAACTTCCATGATTGGAATGTGTTAGAAAGCACAGCAGAAGCATCGAAAGATGTTACCGATAATCTCTACAGTTCCTATGCTACAGGGCCAAAAATGACACAAGCATCAGGTAACTTTGTTGACCAATGGGAAGATGAAGTTGCCCGTAATAGTGCTTTATCACCAGGAGAGAAAAAACAAAAAGCTACAGACAAAGTTAACTATCTCATTGTCTCCAACTGTTCCAAGATTAACGCCGATCATTCAGCCGTACCCTCAGATACCAAAGAATCAGCGATTCTCAAGCCGATAGTCGAAAGCTTTGTTGATAGCGCAGCTAAAGTCCAGACAATGTTAGATTTAGATATCGGTTGGGAAGGTGCGCAACTTGAAGGCGTAGTTTATCTCCAACGCTATAAACAAGCTACAGATGAAAAGAATCGGGCGCAGTTGTGGGAATTATTCCATACATGCATTCATGAGTATATTCATTCCCTAGCAAATAAAGATTATCAAAATTACGCCCAGAAGTTTAAAAATAAAGGCGATGATGTCCGCTACAACACCTTAATCGAAGGCTTTTGTGATTTCTTTACAGAAAATGTGCGCAAAACAGTGAAAATTACAAATCCTCTGCGGCAGAAAGTCGAAGGGCCTTATTATGATGCTAAAGCCACTGCACCCACAATCAATCCTGGCGTTTATCCATCCATTGCCCAAGCCGAACAGGTAGTATCAATTGTTGGGATTCGCAATGCCCAAGCTGCTTATTTCCAAGGCCAAGTTAAATTAATAGGAGACAAATAACCTTGCGCTATCGTGGATATTGGGTCTGGATAGCTTGGTTAATATTGGTATATACCATTAATTTTGCTTGTAGCAGCGCAATCAAAGAAACTCAACGCCAGGAAATATTAAATCCCGCGATCGCCAATACACAGATTGCACAAACCAAAGGAAAGATAATTATGGCAAACAACTGTGAAAGCATTCGCCAGAGTATTGAAACCAGAAATTTCCTCGGCTGGCGTGGGTTACCAGCAGAATGCACAGCCCAAGATTTATTTGCTAATATTCCCACAGATTTAAGCGATCGCCCAGTTAGACCATTAGGTAGCAATTTTAACCAAGCAACATTTGTTTTATTAGAATTACCAGGTTATTATCGCCCAATGGCAAGCTTTCGCCATAATCAATTAATTATGTTTGATGCCATGAATCCCGATTTAGCTGGCGGTTTTGCGCCCCTACAGCAAGACTTAGGCGAACCAGCCACCCGCCTTGATTGGCATTACGGTACTCTCAGCATTCCTACTAGTGAATGGGTATATCCTGAACGGGGGATTACGGTATTTCTTAACACCACTGCTGATAAAGCCTTGCATATAGCTGTGTATCAACCCACAACTTTATCAGAATACGAGGGTAATTTGCGCCCGCACTTACAGAAGCAAGTTAGACCTTTGCGCGTACCATAGAGCGATCGCTCTATTGTAAAATCTCACCAAGCGCTTTAGGCATAATATCCCAATTATTAACTTACCACACCTGCAACTCGTAGGGTTGGGGTTTTCCCGCCCCTACAATTTGGGATAATTTATTTTTTGGAGTTCCCTAAGAACAAATGCGATTGCTAAAAACAATAAAGCCTAGCTACACAGCAATTTATTGTCAAACATCGCCAATTTTGAGCCAGCAATATACTTTTTTATCTGCGGAAAACACCAAAATAAGTACGCGATTTACCTAAATGAGTAAGCAGTATACTTTTTCATCTGCGGAAAACACTAAAATGAGTGCGTGATTTACCGAAACGAGTAAGCGAAAAGGCTTAATGAGTAGGTGAAATAGTATTTTACTTGCGGAAAACACAATAATGAGAACTCATTAAGGCTTAACGAGAAGGTGAAATGGCTTTTTGCTTACTTAAAATAGGAAAATGAGTACTTGATTGAGATACATGAGAAAGCGAAATGCTTTTTTGTTTACTAAAAATATAAAAATGAATACTGAATATGTGTAAATGATAAAGCTGGCGTATTTTCAGCAAAAAATTTAGGCTATTTCGCAATTTTCGCATTTTGATGCCAAATACAGCCTATTTCGCGTTAATTATGGATGCGCTAAGGGGGCATGGCATTGCCCATACGTGTCAACTTAAGCTAAAAGCTATATACGGCGCGTGTTGTACAAAAACTTTCGCCCTCATCCCCTAACCCCTTCTCCCCCAGGAGAAGGGGAATTAAATCTCTTGCTCCCCTCTCCCACTGGGAGAGGGGATGGGGGTGAGGGCAAAAACCTTGCTACAAAGCGGGTTTCGCATTAAGTTGACACCAATGGGTATTGCCATGCCCCTACAATCGTATTGTCAGGCGATGCCATGATATTGTTAAACGAGACGATGTCTACAGTTAATATAACCTCGCTACAAACTAATCCCCCTTGTCTCCCTTGTCTTCCTTGTCCCCTTTCTCTTCCCTGTCTGTGGGTACTTCACGCCTTGTTAGTAGGTGCATTAGTGACCCTAGCATCTACAATTGCTTGAGATACATTGGGAATAAACCAGTTCACATCACCAGACTTGACAATTTTTGTCCCAGCTTGATTAAATTCCAGCACCCCAGTATCGGGATTTGCTCTCAAAACTAAGTTAGCGCCAATTGGAATCTTAATTGCAACACCACCAGCGACTTCTTGAGTTTGTCCATCTTGACTCAAAGCAGTTACCTTCACATCATTTGGTAGATAAATTCCCTTGCAATTCCATCGATCTTCAGTTGTTTGTCCATTAGCTAAAAAATATAATGCAGATCCTTCGGAGTATTCATCATCATCAAGTCCTGGTTCTGGCCCGTATACACCAATAGTTTTACCTGTTTCATTGGTGCATTGTCCCCAATCCACTCCCGATTCAAACACATATTTTTCTAAAGTTAACTCATCAATAGCTTGATCAATTTGTTCTGGTGTATAACCCTCTAATTGAGATTGTGTCTTTTTCACAGTTTGCAACCGCTCCATTTCTTTCGTCAGCGCTACATAATCAGGATTTTTCGTAAATTTCGGGCGATCGGCAAATGAAGGTGGCGCAATAACTAAATTTACTAGTAACAGCGCTAGCATCAAAAAATATTTGCAGGTTTTCATCTTATATGTCCTACTTTTTACAAATTGCTGTTGAGGTATATCTCAATAAATTGTCATCTTTGTAACAAAAAAACAATTTTATTTATTCTGAAAACTCCTTCTACAATACCTCAGATTTTTTCAGAATATCGATTAATTTTAACCTACCATTTCAACTCTTACTTGACAACATTAGCCTTTTAATAGAGTTTTATACTTCTGATATTTAAGTAGTAACAATGCCCATTGCCAGCTAAATTCCCACATTTACTTGATCCCAATATCGTCGCCAATCAATTGCCCCACAATCCCACGATCTTATAGGGTATTAGTTTTATCTTAATAGTTGATGTATCAATTAATAATTTATTTCTAAAAAAATAATTTACATAATCTCGATAAAGTTATCGTAAATAATCATTCTTTAACCAAAATTTAAAAATTATTTTTTACTGATACTTGATTGCAGAAAATACATGGGGTAGTATGACCACTATCGTCAGAAATACAACCAAAGATAGAGGTTGTTGAGTTGAGATATATAGCAGAAAATTATGCTCAAACTTTGGGGTTACTTGATAGGGATATTTTGATTTAGGCAATATTAAAAACACCCCTAATCCCCCCGAAATATGTACTATTCCCTCGCCAAAGCAGCAATATGAAACAGGAAATATCATCCCATCGCAGTGTTCATGGCTTAAAGCCAGATTGTCTTTCTTTCACAGAAGTTTTAGCGCAATCTTTTGCTGTCATTGCACCTACAACCATACCTGCATCTAACATTGGTTTGATAGTTGCACTTTCAGGGAATGGCACTTGGTTAAGCTTTTTAATTGGGCTAATTGGGCTATTATTTGTCAGCATTAATATCAATCAATTTGCTAGCCGTTCTGCGTCTCCTGGTTCCCTCTATTCGTACATCACAAAAGGTTTAGGCCCGACGGCTGGTGTAATTTGTGGTTGGAGTCTAGTCTTAGCCTATTTATTGACTGGGATGTCAGTACTCTGCGGTTTTGCTAACTTTAGTGGGATGTTAATCGGCCATTTAGGTATCCATCCCTCTAGTATTACCCTCTTAGCAATCGGTGCAGGAATTTCCTGGTATGCAGCTTATAAAGATATTCAAATTTCCGCCGTAGCAATGCTATTGATAGAGGCTCTATCAATTTTATTAATTGCTATCTTATGCATCATCATCTGGGCACATAAAGGCTTTGCGCTAGATATGTCTCAATTGACTTTAACTGGAACAACTCCAGGTAGCGTAGCCACAGGATTAGTCTTAGTGATGTTTGCTTTTTCTGGCTTTGAAAGTGCAACATCCTTGGGTGATGAAGCAAAAAACCCCTTAGGAACCATTCCCAAAGCTGTCAAAGGTAGCGTGATACTTGCAGGACTTTTCTATATTGCAACTACCTATATAGAGGTACTGGGATTTAGAGATACGGGAATTGCAATTACCACGACGGAGGAACCGCTAGGCTTTTTATCGCAACAAGTAGGAGTGGGTTTTTTAGGAGAATTAGTAGCTTTAGGTGCATTACTTAGCTTCTTTGCTTGCATTCTGGGGAGTATTAACCCAGCAGCGAGAATCTTCTTTTTAATGGCGCGTCATGGTTTGTTCCATTCTTCTTTAGGTACAGCGCATTCATCCAACAAAACACCCCATGTAGCAGTGACTATGTGTTCTTTACTCACATTTCTAGTACCTGCTGTCATGTCTGTGTTTCAAATCAAATTATTTGAGAGTATGGGCTATTTGGGTGCTATCTGTAGCTATGGATTTTTAACAGTGTATATTCTCATCTCCATTGCTGCGCCAGTTTACTTGTACCACATTCGCCAATTGCGCCTGCGAGATATAGTCTTTTCTATTTTGGGAATAGGATTCATGATGATTCCTGTATTGGGAAGCGTGGGAATTCCCGGTAGCACACTTTTCCCGGTTCCCGAAGCGCCTTATGATACCTTTCCCTATATCTTCTTGCTGTATCTAGTTGTTACCTGTGGATGGTTCAACATTAAAAGGTTGCGTTCTCCCAACTTAATTGTGGGTATGCGTCAAGAAGTCGAAAAAATTCACGCCAGATTTAACGATAGAAAAGTCCCTTAACAACATCTCTTCAGACTTGCTTTGGTTCTATAGTTTCAATCCAAAATCCAAAATCTAAAATCCAAAATCCCAAATTGATATGAGTGGTTTAGTCACAGCAATTAACACCGGCATCGCTGCTTTCAGTGCTACCAATATTGATGATATGCTGATGCTGACATTGTTTTTCTCACAAGCAAATGCGACGTTCCGACGGTGGCATATTATTGCTGGTCAATATCTCGGTTTTACAGCCCTAATTATCGCTAGCCTTCCCGGTTTCTTTGGCGGTTTGATTATTCCCCGCCCTTGGATTGGTCTATTTGGAATAGTGCCAATAGTGATAGGAATTCGTGCTTTAATTAAACAATCAGAAGATGATGATGAAGATGAAGAGACAGAAATTCAACAATCGCGCCACTCACTTTTAACTAAATTTCTGAACATCCAAACTTACAGTGTAGCGGCTGTGACTTTTGCTAATGGTACAGATAATATCAGCATTTATGTTCCTTTATTTGCCAGTAGTAACCCAGAAAGCTTACTAGTAATTTTAACGGTATTTTTTCTGCTGGTGGGATGCTTGTGCTATACCGCGTATAAACTAACTCATAATAGAGCGATCGCAGATCTTCTCGCCAGCTATGGACATAATATTATGCCTTTTGTCCTGATGGGATTAGGCGCTTTTATTTTGTTAGAAAGTGGCTCTCTAAAGCTGGTAAATATACTGAATAATTAAATGCGATCGCTTGTTTTTAGCTGATGCTCAAAATTTATCGGCTGCTGCTAGAAGTATCAGAAAACTAAAATGTTATCTCCGCATAATATTTATCTGGCATCAGCCTGTCAGAAATCCATAGTTCAATTATCATTTATATAAACCAATGCTGAAATTACGTCTAATGTGAATTTAACAAAGCTCCGCTCATCTAAGAGTTTTTAGATGTGCAAAATTAAGATTTTTAAATAACTATATTACGAAAAGTAAAGTTTACTAAAATCTTCTTTCTCTCTGTTATTTGCCTTGTATTAAGGATAAATATTCACATCCAGTTAATTATTGACAAAATGACAAGAGTTAACAGATTTAATTCACATGCAACGTAAATTCACCAATATACAAAAACATCTCATCGTACATTGATATATATCGAAGCAAGAGGTATGAAATTTGAATATCCTGGAATTTTCCTTATTAGTTTGGATAGGTTCATTTATCGCCGGATTCCTTGGTGCATTAACTGGTTTAGGTGGGGGTGTTGTCATAGTTCCCTTACTAACTTCAGTCTTTGGTGTTGATATTCGCTATGCTGTTGGAGCTTCACTAGTATCTGTAATCGCAACTTCCTTGGGTGCGGCGTCTACTTATATTAAAAAAGGCTATGCAAATTTACGTTTAGGCATGTTTTTAGAAGTTGCGACAACAATAGGCGCTATAGTTGGGGCGTTAATTGCTACCTTTGTGTCTGTCAAAGCCTTAACTATTGTATTAGCGATCGTCCTAATTTATTCAGCATATCTTTCCCAACGACCAAGACTTGAAAGAATTGAAAACGAACCAACCGATCCTTTAGCTAATTATCTGCAACTCAATAGCACTTATCCCACCTCAGAAGGGTTGATGTCTTACCAAGTTCATTCCCTTCCCGCAGGATTTAGCGTCATGGTAGTAGCAGGAGTGCTTTCTGGGTTGCTGGGTATTGGTTCTGGGGGGTTTAAGGTATTAGCAATGGATCAAGCCATGCGTTTACCTTTTAAAGTTTCTACTACCACTAGCAACTTTATGATTGGTGTCACAGCAGCAGCTTCAGCTGGAGTTTACCTTGCCAGAGGTTACATCGATCCAGGATTATCAATGCCAGTAATGTTAGGAGTATTACCTGGTGCTTTTTTGGGTGCTAGAGTGCTGTTAGGTACTAAAACGCAAACTTTGCGCCTAGTATTTAGTCTAGTACTAGTCATCATGGCTGTGAAGATGGTCTACAACAATGTCATAGGAGGACTGTAAAATGTATAAATTTGATGGTAATTTTCAGTCACTCTCATCTCCACAGCCCGATACTGAAGTATTAGCTATAGCTTTTCCATCAAAAGATTTAGATGCTGATATCGAACAATTACCAAAGTCTCAAGCCAATATAGTAGTTAAGTTACCTCATGTGAGTGAAATTGAGCATAAAAAGAATTCTACAAAAACATTTGGTGAACTATCGCTAGAAACCATCTTGAGCAACTTGCTAAGATATGGCGTTTTGCTAGCGAGTACTGTGGTATTTATAGGGGGAATTCTCTACTTAATGCGGCATGGTTCTGAACCTGTCAACTATAAATTTTTTCAAGGAGAACCTGCGGAGTTTTGTTCGCCATTAGGTGTGATTAATGCTGTTTTAGCAGGTAGCCGGCGCGGTATTATTCAGCTAGGGTTGCTGTTATTAATAGCTATTCCTGTTTTGCGTGTAGTAATTTCTTTATTTACTTTTATCTGGCGAAGAGAATTTGCTTATGTAATTATCACGTTGATAGTATTAGCTAGTTTAACTTATAGCTTGGTAGGAGCTTATTACTAACAAAATTTTTTGTCATTAGTCATTAGTCATTTGTCATTAGTAAGGGGTTTCATCTGTATATTAATTTGAGAAAAATTGTAGGGGTATGGCACTGCCATACCCTCTAGAATGCAATCAGGTTCAGTGAAGCATAATTTTAGGTTGGGTTGTAGCTTGCTTCCCGAAGGGTACGAAGTGAAACCCAACATTTCCAGGGGTTTGTTGGGTTTTTCAAATTCTCATTCTGTCTGGTTTCTTAATTTTGAATTTTGAATTTTGAATTGCTCTTATTTGCTTAAGAGCCTAATAAATCATTAGCAAATCCGCCCAGGTTTTGCAGTTGATTAGTGAGATATTGAATCAATAAATTTAGGCTTTCTAAAGAAGGGGTTCCCAAACCTAGCGCAATTGCTAAACTGAATAACCCTATAAATAAGGCTAAAATTCTGCCAAAACAACCGGGATTAATTTCGGCAAAACCTAGTTTAGTTTGTCCTAGTACAGCAATAAAGATAAAGATAATTCCTAAAATAAAAAATATGTTATTTGTCGGTAAGCTGTTCATTTTATTGTCAACATTAATGCAACATTGGTAATTGTGATTATAGCAATTATTAATAAGGGTTCAATCGTTGTGAATGGATAGTTGAAATTTAAACGCAAAGTATCGCTAAGGTAAGCGCGGAGGTACGCGGAGAATGAGCTATGAGTTAATGAGATGTTGTCTTAAGATGTTTGATTTTAGGTGAGAAATGTCTACTTGGTTATGTGGGTTTTAAGAGTTAGAGCGCAATAGATATCGGCTTTATATTTTACCTACTAAACTCATCAATTGTTTGTCTAATTCGATGAGATAATCTCTACCGTAGGTTCCATTTTCTAACCCTGTAACTAGATGTGCAGGGATATCTTGAGCAATTTCTTGACTGCAAGAAGCAGCCGCTAAGGCAATAGTGGCAACTGTATCGACATCGCCGGTAAAGGCGATACAATCTTGCAATAGTTCGCTCATGCTATCGTTGCGAATGACTGCGGTAATGGCTGCTCTGACGCTCATCCAGCCTTTAGATTTAACTTTACCTTCCCACGGTTTTGACCATTCGCCAGATAGTACATAGCTTTCAATAAACTGTCCTAATTTGCGTTTCGGCCCGAGTTTATAAATAAAATAGTGCGTCATTAAGGCGGCGGCAACGGCGGCGTTAATGCCATCTGGTGTATTGTGGGTAATAGCGGCTTGAATGGTTGCGGCTTCGATGACTTTTTCGGGTGTGGAGAAAATCCCAATTGGCCCTGCACGCATTGCCGCACCGCTTTTGTCACTATGTGGGCGAATTTTGGCTAAAAACTCGCTGCCATCTTGAATTTCGAGAAGAAAATGGTAAAATCCACTAGCGTAACCTTCTCGGCGATCGCGTTTAAAGCAAGTAACGAAACTCTGTGCTAATACTTCTGGTGTCCACGGTGCTAGGGATACTATAACTTCAGCGATCGCAATACTCATTTGGGTATCATCTGTATAGCTACCCGGTATGAGTCGATGACGCGGATGTGATACGTATCGACTCAAATCGTTATAGACGCTCACTTCATTAGCGTATTCAAAGCCTGCACCGTAGGCGTCGCCAATTGCTAATTCGATGAGCATATCAACACTTTAGGTTAAGAAAGGACGAGCTAACAAAAAGCTAGAAATCGTTTTCGCATCTACTGGTTCGCCATCGATAAAGGCTTTCTCCAGTTCTTCGGGAGTGTAATAAAGAATTTCGATATCTTCGTCTTCTTCTTTTGCTGGCGGTGTTTCTAACTTTTCTAAATCTCGCGCCAGAAATGCATAGAGGATTTCGTCAGAATATCCAGGAGCGAGGAAAAACTCTCCTAATTTATCCCACTTTTGGGCACGATAACCGGTTTCTTCTTGAAGTTCTCGCTGTACTGCTTCTAGGGGATCTTCATTGAGTTCTAGAGTACCGGCGGGAAATTCGATGATTCTTCCTTGAATTGCAAAGCGGTACTGACGCAGCAGTATCAGCTTACCATCGGCTGTCACAGGCACAGCTAGCGCACCACCGGGGTGACGAATACATTCCCATTCGCCCTCGGCTTTGTTAGGTAAGCGCAAGCGATTAACTTCAAAGTTAAACTTGCGTCCTTTATAGAACAAACGTTGTCTTAGCAGCTGTGGTAATTCTCTACCTAGTGGCATAGTATAATTGAGTGTCTTTAGATACACAGGCCAACTCTCAGGCTTGTTAGGCCTAGGTTTCCTGCGTTTATGGGGTGTAATTTTAACTGCCCATCAATAAATGTACATCAGAACAGTTAACCTCTTTAACCAAATCTTTAATAACACATCCGGATACTGGCTCTACCCAATTAGGTGCAATTTCTGCCAAGGGAACCAGAACAAACGCCCGCTCCCGCATTCGCGGATGGGGGATTTGCAGGGTGGGTGTATCAATAATTAAGTCATCATATAACAGCAAATCTAAATCTAGGGTACGGGGGCCCCACCGCTCTTGACGTACACGCCCAAATTTTTGTTCGATTGCTAATAATGTTTCTAATAACAGATGCGGGAGCATGAATATTTTGATTAGGGCGCAGCCGTTTAAGTAATCTGGTTGTGGCGGGCCGATGGCTGCGGTTTGATACCAGTGTGATTTTGCCTGGAGAAAAATACCTGGAGTGTTGGCTAAAGTCGCGATCGCCGCTTCTAAGATTTCTTGTGAATCGCCAATATTACTCCCAAGGGCGATCGCTGCGATCGCATCTGTGGTGAGTTTGTCTGTTTCAGATATGCTACTTGTCTTTTTGCTTATACCTAGCGGCATATTTTTTAGTTGCTAATCACAGTATTTTAGCTGTGAAAATTCATAAATTTTTGTATTAATATTTACGGGATCAAATCTAAAGAATTCCAAAAAAACATTGTATTTTACTAAATTCACTTGTTTATTTATGGGATATTATACTAACACAAAGGCGATACACTAACCCCAACCATACTGGTGGTTAGATAGCAACTACATTTGAGCGAGAAACTAACGTGAGGAAACTTACCTCCTGGTTCAAGCAAGGAACAACTGATTTAAGTGCATCTGACAAGGAGCAACCACAATTGTCATCTGGTAATCATCTCGAAAATGAAGAATCTGTCCCAGAAGAATCTATAAATGAGAACTTACCACCAACAAAGCTGGACAAAGGAAAGCAAGTACTTAGCCAGATGCAAAAAGTCTCATCTGGAGTAATTGCTAAACTATCCACCAAAGAAAAACCCTTTTATCGTCGCTTGTGGTTTTGGGGAAGCTTAAGTATCGGTGGTGGGATCGTTGCATTTAATTATGGAATTGCTAGCATAGACCGGACTCTACCAGATAAATCAGAGTTAAATGCTGTTGTCCGCGAACAAACTTTGACAATTAAAGCGGTAGACGGTAGTATCTTACAACAGCAAGGGGAAGCTGCTAGAGACCAGATCAAACTAGAGCAAATACCAGATAAGTTAAAACAAGCTTTCATTGCTTCCGAAGATCGGCGATTTCAGCAACATAATGGCGTCGATCCCCAAGGTATAGTTAGAGCTGTTTGGAATAATTTGCGATCGCAAAATGTTGTAGAAGGCGGTAGCACCATTACCCAACAACTAGCCCGGATTTTATTTATCAAACAAGAAAAAACTATCTGGCGCAAGCTTAAAGAAGTGCGGTTAGCGCAAAAGATGGAGCAAGAATTAACAAAAGACCAAATTCTTGAGCGTTATTTGAATTTGGTGTATTTGGGATCTGGGGCTTATGGTGTAGCTGATGCTGCATGGGTCTACTTTAGTAAATCCGTAGATCAACTGACATTACCAGAAATGGCGACCATTGCCGGTTTAGCGCCAGCCCCTAGCCTGTATGCTCCAGACAGAAATCCCCAAGCCGCCAAAGCTCGGCGGAATTTGGTGTTGCAAAGAATGCAGGAAGATGGTATAATAAATGCCTCTGAAAGGGAAGCTGCCAGCCAAGAAACCCTTACCCTCAACAGCAGTTTACCGAAGCGACTGCAAGTAGAATTTCCCTACTTTACTACCTTTATTCAACAAGAATTGCCTAAGTATGTTTCTGCTGATGTGTTAGCTGGTGGGGGTTTGGTAGTAGAAACCACTTTAAACCCAACTTGGCAGAAATTTGCAGAGGAAGCCGTAGCCAAAACACTGAGAAATCAGGGACGCTGGGAAAACTTTAAACAAGCCGCAATGGTAGCCATCGATCCCCGCAATGGGGAAATTCAGGCGATGGTTGGGGGTAAAGACTTTGGTAAGAACCAGTTTAACCGGGTGACACAAGCCCAACGCCAACCAGGCTCGACTTTTAAAAGCTTTGTTTATGCAACAGCGATCGCATCTGGTAAAAGTCCCTATCAAAGCTACCTCGATGCACCCCTTGTAGTCGATGGCTACGAACCCAAAAACTACAGCGAAAAATTTCGCGGTTGGATGACAATGCGCGATGCGCTCACCAGTTCTATTAATATCATTGCCGTCAAAGCCTTAATTGATGTGGGATTTGAGCCAACAATTAAGCTTGCCCAAGAAATGGGCATTAAATCTCAACTGAAGCCCACATATTCCCTAGCTTTAGGCTCAAATGAAGTAAATTTGCTAGAAATAACTAGCGCCTACGGTAGTTTTGCCACCCAAGGCTTACACACAGAAGTACATGGTATTCGCCGTATCCTCAACCGCCAAGGTGAAGTAATTTGGTCAGCAAATTTCGCCTCCAAGCGGGTGCTTGATGCTGATAGTGCCGCAATTATGACTTGGATGCTCCGCAATGTGGTGGAAGCTGGTACGGGCGCTGCTGCCCAATTAAATAATAGACAAGTTGCAGGCAAAACTGGTACCTCCGACGAAGCCCGCGATTTATGGTTTATTGGTTACATTCCCCAATTGGTAACTGGAGTTTGGTTAGGAAATGATAACAATCGCCCTACCTGGGGTAGTAGTGGTAGTGCGGCTTACACCTGGCACGAATTTATGGAAGAAGCTGTCAAAGATATGCCAGTAGAAAAGTTTCCGGCACGTCCTAAACTCGAAGGTCGTAAAGCTACCATTAAAGCTAAACCCATAAAACCAGGACGAATTGTCAATAAAGCCATATCCTCAGATGACGACGAGGACAATAATAACGAAGAAAGTTCATCAAGAAGACGGCGCAGATATTCTCAAGAAGACCAACAACAACAAGAAACGCCCAGACGCCGCAGACGTTATTACCAACAGCAAGATAATGACACATCTTCATCTTCATCTCGGAGACGGCGGCGCTATCGCAGCGAAGAATCTAGCAATAACAATAACAGCGATTCTTCCGAATCTCGCTCCAGACGGCGCAGGCGCGTAGAATCATCTGAGCCTTCCACACCTCGCAGATCTAGGCGATCGTCTTCATCATCCAGTGGTAGTTCATCCGGTGGTAGTTCATCCGGTAGTTCGGGTAATTCATCCCCATCACAACCTTCTTGGCGGGAAAGACTTAGACCATCTTCATCGCAGTAAGTAATTTTTGACGGTTGACGGTTGACGGTTGATACTAAACTGCAATCTAAAACGTAACATTGAAACTCACACAAGGGCGGGGAAACCCCGCCCCTACGAGAATCTTAATTACGTATCAAAACGCGGATTAATATAACTAATGACCAATGACTAACGACTAATGACTAGTGATTCAAACTCATGGGGGATGTTAGGTGTTACGCTCATTTTATAGTCTGTTAAGTAGCGTTACCTAAGCTAGGAGAATATACTCATGCTTTTATTTATGCAGACAGCAGCACAGGCGGTAAAGGGGCCCCATTTTCCGTTTGCTTTTACCTTTGTTTATGTATTTGGTTTTATTGCTGCTGTTACCATCGGTTCTATCGCTTGGTATAATTCTAAGCGTCCCCCCGGTTGGGAAAGCAAAGAACGTCCTGACTTTGTTCCCCAAGTGAAAAAAGAAGAAACTCCGGGTCTGGGCGAACCGAAGTCATAAGCAGTGAAAAAGCTGAATTAAATTAGCAAATTTTAAACTCTTCCACAGGCGCGATCAACCGCGTCTGATTAACTCAACAATCATATATCTCAGTTAGTTTTGCACTTCAACCCAACGCCGATAAAGCTTTTGAATTTGTTTGAGTAAAGTAGTGTGGGCTGCTTGGGTTGACTCGCTAGCTTTGGTAATCTCCTGTAATTTTGTCAGTAGTCGCGCTTCTTCGATCGCTACATCGCCGTCGCTGTAAATTAAACCACTAATCGCTTCAATTAAGCTGACGCAATCTTCAATACTTGGGCGATCGCCTAAATATTCTTGCACCCAGCTATAACACTCTTTTGGCTGTACCGGAACTAATTCGTACAACCAAGGCTTGATTTCCGGATCGGTAGCTAAACCTTTGGCTTGGGCTATTTCCCGCAGGTATTGTCTTTCTTCCGGCTGGATTACACCGTCAATCCAGGCTGCACCGATCAGGATTTTCACTAAGTTTTTCACATTGGAATCAGTAACCATGCTGCATCCTCTGGGAGATTTTAACCCCGATCAAATCCTACAGTCTCGTTACAGTAATCACCCGGAATCATTAGTTTTTCTTAAGCGAGCCAGAAAAAAGCCATCCATATTATGTCGCTGCGGCCAGACTTTGCACCAGCCTTGGGGGGTAGAATAGGCAAATATTGGTGACTCTGCACTCGGCGGTTCTATTTTCCAGTCGGGAGACTCAGCTAAAAACTGAGAAATTACCGCTTCGTTTTCTGCTGGGTGTAGAGTACAAGTAGCGTAGACTAAAACTCCGCCAGTCTTGACAAAAGTTGCCGTGTGTGATATTAATTCTTTTTGCAGTTGAGAAAGTTGCTGGACTGTTTCTGGTGTTTGTCGCCAACGCGCATCAGCATGACGGTGGAGAGTTCCTAAGCCAGAACAGGGTGCATCGAGTAAAACCCGATCTGCGGTATGAGTAAATTGTGAGAACTCGCGACTGTCTCCAGTACAAATTTCTATCGATTGTAAATTTAAGCGCCGTGCATTTTCTTGGAGTTTGCGCAATCGGGAAGCAGTGCGATCGCAAGCCCAAACTTTTCCTTTATCCCCCATCAATTCAGCAATGTGAGTAGTTTTCCCCCCAGGTGCAGCACAAGCATCAATTATCACCTCACCTGGTTGGGGGTCAAGCAAATGACTAACTAATTGGGCGCTACTATCTTGAACAACCCACCAACCCTCACGAAAACCGGGTAAATTTTGAATCGCGCCACTGTTACTAATTAAGCGTAAAGCCTGGGGTAAATGAGGCAGACGCTTAACTAACACATCGGCCGATTTTAACGCCTGTTCTACCATATCAATCGAAGTGCGTAGCGGGTTGATACGTAAATCAATGGTGGGTGATTGATTCATCCATTCACATAACTGTTCTGTTTCCGTAAAACTCAGTTGTTCTAGCCAAACTTGAATTATCCAATCTGGAAAGCTGTGTAAAATCCCTAAACGTTCCGCCGGATTTTCTGGTAATTGTAAGGGTATTTCCCCATTTTTCCCTGCTTGTCTAATATATTGACGCAACATCCCATTGACAAAACCGGTTAATCCGGGAAAGCCGTTTTCCTTAGCTAGTTGAACTGTAGTATTTACCGCCGCAGAAGCGGGAATACGTTCTTGATAGCACAGTTGGTAAAAGCCAAGATGCAGAATCGTGCGCAAGTCTTTTGGTTGTTGATGGGCTTTCTTTTTGCCAAATTGGTCAATTAAGGCGTCAAGGGTGCGTTGTCTTCTGACGCTACCATAAACTAATTCTGTAACTAAACGGCGATCGCTATCTTGTAACTTAACTTTTTGCAGCACTTTATCAAGAGCAACATCAGCATAAGCCCCTTTGTGAACATCTCGCAGGGCTAAAAATGCTATTTGACGCGGGTTTATCATGGAAATAGTAAAAATGTGATAGCGATTCAATTAATCATCGTGACATAGGAATTGCCGCCAAGAGCAGAAATCACCCCAAAGCGATCGTCAAAATTTTTACTCTCTCAGTCTGGGCGGTTTTTTTAAAATAAAAGCCCCTGATATACAGGAGCTTTGAAAAGCTTATTTATTCTACCTAAGCAAGAAAACCTTACTTCTATCTAGGAAGATATGGATCGATACTGCTAATTTCAAACTCACAAGCACGAGAAATTGATTCTGGTGATAATTCATCAAAACTCACCAGTCGTAAATAGCTGGGGTTAGCTATCAGTTCTTTTGCTAATAAGAAACCAGTAATTGACCAGGTTTGATATTTCCTAGCTTGCTTACCAATTAATCTACCTTTTTTACCATCGTAATATTCTGGCCATTCATCTTCACTCAAGCGTGATTGAGCAATTTCAATCGCTTTTTTACCTAACTCTAGATTGTTAGTTTTTACCGCAGCAGCAGCCAACATCCACATCAACACAGGCCAGCTACCAGCATTATGATATGACCAAGGAATATTTTTAGGATCGCAGCCTGTGACAATTCTATACTCTTCATGTTCTAAGGCTGGAAAACAGATTTTCATTGGCATATCTCCAACCAAATCTTCCCAACGTTCGGTAATCAGAGTCATAATTGCTTGGGACTGTTCGTCAGTTGCTAAGTCAGAAACAATCGCCATCAAATTACCAAGAGAAAAGAAGCGCGTATCTAGTTGGGAAGGGCCTACATTACCAGCTAAATAACCACCTTTTCTTGGCAACCATTTGTCTAATTCATAATAAGGAAGTGAGTCTACATATATATTGAATAAATTGACTGCACCTTTACCATACTCTTCACTTTTAAAACGGTAAATTGCATTCAGTCGATTAATATCTATCCAATAATGTTGACGAATATGACCGCATAAAAGCGGTAAGCGATTATCAATTGCGGCTACAATATCTTGATTACCTTGACAAATTAGTAATTCACGAGCAGCACGCAAAGCCGTGTAGAATAAAACTTGAATTTCTAGGGGATGACCATATATACCCAAGCGACGGTCAATCATACATGCGCCATCTGGAACTAATAGCGTTGGGTACATATCAAAGCGATTCGCCAAGCAGATTTCCATAATTAACCTGATACCGGTTTGGAATTCAGGTTGATAAGCTAGGGAAAAATCTTTGGTAGCGACAACATAAGCACGCAATAAAATAATCCACCAGAGACAGGAATCCACAGGTGTGACGCGGGCGATCGCGTGTTCGCCAAAATCTGCTTCTAAATATTCCTCTCCATTCACAGAGACAACTTTAAAGCTAGCCGGAATTAAACCTCTTCCTGGCTTATATGCATCTAAAGCCCTTTCTTTAGGCTGTAACTTTAAGGTTTCTTCCAGAAAATTGCGGACAATTTCTGTTTTCCCCTTAATCAAAAAAATCAGCGCCGAAGATACAAAATCTCGGATAAAGCATTGGTCGTAATTTAGCGCCTCTACAGAAGAATCGTATGCGGCCAAAGTCCCAACAGGACGACCTTGATAATAGATAATCGACTTTTCTAAGGCTTGCCAAGCTTCTTCTTGTATATTTTCAGATATTACCAATTCGTTTAGTTGCATCGCCAGAATAACTCCATAAGGACTGTACATTTGTGGTAGATGCGTTCTGATATATGCTGCTATTGCGATCGTAACAAAGACGATTTTTTAATAGCAAATAGAATTTGGGAATAAATAATGAACTTTAAAAAATATCTGTAACTGCCAAATTTGTTTTGCAGATTGACTGACAGTTAATAAGCTTTATCAGCAACGATCGTGTTGGTGAATGACAAATTTTTATCTTTCACCTCCAGCAATAATATTACTTTTATGGCAGTTACGCAAAATATATTTGGCAATTGTTAATCAAGTTTTTCTTTCTCGAAACCCTGATGTGACAATAAAAAATATATTCCTAGTAACGTTTAAGATTTAACTTAAAAATTTCACTAGTTACAGTATCTGTATTAAGCAGGATTTAGTTTTTGAAACTACAAAATTATTTTATTCCCCTATATGTTAATAATTTATAATATTTTTTCAGAATGTGCAATATAAATAATTAAATTTTTGCAAAAATCATCCATCTTCAGGATGATATATTTTAACTTACTTATCCCTAAAATGGCGAGCAACTGGCAGTCAGTAGATAAAAGACAATCTATACTAGACTTAGAAATCACAAATCTATATATAGTAGCTAACAAAGCCAAAATAGCTGATATTCAGCAAATTTAAAGTATTTATTGTAACAATAATAAAATTTAAAAATTCAATTTTACTTTAGTTAACTTTCGCTTATAGACTGAAACAGTTCAATGAAAGATAATTGTAGGTTGGGTAAGCCAACAAAGCCGCTTTGATGTTGGGTTACCCATATAATTATCTACTGCCTGCGATCGCACTGCTTTTGATTGTCTATTGAATGTCAATTTTACAAATGGCTAAAGATATTTTCCATCAACTGATACCAATCCTTGATAAAGATGCACTTAATATTTATTAATGAACCGCCTTCTCTGGGAGAGGCTTCCGCCAAAGCGTAGCGTCTCCCAGAGAAGACGCCAAGTGCGCCAAGAAACAGAGAGGTAATCAGTGAAGTGCAAATTCATCCAGAATTGGTATCAGAGATTAATTTGTAGTTGATTTGGCAATTGCGCCTAATTGCAAACCCGATGGATAATTACCATCTTCTTTGATGCGTTTAATTTCTGCATCACCAATTCGCAAGTTAAGTTTTTGCGCTATTGTTCTAACAATATCTCCGCGATCGATGACGCCAGCTACTGCACCAGCAGGAGAAAGTACGGTAATCCTTGGTAACTGTTCATTCTCCATTTTATTAATTACTTCTGCTAAAACAGTAGCTTCGGCTACTGTAGGTATTTCTGATAAAGGATGCACGATACTTTGAAGAGTTTGGGTTTCCCAGGAGCTTCTTTCTACTAAGCGTAAATCATCAATGGCAACCATGCCGCGATAACGTCCATCAGCAGCTGCAAAATAAATTGGTGGCGCATTACTATCTAATAAATAGGAATCAGCAAAGGAACGCAATGTTTGCTCGGCGTCAACTACGCGAAAATCGCGAGTCATTGCATCGCTAGCTGGGACTTTTAACAGAGTTTCTTGTAATGTGGTGACGCTGTCGTAGGTGTTGGCGTTGCGAATTCCAAACCAACCTATCAAGACAATCCACAAACCTAAGGCTAGTTCTCTGGTAAAAAAGTCTATAGCAAAACCTAACGCGATCGCTCCATAACCTAAAATTTGTCCCGCCCTTGCTGCTAAGTGTACCGCTTGAAAGCGATCGCCTGTAATTTTCCATAATGCAGCTTTGAGGACTTGTCCGCCATCTAGGGGTAAGCCGGGAATTAAGTTAAATAAGGCGACAACTAAGTTAATTCTCGCTAAATCGCTCACCATGACGCTAATGGGGCTAGTTTCTGGTAAGACGTAAGATAGCACCCGCAGGATAAAAAACAACCCAATACTTACCAAAGGCCCCGCGATCGCTACTTGAAATGCTTTAAACGGAGTTTTCGATTCTTCTTCTATCGCGGCAATTCCACCGAATAAAAATAAGGTAATGGAATTAACTCGAATTCCTTGCGATCGCGCTGCTAAACTATGACCAAGTTCGTGTAATAACACTGAAGCAAATAGCAGCAGTGCCATTACCATTCCCGCACTCCAAGCTAAAACGCTTCCCCATGCTTCATAAGCTACCCCAAAGTTGAGGGTGGCTAACCCTAAAATTACGAACCACAAAGGATCTAAAAATAGTGGAATGCCAAATAAAGATCCGATTTTCCAATTTGTTTGCATGACATTGTCCTAAAAGTAGATATTTACATTTCCAAGTGATATAAATAATACAAGTACGTTTTTATACTCAATATTTGCCTATGGGCGAGCGATCGCTAAAAACTCAGATATACCAAGTCTTGAGGGTAATGCTCTCATTTCTAGAATAGACAATTAATCATATTTAATCACTTTGAGAAAATAAATTTATTCTTCCTCAAGAATCAATAAATCTGATAAGTGCCCAGTCAGCAACCATAATTTCTCAAGTTGCAAATTTGACTGACAGTAAAACTAATCAAATTTATTAAAACTGTTGCAGCACTTATTACAGCAAATTTCTCTCTTGTTCGGCAAATCTGCTGAAATAAATGCATCCCCTACTTAATAATCAGTACTTTTTTGTGACTTTTAACAATTCAAGTATCGGCTTATTTACCCATTTTATCATTTTTGTAAATAGCCGAACTCTTACATAAAACAGATTATGTTAGCGTTAAGTTAACGCTGGATTTAGTAATACTATATTTTTGAGATAGACAGTATGCTTTTACCAGTTTTATACATGGAAAGCCTAGATGAAATAGACAGCGAAAATCTATCTCGCGGTGAAATTCAAGTGCGTCAAATTGCTAGAAATATGTCTGTATTTCCGGCTTTTTGTATTTATGCACTATTTTTACCGCTACTGATGATTTTATATTACTGTTATGAACCAGCGAAAGAAGCCTTTCAAGGTTTTATCTTTACTTTTATTCTCAAACCAATTCGCTGGGTTTGTTACAAAATAGTTTTTATAGTTTGTGATGCTGTCAGAAAACTTAATAGTTGAAGAATAATATTAAATATTCACAATCGGCAGAAAACTAAGCACTTCTAAGCACCTAGTTTTCTGCCTAGAGAATCCGTTAATCAGAATATATCTAGCGTTAAGTTAATCTGAAAACGGTAGCAACGCATCAATTTAGGTAAGAAACAACCTGAATAAATTTTCAGGATTGTCCCGCTTTTATGCCTAAAAATTATAAGCGACCAATATTAGTCAATCCTAAAACAATCCCCACACCGATAATATGACCAAAAGCCATTGCACCGATGAATGTGGTCGCACTGATAGGTAAACCAGGAAATTTGGGTCCGACATTAGGATATTTAATTCTGGTAGCCAGCAACACAGAGATAATGCTGCTGATGCTGATAATAGCTCCGACGGTAGGATTCCAAGCGGGTGTGGCAGGAACAGAGGCAGCAGCAGCTAGTAAAATTGATGGATTCAAGGTTGTATCTCCTAAATCGGAAAATCATATAAACCATCAAGATTATAAAATTTATTAGGAAAAAACTAAAAAATATGGACAAAAGATCTACCTTTCCGTAGGTATTTATCCGAGATAACTCAATGAATATGCGAGTGAAAATTTGCGGTATTACCCAACCACAGCAGTCTTTAGCGATCGCTTCTCTTGGTGCTACGGCATTAGGATTTATTTGTGTGCCAACTTCGCCGCGCTATGTTACCATAGCGCAAATTCAAGCCGCAATTGCACCGTTACCAAAAAATATTGACAAAATTGGTGTGTTTGCTAACACCAGTATTGCATTGATCGAGCAAACAGTTCTAGAGTCTGGTTTAACTAGCGTGCAGTTGCACGGGAACGAATCACCAGAATTTTGCTTAGAGCTGCGCCAAGCTTTACCAGGAGTAGAAATTATTAAAGCTTTTCGGGTGCGTAGCCGCGAGCATCTACAGCAAGTGGCAGAATATAGCAATTATATAGATACATTACTGCTAGATGCCTATCATCCCCAACAATTGGGCGGTACTGGTCAAACTTTAGATTGGACTATGTTACAACAATTTAGCCCCAGTTGTCCTTGGTTTTTAGCTGGAGGGTTGACGCCAGATAATATTTTAGATGCCCTCAGCATGATCAGACCTGACGGCATTGATTTATCTAGTGGTGTAGAAAACGCACCAGGAGATAAAGATTTACATCGAGTCGCCAGGTTATTTGCCAATTTAAGGATGAAGTCTGAGGGGTGAAATTTGTCCTTCCTTCTTCATCCCTGAGGCTTCATCTTTTAGAAAAATGCTGCTTGGTGGCGAATCAAGTTTAAGAATTCTTCGCGGGTTTTTTGTTCTTCTTGGAAGACACCCAGCATGGCGCTAGTCACAGTCCAAGAACCTGGTTTTTGGACACCACGCATTACCATGCACATATGAGTAGCTTCCATCACTACAGCTACTCCGTGAGGATTGAGGATAGTTTGCACTGCTTCAGCAATTTGGCGGGTAAGTCTTTCTTGAACTTGCAGACGGCGGGAATACATTTCTACAATCCGCGCTAGCTTACTCAATCCCACAACTTTTTGGTTAGGGATATAAGCAACATGCGCTCTCCCCATAAAAGGTAACATGTGATGTTCGCACAGGCTAAAGAAGTTAATATCCCGAACTAACACCATTTCGCTATGGCCTTCATCAAAGATGGCTCCATTGACGAGTTGCTCGAGAGATTGGTTATAGCCACTGGTGAGAAACCGCATCGCCTCTGCTACCCGCTTGGGGGTTTTCAATAGACCTTCACGTTCTGGATCTTCTCCCACACCGAGAAGGATTTGATGCACGGCGGCGGTCATTCGCTCCATATCTTCATCTTTTGGCTGATGCAATTCTGGCTCATGGCCGTCATGGGTATTGCGATCGGGTCTGAGTGTGATAGCATCTGCTAAATCGGGAATTAGAGGTGATTGAGAGCGATTAGAACCGTTAGAACTCGCGATAGTCATATAGTAAATCTTGGTAAAGGTTTGTCATTTGTGGCAAAGTTGAGGTAGTTAGTTGAACTACTTGTCTGATTTAAGGCAGTTTTATCTCAGACTTTGCGCTTTGTCATGTTGACAAAGTAGCGATGGCAACTTTGTCCTTTGTCATTTGTGATCAGCCAAAACAAATGACCGACAACGAAGGACTGATTTAGAGAACGCCAGTATGAGAAATCAGAATTAATTGATTAATTGCTGCTTGTGGTAGCAATAAAGCTGTGTGCAAAATCTTTGCCGTATCCCACAGTTCAGTAGTAATTAAGGCGCATCGTTTTGGCTCAACGCTCATTCTCTTTCCAAATTGGTTGGCGGTTCTGCAAGCTTTTTCTACACCCCATTATGTGAATCGCTCGGTAGGTCATAGATTAAATTAATCTAATGAATAGATTAATTTAATCTAAATAATCCGACGATTTTCGGTGGCAGTTGTTATATTACAATGCCATGATGGGTTTACTGATAGTTAAGTCTTTGTCCAGGGATGACAACACATTGTCCGTCTGGATAATTTCATGGTAACACTCAAAAGTAGTCAGCAAATTTGAGACAAACCATCTAAGTTCAATAATTACTAATAGGTAATTCGTAATTACTCATGAAAATCACATAGCAGTTACTAAACTAAAAATTGAGTCTTGCTTCTAGGTAGAGCAACCCGACCAAGATTGTAACTACGAATTACGAATTATCAATTATGAATTGCGCTTTGACTAAGTTTGTCAAACATGAAAACGCCTATGACTGAGAAGATTGTTAAAAATCTTTAAGCGTCATAGGCAATTATAGCATTGCTGCCATGCTAATCAAGCATCTGGGGGTTTTTAGTGGGCAATTTCTGTAAACACGCCAATCTTGCGGAACTTTTCATAGCGCAGTTGGCGGCGTTCAGAAGCGGTTAAACGGTTAAGTTCGTCTAAATTCTCTAATAAAGCTTGTTTAAGGGTGTTAGAGGCTTCGATGGGGTCAGAATGAGCGCCACCAATGGGTTCTGGTAAGATTTGGTCAATAATCCCCAAATTTTTCAAGTCATGAGAAATAATTTTTAAAGCGGTAGCAGCTTGTGGGGCTTTAGCTGCATCCTTCCATAAAATAGCAGCACAGGCTTCGGGAGTGGCTACAGTATAAACAGAATGTTCAAACATCATTAAGCGATCGCCTACCCCAATACCGAGTGCGCCACCGGAACCGCCTTCGCCAATGACTGTACAAATAATTGGCACATCAAAGCAGAACATTTCCCGCAAATTATAAGCGATCGCTTCGCCTTGACCTTGATGTTCCGCTTCTACCCCAGACCAAGCTCCTGGGGTGTCGATAAAAGTTAAAATCGGCATGGAAAACTTATTAGCATGTTCCATTAACCGCAGGGCTTTGCGATAGCCGCCAGGATAGGGCATCCCAAAGTTACGGGCGATATTATCCTTGGTATCCCGTCCTTTTTGATGACCTAACATGACTACAGGCTGTCCGCCCAAACGACCAACACCACCCACTAAAGCCGGATCGTCACCACCACAGCGATCGCCATGTAATTCCATCCATTCATCACTCATAGACTGAATGTAGTCTAGAGTACTAGGGCGGCGGGGATGACGAGCCACTTGCAGTCTCTGAGAAGGAGATAGACTTGTAAAAATTTCTTCACGCAGTTGCATAGCGCGTGCTTCTAATTGGCGTATTTGACCAGAAACATCGACGCCATTTTCTTCTGCAAGTTGCCGAATTTGGTCAATCCGGGTGGCGAGTTCTGCTAGCGGCTTTTCAAAATCTAACAGTAGCGGTTTACGCTCGGTAGTTGCCATAGTTAGGGATGAGTATGAGGGTTCGGGTATTGGGTATAGGGGTGAGAATTTAGGGGGATGAAGGGCTAAGGGTTAGAGGCACAAGTTAGACAAGGGAGACAATTGACCAATGCCCAATGCCCAATGCCCCATGCCCCATACCCTAAACTAGCAGTGGTCTAAATCCATGCTTAACTGAAACCTGACCAATCTGCTCCATTTTGTCTACGGTAATCTGATTACGCCCCCAAGAAAAGTTCGTATATAACTTCTCAAACTCCAGAAGCATAGATTCCGCAAAACAAGCAAATAACTGCCTTGCAGGTACATCCATATTGACTATTTTCATGATTTTCCAGTCAATATCTAGAGAATGTTCGACAATCCCACCGTTTAGCACATATACGCCAGGATGCTGCACTTTTGTGCCTAAATTTTTCGGATAGCCACCGTCAATTAACAAACAAGGTTGCTTCAGTAGCTTGGGGTTGATTTCTACGCCTTTAGGCATACTAGCTACCCAAACAACAATATCCGCTTCGGGTAGGGCTTGTTCTAAGGACATAATTTTGCCCCGCCCTAGTTCATCTTGTAAATTTTGCAGTCTTTCTTGATTCCGGGCGATTAGTAGTAGTTCCTTGACATCTGTTTTTGCGTCTAGCCAACGAGTGACTGCACTACCAATGTCTCCCGTTGCGCCGCATACAGCCACAGTGGCTTTAGATAACTCAATTCCTAATTGTTTTGAAGCTTGTTCCACCTGCCGACAAATAATATAGGCAGTATGAGTATTACCTGTGGTAAAGCGTTCAAACTCTAGTTTAATATTACGAACTTGGCTAAACTGTTCCAAGTTAAAATTTTCAAAAATGATCGAAGAAAATCCGCCTAAAGCTGTGATATTAATCCCATGCTTTTGTGCATGAGCCATCGCATTGAGAACTTTACGTGTAGCTGCTTTAATCCGGCGATTTGCCAACATCTCAGGTAAAAAGCAGGATTCTACATACTTTCCTTCAATTTTCTGTCCGGTAACACTAGTGACGGTAATGTTATCGACAATTTGCGGCGGGGCGCTGCACCAAAAATCTAGCCCTTGATCGGCATATTCTGGGTATCCCAATTCTTGAGCTACTGCTTGAGCGTGTTCCAAACTAGTCAGATGTCCAATTAGACCAAACATGTATTGATATATTAGGCGCGTGCTGCGTCAAAAGCGTGGAATTAAGTGAGTTAAGAGGGATTAACTTACTCTTAAAAATACTACACAAAGCGTAAGATTCGTCAGGGGTAACACAGTCCACTATGAGGGTGAAGGTATGAAATTAAGAATTTCTACCTTCAGCTTGACTTTTGTTAGTTAGGGACTTCCAAGTAAAAAATATTCTCGCAGGGATTGTTGACTGTTGACTGTTGACTGTTGACTGTTGACCGTTGACTGTTAACTGTGAACCGTCAACAGTCAGCGACTTGAACGGAATAATTGATTTTTTGGAGTTCCCTTACCCCTAGAAGTTATGTTTATGCGGCTTTAAGTCCGTAAGCGGAGAGGCGCATGATATCGCGAGTGCTGAAGCCAATATTACTTAAAGCTTCACCGTACTGAATCATGAAGTCTTCTACTAAAGCATCTTTTTCCATTGCCAGTACTTCGGCATCATCGGCTACTCGGTTGAGCATTTTCCAAACAATAGGCAAGTTTTGGCGATTGGCTGCTTCTAGTTCAGCTTTGGATTCGGCAAAGTTAGCTTTTAACCACTCTTCGCCAAAGTTGAGATGACTATACTCATCTTTGACTACACCCTCAGTAATTTTACGGGCGAAATCATCAGCCACAGGGATATAGATGTTGTATGCGGCGATCGCAAAACACTCAATAATTAAAGACTGAATCAGTAAGCAAGTAACTACGTTACCTGCTGCTGCGGCTGTTTGGAAGTTACCGTGTAATTCTGAGAAAAAATCTTTAGCAAATTCCAAATCTGGCTCTACTTGTAAATTGCGTCCACAAGCTTCAAATCCTTTCTTGTGACGGCTTTCCATTTTCGACAGGCGAATCAATTCATTTTCACTATCTGGTAGCAATTGTGCCAGTCGGATGTAATTGTCATGGGCTTCTTGTTCGCCTTCAATGACAATCCCATTAATCCGACTATATGCGTCTTTGTATTCTTCGCTTTGGAAATTAATTTCAGATTGCTCTGTAATCTGCTGCATGTTATGTTTACCCCTGTAAACGTGAATCATTTGATACCAAAAATAAATCTACCCTATGAGTTTAGGGTAACGATCGCTGTGATTTAATTTAACTTAACAAGTAACTATACAAGTAACTATATTTATAGATTAGCTTTTGCTGGGGGCGATGCTCTAGTAATACAAATATAAATGCACAGAAAGCAACAATCATGTCCAAACCAAGCCTAAATCTGAAATCTAGCGATTTCTTGAGCTTCGCAGTCTTAGTAACAGGCGCTTTGATTATTTTGCTACCCCTATTTGTGGTTTTCCTCACTTCTTTGACTCCATCTGGGGCGACAGTAGGAGGTTTACCGAAAAGTAATTGGACATTAGCTAATTATCAAGATGCTTGGCAGCGAGGTAAATTTTTATTGGCGTTTGCTAATTCTACCTTAGTAGCGATCGCAGTGACGGCCTTTCAGATTGTCACCTCGGCATTAGCGGGTTATGCTCTGGCCAGATTAAAATTTCGCGGTAGACAAGCTCTGCTGTTGATTGTCATCGCTACTTTGGTGATTCCCTTTCAATTGTTGGTGATTCCCATCTTTTTGGTGTTGAAGTGGGGACATTTGATCAATACTTACGGAGCGTTGATTTTACCAACTGCTGTCAACGGCTTTGGTATTTTTTTGTTACGTCAATATTTCCAAACAATTCCCGTGGAGTTAGAAGAAGCCGCAACCATTGACGGGGCGAATCGCTGGCAAATTTTGTGGCGAGTTATGTTACCTTTAGCACGCCCGGCTTTGGTAACGCTGTTTTTGTTCACATTTATTGGTGAATGGAACGATTTATTTAAACCCTTGGTATTTACTACACGCCCGGAACTTAGAACCGTACAGCTAGCGCTAGCAGAGTTTCAGGAACAATTTACCAATAATTGGCCTTTAATGATGGCGGCGGTAACAATTGCAACTGTGCCAGTCATGCTACTATTTCTCATCGGTCAGCGTCAGTTTATTCGCGGTATTGCAACTACAGGGATTAAAAATTAAGTTATTGGTCATTGGTCATTGGTCATTCGTGATAAAAATAGGCAATAAGGAACGGTATTGCCTTAAAATCGCCCATTTCCCTGGACAATATGCTTCACAGTTGTCAGGGTTTCTAGGCTAATAAATCCCCTTCGATGACCTTTTTGATTAGACATTCCTAAAAATATCGAGTCTCCCCGTGAGGGGTTGCGAGAAAACCGGGGGGAAGTATTGATATAAGTAGAGGCGCTATTTACACCCAAGGCAAACTGGCGACTTTCTTGGTATGATTCAGTGACAATACAGTCAGCATGACCGCTACTGTATTGATTAATCCAAGCGATCGCTGCTTCTAAGCTATCTACTAATTTAAAAGCCACTGTCTTGGTTAAATAGGCAGTTCCCCATTCTGCTTCTTTAGCTAGCTGCAATTGGGGAAAGGCTTCGACTAATTCAGCATCGCCTTTGATTTCAAAGCCTTTATCTTTGAGACTATTCCACAAAACTGCTAAAGATGAGGGTAAAGCTTGGCGGTGAATTAAAACTTTTTCAATGGCGTTGACTGGATCGGGATCGCTTTCATGGCTATCGATAATCATCCAGCGCACCATTTCTAAGCTGCTATTGAGCGACCAGTAAAGGTAACAGTTACCCATTGCTGATTTTAACACTGGGCAAGTAGCTTGGCGCATTACCTGTTGTACTAAGGTAGAACGGCCGTAGGGAATGACTAAATTCAAATATTGGTCTTGAACGACCAAATCCCGCACGGAAGCACCATGTTCTGTGGTAATTAGTTCTAAACAGCCAGGAGGCAAACCGACTTCGGCAATTGCATTTTGTAAGACACTAGCGATCGCTTCGTTAGAATGACTGGCTTCAGTACTGCCTTTGAGGATAATAGTATTACCAGTTTTAATACATAAACCTGCGGCGATCGCTCCTAAATCGGGGAATGCTTCGTAAATAAAACCGATAACCCCTAAAGGCATTAACTGGGAGTAACTTTGAGAATCATCTTGTTGATACTCAGCGTTTCTCACCCGCCGTAGCGGATCTGGTAATTCCCCCAACCGTTGGAGGATATCCACAGTCGTTTCTAACCTAGTGGGAGTTAATTTTAGCCAATCTAAAACTAACTCCGGTACTGCCATTTCTCGGCTGGCTTCTAAATCTAAAGTGTTAGCCTCGAGAATATCATCAAAAGCGCGTTCTATCGCCCGCGCCATCGCTAATACAGCACGACTGCGGTCTACTCCTTTTGCGATCCCCAGCTTCAGGGAAGCTTGGTAAGCGCGTTGAGCGCTATTTATGGGTTCGGGGAGATCATCCAAAGCTTCAACGGTCATTGGTTAACGTCTGTAGGTAAGCCAGACCATTAGTGCTGGCAAAATAGCCAGAAGTACCGCCACCATTGCCCAAGCAATAATGGTGGAACCATTTGCTAATTTCAGTGCTAATGGTAGCCATATAATCACTAGCACGAAAATAATGCCCAGCGCTATTGGTAGATACCGTTCTCCCCAACGCGGATGGACAACATGCCAACTATTACTCACCCAGCGCCAAGCACGCTTGTAGGGGTAAGTGGTGGAAAGTTGTTCTAAAACATAAGGATCGCTTTCCACCACAAAAATTTGCTGACAGCGATCGCAACCAAAAGCATCTGTAAGCGTAATCGGAATTAACCGCCCACGGCGACGGCAAGGGCAGGGATATTCCGCATTAAAGTCTATTTTTTCAGGTTTTTGAGATTGCACAAGCGTTCTAATAACTTGAGCTTATTTTTTACAATATGTGAGGAAAAATTTCCGCTTCTATACCTTAGGTACTGGTTTTTGATTTTCCAGATTTTTACAGATGGGAAGGCACAGCCAACACTGCTAAGATTCCCAAGGATAGATGAGGTTCAATCGGGCTGTTGTCAAAACTATCTATTAAGTTTGAATTTTGGGACAGAGACAATTTGCTTGCTGTTTTTCCCTATATTGAGCAATCTTGTTTAATGATTTTTTTGTCTTCATCTGGAGCTTAAAAGGTAAATTTAGTCGTTTTATTTAGACAGTTTTGGTTTTTGAATATGGCACAGTTTTCAGTTTACGTGGCGACATCTCATAAAACAACTGTTCTCTGAGGTTTAGCCAGTAAGCAATGATTACCAGTAAATCAACTAACCAAGATGTTTAGAGTGCCCTGATTCGCCTTGCTCATTGCTAATTATTCATTAATACATTATGTATTAATTATTGCTTGTTTTTACGTATTTATCTCCTATTTTCCCAGAAATCTGAGATATTTTTAGAAAATAGGGAGCCTAAAAACATGAGTGAGTTTATCTAACTCGCGCCATTGGTAGATTTGGGCTGCACTTCACTGCGACAAGGCAATTTGCACCTAACAAACATTACTACGAATCTAGCCACCACGATCCAGTGTAGTATGATGTCAAAAAATTGTTTCACTACACCTATGAAGATTAGCTTAAGCTAGTTTACATCTTCACAAAAACATTATTTTTAAATTGCCTATTTATCATTAAAAGCGGGTAACGCGATTCGAACGCGCGACATTCACCTTGGCAAGGTGACGCTCTACCACTGAGCTATACCCGCAATCTCCAGACATTTATTAATATCTCATATATATTCTTGGTTGTCAACCCCCTTGTTGAAGTTTGTAGTTTAGGACAAGGGGGACAAGGAGGACAACTAACAATTGTACAGACGCGATTCATCGCGTCTCTGATTATTGACCTTTGACCATTGACTTCAGGCTTCAGATTCAGGGGAAAAATTGCCTATGGTGCTACCGGGAAAAGCAGCAGGTAGAGATTGGCTATTGAGTGCGTATGGTTCTGCCATATTAGAGCGCAATTGCCGCATCAGGCTAGCCATTTCTAAGGCATTCATTGCATATTCCCAGCCATGATTGCTCTTAATGCCGGCTCTTTCTAAGGCTTGCTGCATGGTGTCTACTGTCAAAATGCCAAAAATTACCGGTACGCCAGTTTGAAAGCTGGCGGCGGCAACGCCTTTGGCGACTTCGGAAGAGACATAATCAAAATGGGGGGTTTGTCCGCGAATGACCGCACCTAAGCAAATAATCGCATCATAGCGACGAGAAAGCGCAAGTTGGCGGGCGACTACGGGGATTTCAAAGCTTCCCGGAACCCAAACATAGTCAACTTGATTACCGTGGGGGTTGGGATCTACACCGTGGCGTTTCAAGCAATCTTGACATCCCTCTAACAGCTTTACGGTAACAAGATCGTTAAATCGACCAATGACTAAGGCAAACCGCAAAGGTTCTGTTTGGGTAAAAGTTCCCTCAAAAACTGCCATGACCGCCTCTTTACAAACTATACTTCAAGGCTAATATACATTTGTTCTGAAAAGATAGAAGAGCAGAGGAACACAATCAGGCAAAAATAACCAGGTGAAAAAATCAATCCACCCGCATTACTTTTGAGATTAGCTCTTCTGCTCTTGTATTATCTGTGTTATTTAGTTGTGTAAGTAAGTGATCGCCTACACCACAAAAAAGTTTAATAACCCGACTAAAAGTACCAAAGCGATCCAAACGCCAGAACCTAACCAGATTAGTCTTTTAGACTCTACCCAGTTTTGGGGTGTAGCATAGGCAACGGGAACGCCAATTACCAATACAAAAGATAGCAGAACCAGTGCTAACAAAGCGATTTGAAATATTATGGTCATTTTTGTTTCTCCCAATCCAGCGAAATACTAAAGTTGACACTCTCACCGCTATCAGCAAAGCTTTAGCAGGAGATTCTTGCTTCATCGGGTTTGTCTAGCATTAGGTCATCTCTGTCCTAAAACCCCGTCCAGATTCCCCTCCACAAGCATCTGTTTAAAGTTCACTAACTGTTCGTCAGCAAACCAGAAAATATTTATCCTATAGAATATAGAATATCGTACAAGGCAACACTGAGATTTTGGCTTCTCTGTTAAACTATCAGAAATTGCGTCACTATAGTCATTAATCCGAAGTCAAAAGTCCAAAGTCCATAGTCAACAGTTGATTGACCATTGACCCTTGACTCTTGACTGTTGACTCTTGACATTTGACTATGGACTTAATTCTTTGCCACACTACAGCTGATTTTGACGCACTCGGCGCGGCGGTAGGGCTGACGCGGTTAAAACCAGGTAGCAAGATTGTACTTACTGGTGGTGCGCATCCACCTGTCCGCGATTTTTTGGCATTACATCGCGATGAGTATCCCCTGATTGAACGGCGTTCGGTGAATCGGGAAAAAATTCGTTCTTTAACTATAGTCGATACCCAACAGCGCGATCGCTTGGGTAAGGCTGCTGAATGGTTAGATTTACCCCATCTTCAGGAAATCATCGTTTACGATCATCACCTGGGACATGAATCAGATATCCCCGCTACCCAAACTTATATTTCCTCTGTGGGAGCTACAACAACTCTCATGGTGGAACAATTACAACAGCAGCAAATCTCTCTGACTCCGGCTGAAGCTACTGTGATGGCTTTGGGTATTCATGTTGACACGGGTTCTTTAACCTACGAGCAAGCCACACCCAGGGATGCTTTAGCTTTGGCTTGGTTGATGCAACAAGGAACCAGTTTATCTGTAATTTCTACTTATGTTGACCCTGGTTTATCGCCACAATTGCAACAGCTTTTAACCAAGGCGTTAGCTAAATTAGAATATCTTTGTTTGCGTGGATATACGATTGCTTGGGTAACTTTACCAACAAAGGAATTTGTTCCAGGGTTATCGAGTCTGGCTTCCCAATTGGTGGAGTTAACGGAAATCGACGCTTTATTATTGGCAAATGAATATCCTTTATCAGAGGATGATTCTCGCTTGACAATCATTGGGCGATCGCAAATTCCCCAAACTAATCTCAATGATTTATTCTTACCTTTAGGTGGTGGCGGACATTCTCAAGCTGCATCGCTGAATCTCCGAGGAGTCGATTCTCAAGCTATTTTAAAACAACTAATAGACGAGTTTAAAGCCAGTATCCCCCATCCCTTAACAGCCAGAGATTTGATGTCCTCTCCTGTGCGTACCATTCGTCCTGAAACCACAATTAGCGAAGCACAGCGCATTTTATTACGTTATGGGCATTCTGGATTATCTGTAGTCGATATTACCGGGCAACTTTTGGGTATTGTTTCCCGCAGAGATATTGATATCGCTTTACACCACGGCTTTAGTCATGCGCCAGTCAAAGGCTACATGACAACAAATGTCAAAACTATCACACCAGATACTACATTACCTCAAATTGAAGCTTTGATGGTGACTTATGATATCGGACGGTTACCAGTATTAGATAATGCTCAGTTAGTCGGGATTGTTACCCGCACTGATGTCTTGCGGGAATTACATCAAAAAGACGATGCGGGAAATTGGGAAACAGGAGAACAAGGAGATTTTGTACTCTCAGAATCTTTCCGTCCCAAACTTTCCCTATCTGCTGCTTTAACTCCCCAATTATGGCAATTACTCACCCAAGCATCACAAGCAGCAGAAAAACGAGGTTGGCATTTATACCTTGTTGGCGGCGCTGTGCGGGACTTGCTATTAGCAGAAAACGCAAGCGGAACCTTAATGATTAAGGATATCGACTTAGTAGTTGATGGCTTTCATAAATCAGCAGATGTAGGTGCTGGTGTAGAATTAGCCAAAGAATTACAGCAAATTCACCCAGAAGCGCGGTTAGAAATTCACGGAGCTTTTCAAACTGCGGCGTTATTATGGCATAAAGACCCAGAATTAGACTCATTATGGGTAGATATTGCCACAGCGAGAACCGAATTTTACCCTTATCCGGCGGCGAACCCAGAAGTAGAAGCTAGTTCCATTCGCCAAGACTTATATCGCCGTGACTTTACCATAAATGCGATCGCACTGCGACTAACTTACCCTCGTGCTGGCGAATTACTTGATTTCTTTGGCGGATTGCTAGATTTACAAGCTAAAAAAATTCGCGTTTTACACGCCAATAGTTTTATCGAAGATCCCACCCGAATTTATCGCGGTGTACGCTTTGCTGTGCGCTTTGGATTTGACATAGAACCACAAACTGAAGACTATATTCGCTATGCCATTAATAGTGGTGTTTACGATCGCACTGCACAAGAGAATAGCAAAACCCCAGCTTTACAAACTCGCCTCAAAGCTGAATTAAAACATATTCTCGAAGCACCTTACTGGAAACCTGCTTTACAGTTACTCGATAACTTAGGGGCATTACAGTGCATTCATCCTACCCTAAAATTAGATGAGAATATTTTACGAGAATTACGCTTATTAGAACGCTGTTTAAAAAGATTTGACAGCCAACAAACATTAATTCATTGGCAAATGCGGTTAGAAACTTTAATTGCCCATCTAGCACCAAAATACCGCGATAAAGTCGCCAAAAATTTGCAAATGCAAGAGGACAGTATTATCCGAATGCAAAAATTAGCTGACGTAGAATTTGAGGTTAATACATCATTATCTACTGTCAAACTTCCCAGTCAAGTAGTAAATTTACTGCGACAATATGATGTACCAATGCTAATTTTAATTGCCTTGCAAAGTCCTAGAAATATCCGCAGACAGATTTGGCATTATTTAACAGTTTGGAGAAATATTCAACCTATGATTAATGGTAACGATCTGAAAAAACTTGGCTACAAACCAGGCCCCCAATATCGCCAAATTCTCGATGATTTACTAACCGCCACCCTAGACAGCATAATTAAAAATCAAACAGAAGCCCAAGAATATTTAACCAAACATTACCCTTTATAGACTTTCTCCTCCTCTCTGCGCCTCTGCGCGACGGCAGTCGCTACAACGGGGGGAACCCCCGCAACGCGCTGCCTCCTCTGCGTGAGAAAAACTTTTAATCTTATAGCTTTTATGCAAACACAAACACCAAAAAAACTCTACACCCCAGAAGAATATCTACAACTAGAACAAACCTCAGAATTCAAAAATGAATATTGGGATGGAGAAATTGTACCAATGGCTGGCGGAACAACTAATCACAACGAAATCGCAGGTAATTTTTATGCAAATTTCAAATTAAGAATGAGGAGCCAAAATTACAAAATATATATGGGTGATGTCAAATTGTGGATACCGCGTTATCGCATCTACACATATCCAGATGTCATGATTATTCAGGGAGAACCAATATATGAAGGAAGTGGTACTACAACAGTGACAAATCCCTTATTGATTGTAGAAGTATTATCTAAATCTACAGAAAACCATGATAGAACTAACAAATTTAGGTTTTACCGTTCTATCCCGACTTTAAAAGAATATATCATAATTGACCAATATGAATATCTCATTGAGCAGTTTACGAAAAATGCTGAGAGTCAATGGGTATTAAGTGAGTATGAATCAGAAGATGCTGTATTAGCACTCCAGAAAATAGAGTTTCAAATTCCCTTCAGTGAAATTTATGCTGGTGTGAATTTTGAACTAGGCGAAGAATGAATTTTGGCCTGTCTTTCAATTCGCATTTGGCGCATCTTTTCCGATAATGGAGGAGGATTTAGGCGTTGTTGTTCTCTCATTCTATGACTATGTTCTATCCAGTTTTTCATATAATCACTGACAGCTTGTTGATTTTGCAGATAATAAAGGATAGTTGCATATACTTGTTCTAAAGATAAAGATGTATATATCTGAGCAATTTCTTCTGGTGACTTCCCACAATCAATATATTCATAAAGGATTGTTTCGATTCCAATTCTAGAGTTTTGCAATCGAATGTCTTCAGGAGAAAGAAAGTTGAAATATTCTGTAATGTGTTTGTTAGACATAGGTTTAATCTATATTATTTTTTGATTTTAGATAGTATTAAGTAGTTATATGTTGATTTTATCATTGCGATCGCTCTTTTTTAGAGCGTGCGATTTTATCTTCCTCATAAATCAATACGCCTCACCCCTCAACCATTGATATAAACTGTTCTCTTGCTTACCCGATACACCGCCCGCAGGCTAGAAGCCTGGGGCTAACACCATGAAGCCCACCTTCGTGGGCTTTGTACGATTAGCCGCACCCTTCTAGGGTGACGGCGGGATTTCGGGATAAGCGACAAATTATTACCACCTATTCGCCAGCAACATCTTTTAAGAAGTTGGGTATCTGTTGAATTACGGCTTGATTAAATATTCTTCAGAGTCACGATATTTAGTGATTAACTTACGTGTTTTGAGGGGTGAATAAAGCAGCATAGAAAGTGTAGGTAAACTGGTTCCTGTTAGTGCTAACAAAATAAATGGATTTAGAAAGCCTGCTATTATCCCAGTTCCTACAGCAGATCCAAATCCTAATATTAGTAGTATCAGCACATTTGTAAATGAGTCTTCAGCAAAACCTATAACCCAATCCACAGCCTTAGCCACAGCCTTAACCACAGCCCAAGCCACAGCCATACCCACAGCCATACCCACAGCCTTAGCCACAGCCCCACTCACAGCCCCACTCACAGCAAAACTCACAGCAAAACTCACAGCCGCACCTACAGCCACACTCACAGCCTGACTTACAGAGTTTCCTCGCTTTAGTAAGCAATAACCGAGACAAAACCCAAGCATAAGTGAGGAAATACCGATAAACAGAATCAACCCGTATCCAAAAGTTTTTAACAACAAACTTCCAACCGCAGTTGCAGCATTAGTAATAAACCAAGTCGTAGCCCCACCTACCACCACAGACACTAAAAACAGCCCAATTAAACTACCAAAGGGTATCTTTCGCTTTTCAATTGGTAAAGCAGCCGTCTGCACCTTCACTGTTAAAGTGTGAGTCGCTGGATAAGCATTACTGTGCAGTATCAGTTGACGTTTATACTGCTTATCCGCCATCAATTTACTCGTATCCACCAAAACCTGACACTGAGTATGATTCCCGACAAACTGAGCAGGTGTCACCGCAATCCAAGCATGATCGTCTGGCGTATGTGGTGGGTCATGAGGATGGGGTGCAACTTCCCATCTACCTTGTAGTAAAGTATCTGCTATGGGGTTCTCCACTGTGATACTTTGCGTTAGCTTTTCCCCTAATCGGTTCGCTTTGAACTCCAGCACTGTTTCACTGAAATCAACTCCCGCTACACGGATAACATCAATTGGTTTGAGTGCTGCTAACGCCTCTTTCGCAGTGGAAAAACGGTCTTTTTGTAGGGGTTGCACCATTTTCTCCAACCAGCCTATAAAGCTTAGACTTAGGCGGGGTAGGCGATTTTGAAACTGAATTTGATATGGATTATTGCGATCGCACAATTCACGGATCTCTGTTGATCTAATTTCTGTCAACAGACAAATTAAGGTTGCACCCAAAGCATACAAATCTGTAGCCTTGGTAGGCTCAAACATTTGCTCTGGCGGAATAAAACCTGGAGTACCTTTAAATACACTACTCCCCGCTACTTCCTGACTACCAATGCGAGCAAAACCAAAGTCTATCAAATAAACGTTGCATTCTTCATCTACTAAAATATTTTCTGGTTTAATATCCCGATGAATCACCCCAGGTTTGAGATTTTGCAGATAGACAAGAATTTCTAAAACTTGAATAGCAATTTGCTTGATTTCTTCTAATTCAAAATGACCAATCAGTTCTGCCAAATTTTCAGCGTTGATATATTCTTGTATTAAGCAGAAGCCATCAGATATACTAAAAGAATCTATATACTTGGGAATACCAGGATGAGCTAGTTTTTCTAGAACCTCAATTTCTCGTTGATGAGCCTCAAATCCTGACCAACTAGAACCAAATTGAGCAAAGCAAAACTGCTTGACTACCACCTGTTCTTGACTATCAATTTTTAATGCTAGCCAAGTAATTCTTCCTCCTTCCCGATTGCGCCCCAATTCTCTAATCACTTGATAGCCGTTTTCGCGAAAATCTGGATAGCTAATCATAGTTCAAGGAAAACAAGTATAGTAATCTAAGTATGCTTTGCAATTTGCAAATACACTTAGGCTACCAGGAGTAATTTAATTAATCAATAATGTTAAGAATAGTTATTGATCGCGTAATTTTTATGGTAAAATTTGTTACTTTTTAGCCCGTTTCTAGCAGATTACTCACTGCTTTCTCAAATTGAATATTTACCCGAATCATTCACTACAGTTTAGTTAGACTTGGATGTCATGTCTATCAATGGCACGTACAAGTTAAATTATTTTAAAACCCGAAAGACTATCGATGCCCTGCCTCTACAATTTTCCTTAATAAATTATCCGAAATCATTAGTAAAATCTTCTTTTCTTCGTGCCCTTTATGTACTTCGCGGTTCGTTCAAAAAATCCAGCAACAACTTATTCCTTCATCTGCTCATAAGCCAGCACATCAGAACAATCTATCACTACCGCTAGAAAAAGCTTATCCTCTTCATCTTCAATTTCTATCGTCAAGTTCATAGCCTATGAAGGTATTGTAGTAAAAGCGATGCCTGGATAAAACAACGAATTTATATGACTTCGGTTTCTCCTCATAAAAAAGCCAAAGCCTTAAAACCCACTAGCCGCCGCCCTGCTAAAGAACTGTGCAGCGAGTGTGGATTGTGCGATACATACTACATCCACTACGTCAAAGAAGCCTGCGCTTTCATTAATCAGCAGATCGGCGACTTAGAAACGCAAGCCCACAACCGCCCCCGTAACCTCGATAACCCCGATGAACTTTACTTCGGCGTTCATCAAGACATGATGGCGGCGCGGAAACAGCAGCCCATCGAAGGCGCACAATGGACGGGTATTGTCAGTTCCCTCGCCATTGAAATGTTGAATCGCGGCATAGTTGAAGGTGTTGTTTGCGTGCAAAACACCAAAGAAGATCGCTTTCAACCAATGCCGATCATTGCCCGTACCCCAGAGGAAATACTGGCAGCGCGAGTAAATAAACCAACACTATCGCCCAATCTTTCAGTTTTAGAGCAAATCGAAAAATCTGGGATGAAGCGGCTATTAGTGATTGGCGTTGGTTGCCAAATCCAGGCATTAAGAGCCGTAGAAAAACAGCTAGGCTTAGAAAAGCTCTATGTTTTAGGTACACCTTGCGTAGATAATGTCACCCGCGCTGGTCTGCAAAAATTCTTAGAAACCACCAGCCGATCGCCTGAAACAGTCGTGCATTATGAATTTATGCAAGACTTCCGCGTTCACTTCAAACATGAGGACGGTTCTACAGAAACCGTGCCATTCTTTGGCTTAAAGACTAATAAACTCAAAGATGTCTTTGCCCCCTCATGTATGAGTTGCTTTGATTACGTTAATTCCCTAGCCGATTTAGTTGTCGGTTACATGGGCGCACCCTTTGGCTGGCAATGGATTGTGGTAAGAAATGATACAGGTAAAGAAATGCTGGACTTGGTAAAAGACCAGTTAGATACTCAACCTGTAATGTCCGAAGGTAATCGTAAAGAAGCTGTACAGCAAAGCATTCCGGCTTACGATAAAGCTGTGACTTTACCAATGTGGGCAGCAAAATTAATGGGTGTGGTAATTGAGAGAATCGGCCCGAAAGGTTTAGAATATGCGCGATTTTCCATTGATTCTCACTTTACGCGGAATTATTTATATGTGAAGCGGAATCATCCGGAGAAGTTGGAAGCCCATGTGCCGGAGTATGCTAAACGGATTGTTGAGCAGTATAAGTTACCGGAAGAATAGCTCACGCAGAGGAGGCAGCGCGTTGCGGGGGTTCCCCCCGTTGTAGCGACTGCCGTTGCGCAGAGGCGCAGAGAGGGTTTTTAGAGGCTATTAACTATGCGTGAGATACCGTCTTTAATGAGTGAGAAATTAAAGTTTATCAGCAATCCAACTCGCTTATCAGCAAGGCGCAGGTAGGTCAATAGCTGCTTTTTGTGTACTGGATGAACGGCTTCTACTGATTTGAGTTCAACAATTATCTTATTTTCGACGATCAAGTCAGCACGAAAGCCTTCATCCAAAACTACACCCTCATAAACAACCGGAATTATTACTTGTCTTTTTACCTGTAACTTTCGCTTGCGTAACTCAAAGTCCATAACTGTCTCATAAACTGATTCCAGTAAACCTGGCCCCAATGTCGTATGAACCTTGTAAGCAGCATCCACAACTGTACCCGAAATCTCATTCTCAATCATTCTCCTCTGCGCCTCCGCGTCTCTGCGTGAGACAATCCTAACTCATGTTACTTAGATAACCATCCTCAAGCAGGCCCCACAGCTTCTATTGCCGCTTCCAATGCGATCGCAATATGCGTCCAATGCGTCCCCCCTTGGCAATAAACTACATAAGGCTCACGCAACGGCCCGTCCGCAGAAAATTCTAAGGTGCTACCCTCAATAAACGTGCCCCCAGCCATGACTACTTGGCTCTCATACCCCGGCATTTCATCGGGGATGGGGTCGAGGTAGGAACCGATAGGTGAATTCTGTTGTACGGCTTTACAGAAGGCAATTAGTTTTTGGGCGGAACCAAGTTTGATGGCTTGAATGACATCGCCACGGGGCGCTAAAGGTGCAGGATTGACAGGATAACCTAATTTATCAAACACATACCCTGTCAGATGAGTGCCTTTCATCGCTTCTCCTACCATCTGCGGTGCGAGAAATAAGCCTTGGAATAACAAGCGATTTTGGTCAAAGGTAGCACCGCCATAACTGCCAATTCCCGGTGCAGTCAGGCGACAGGCTGCTGCTTCGACTAAGTCAGCGCGACCGGCGACATAACCACCGGCGGTGACAATAGTGCCACCTGGATTTTTAATTAAGGAACCCGCCATTAAATCGGCACCCACATGGGTGGGTTCTTGGGTTTCGATAAATTCGCCGTAGCAATTGTCTACAAAGCAAACAGTATTGGGATTTTGCTGTTTGACTAATTTGACAATTTTTTCAATATCGGCAATCGATAAACTTGGTCGCCAAGAATAACCACAGGAACGTTGAATTAATACTAAACCTGTGTTATCAGCCACGCTAGTACTTAAAGCCTGCCAATCTATAGTTCCTTCGCTAGTTAAGTCTAATTGGCGGTAATTTATGCCAAACTCAATAAGGGAGCCTTGTCCTTGACCCCTTAAACCAATGACTTCTTCGAGCGTATCGTAGGGAGAACCGACCACTGCTAACATTTCATCTCCAGGACGCAACACACCAAATAAGGCACAAGCGATCGCGTGAGTCCCAGACACAAACTGCACCCGTACTGCCGCAGCCTCGGCACCCATTACTTCGGCAAATACTTTATCTAAAGTTTCTCTTCCTAAATCATCGTGACCGTAGCCACTTACACCTGCAAAGTGGTGTGCCCCTACACGTTGGTGACGAAAGGCATTTAAAACTCGTTGAAGATTTTGCTTGACCTGAGCGTCAATTCCAGAAAAAATCTCTAACAGTGCCTGTTCTGCTTGCCGCAGCTGTTCCAAGCTGTTCATTGGTTCCTCATTAAAAATTAAATAAATATGCGGATTTTTGGGATCGCGCAGATTAGGCTTAACCGTTCCTATTCAGGTTTCTCATGACAATTGCTACCTCAACCAAACTTCAAATTAACTGGGTTAATACCCTATTCTTTGCTGCGTTGCACATCGGAGCGCTGTTTGCCTTGCTACCTAGCAACTTTAGCTGGACAGCAGTTGGTGTCGGTTTATTGCTCTACTGGATAACTGGTGGATTAGGTATTACTTTGGGTTTTCACCGCCTGGTTACCCATCGCAGTTTTCAAACTCCCAAATGGTTGGAATATCTACTGGTGCTTTTCGGAACTCTCGCCTGTCAAGGCGGGCCAATTGAGTGGGTAGGTACACACCGTATCCATCATCTACACTCGGATACGGAAAAAGACCCCCATGATTCTAATAAGGGTTTTTGGTGGAGCCATATGGGTTGGCTGATTTATCACGCACCCGCTCACGCTGAAGTTCCTCGCTTCACTAAAGACATTGCCGAAGACCCAGTTTATCAGTTTTTGCAAAAATATTTTATTCTTGTCCAAGTGGCTTTGGGTTTGTTGCTATTGGCGATAGGTGGTTGGCCGATGGTTGTTTGGGGAATTTTTGTGCGGATTGTCTGGGTTTACCACTGCACTTGGTTGGTAAATAGTGCTACTCACAAGTTCGGTTACCGCACCTATGAATCTGGTGATAACTCAACCAATTGCTGGTGGGTGGCTGTACTGGTATTTGGCGAAGGTTGGCACAATAATCACCACGCTTACCAATATTCAGCTCGTCACGGCTTGGAATGGTGGGAAATTGATCTGACTTGGATGACGATTCAATTGCTACAACTGCTTGGTCTCGCTACAAATGTAAAGCTAGCAGAGAAAAAATCCTAAGTCAGTCAATGCTGCTCAGTCCAACCTTGACATGAGAAGGTTGACTGTAGACAGTAAATTAGTGACAAAGTTTTCTTAGCAACAAAAATATCCATTCACTAATTCCGCATACAGGATGGGTTAGGTTGCTATAATCCAAAACGTTAATGTTAAGAAACTTTGCGGCAAACCACTTTGTGGTGTGTAGGTGATAGTTTGTGTTGTTTTTCAGGTTTTCATGACTACATCAATAATCAAAAATCAAAATCAAACTTATGACCTTGGGAACTCCGACCTAAGGCTAAAAGATATTATTAAAACCTTGCCAAAGGAGTGCTTTAAAAAAAATCGGTTTAAAGCTTGGACAAATGTAGCGATCGCAGTTTTGATGGTTGCTTTAGGCTACGTCAGCATCGCTATTTCTCCTTGGTTTCTTTTACCCTTTGCTTGGATTTTTACAGGCACTGCTTTAACAGGTTTTTTTGTCATCGCCCATGATTGCGGTCATCGTTCGTTTGCTAACCGTCGTTGGGTAAATGATTTAGTCGGGCATGTATTACTCCTACCTTTGATTTATCCCTTCCACAGTTGGCGGATTAAGCACAATCATCACCATAAACATACAAATAAACTGGATGAAGACAACGCTTGGCATCCAATTAGAACAGAAGTATTTGAAACTTGGGGCCCATTCCGCAAAGCAGTATTTGAAGGCTTTATGCGTAACCGTCTCTGGTGGGTAGGTTCTATTGGACATTGGGCAGTTGTCCATTTTGATTGGCGGAATTTTCAAAAGAAAGACCAATCCAGCATTAAGTTTTCTGTGGCTGTAGTCGTCTTATTTGCCGCAGTTACTTTCCCTCTACTCATCGCCACAACAGGTATTTGGGGATTTGTCAAATTTTGGCTATTACCCTGGATGGTTTACCATTTTTGGATGAGTACTTTCACAATTGTTCACCATACTACCTTTGATGTTCCTTTTGTCGGCGCTAACAAGTGGAACGAGGCACTAGCACAACTATCTGGTACTATTCATTGTGATTATCCACGCTGGATAGAATTTCTCTGCCACGATATCAATGTCCACGTACCACATCATCTATCTACGGCAATTCCTTCTTATAATCTGCGATTAGCTTACAAGAGCATCAAAGAAAATTGGGAGCCTTACTTACATGATGAAAGTAAATTTTCTTGGGCATTAATGAAGGAAATTACAAATAAATGTCAACTCTACGTCACTGATGTGGGCTATATCACATTTGACGAATATCATGCAGGGCGATAAATCAAAGATGAAGTATAACTGGGGGAGTTGTATAATATGATTCCGACCAGTTATGTCTTGATCTGTGTTTTAATTTAACCTTGTTTAGCAATCTTAATTCTGGCAGTTTCTCTTAATGAAAATTGTTTAAGAAATTGCCAGAAACATCCTCGTTTGGGTTTTTGAGAACAGAAATGTCTTCCAGAATTTCCATTGCAGAGGTAACTTTATCCTTGCTCAGAGCAAGACTAGAATCTACATTTCATCGAATCCAGTGTCATTAAATAGTATTCCTGCCAATAACCCTCAGCTAATCCCTGCTTCTAGCTCACAATCATCTGCAAATTTACCAAAATTGCCCTTTACCCTTCAGGAATTAAAAGCTGCAATCCCTCCTGAATGTTTTCAGCCAAATTTAGGTAAATCTCTTTATTACTTTTTCCGAGACATCCTGATTATTGGTCTACTCTATGCAGTGGCTAATTACCTAGATTCTTGGTTTTTCTGGCCGATTTTTTGGCTCATGCAAGGAACAATGTTTTGGGCTTTGTTTGTAGTTGGACATGACTGCGGACATCAATCTTTTTCTAAGAAAAAATGGCTCAACGATTTGATTGGTCATCTTGCACATACACCAATACTTGTCCCTTATCATGGTTGGCGAATTAGCCACAGAACCCACCATCTTAATACTGGCAATATCGATAATGATGAAAGCTGGTATCCTGTGAGCGAATCACAATATAAAGAAATGCCGTGGGAACAAAAGATAGGCCGATATTACGTGTTTTTCTTGGCTTATCCGGTATATCTGTTTAAACGCTCTCCTAATAAAGAGGGTTCTCACTTTTTACCCGGTAGCCCACTTTTCAAGCCATCAGAAAAATGGGATGTGATTACTAGCACTGTCCTATGGACTTGCATGGTAGCTTTACTTGGGTTTCTCACATATCAATGGGGTTGGATGTGGTTATTAAAAAATTACGCCGTACCCTACATTGTGTTTATTATTTGGCTAGATGTAGTAACTTTTCTACATCATACTGAGCCAGATATCCCCTGGTATCGAGGAGAAGATTGGACTTTCTTAAAGGGTGCTATTTCTAGCATTGACCGTAATTACGGTTTCATCAATCATATCCATCACGATATTGGTACTCATGTAGCTCACCATATCTTTCTCAATATTCCTCACTACAATTTGTTAAAAGCAACTGCAGCAATTAAACCTGTAATGGGGGAATTTTTCCGTGAGTCTCACGAACCAATATGGAAGTCTGTATGGCGTTCATGTATAAGCTGTCATTTTGTACCAGATTCTGGGGGAAAAGTTTACTATACATCTCATAGTAAACGCTATAAAAGTTCATCAATAGACAATATTGTCTGAAGTGAACTCTAAGCGTAGGTTAGGAGATTTGAAGTTTATTGATACTGCATATCTCCCTACGCTTTTTATGTTTCGACAGGAAATTTACGCGAGCAAATTCTATGACAACGACACCAGAAACAAGAGTCACTTTTACTAAAAACCTTGGTTTTAGAAAAGAACTCAATAAGCGAGTAGATGCTTATTTTAAGTCTAATAACATTGCTACTAGAGATAATCCGGCAATGTATTTTAAAACGTTCACTATTGCAATATGGGTGATTTCTGCTTGGACATTTACTCTGTTCGGCCCGCCGCAAATCTGGCTAAAAATAATTGGCTGTATGGTTTTAGGTTTGGGTATTGCTGCTGTAGGATTTAGTATTGGACATGATGCTAATCATGGTGGTTATTCGAGTAAAAAATGGGTGAATACTCTGATAGGTTCGATATATGACGTAATTGGATTATCCAGTTATTTATGGCGATATCGGCATAATTTTTTACATCATACTTATACCAATATTTTAGGGCATGATGTGGAAATACATGGTGATGGCTTAGTGCGGATGACTCCTTATATGGAGCATAAGTGGTATCACAGATTTCAACATATCTTTATTTTATCTATCTATACAATCATTCCTATTTACTGGTCTTTTGCTGATATACATATCATTCTGTTTAAGCGTAAATATCATTCCCATGTAGTTCCTACACCTAAACCGCTAGATATGCTGATTTTGTTTGGCGGTAAAATTATTTGGCTAGCACTGTTTTTAGGAATACCCATTGCTGTTGGATACAGCCCAATACAAGCATTAGTGGGATTTATCATCACTCACATGACCTATGGCTTTTGGATTTGTATCGTCTTTATGCTGGCGCATGTAATGGATACAGCAGAGTTTATTCAGCCAGATGGACAACCAGAAGAAATTGATGATGAATGGGCAATTTTTCAAATTAGAACTACTGTAGATTTTGCACCCAAGAATTATTTTCTGAATTGGTATTTGGGCGGGTTAAATTATCAAGTTGTTCATCATTTATTTCCTCAAATCTGTCATATTCACTATCCGAAAATTGCGCCTATTTTGGCAGAGTTATGTGAAGAGTATGGGGTTAAGTATAATGTTTATCCTACATTTTGGGAAGCGCTGGCTTCTAATTTTCGATGGCTGAAATATTTAGGAACTACGCCAAATGTAGAATATCAAGTTTTACCTTTAGTTAAGAGCTAGGACAATTTATCTTTCTCTTTGCTGGTAGTTTTTAGGGGATATAGTTATACTATGTCCCTGATTTTTTTTGCAACTAATACAAAAAGCGATCGCATTACACCAATTTAAATCAATATGCTTCAGTTAAGGATAAATGTAGGTTGGGCTTATCGTGTGTAAACCCAACAAATCGCCGAAAATGTTGGGTTTCGTTCCTCAACCCAACCTACTGGACTGACACAGCTAAAATAGTGCATTAGGAAAACTCTTGTGGGATGGGCGTCTCGCCCGTCCTGGGCGGACAAGATGTCCACCCCACAAGAAAATTATATTGCAACATTTTAGGCTTGTCAGTCCAGTAGCCTGTGTCAACAAGGATTGATTGTGCAGAAGGGCTTTGTTTGCCAGAAAAAGGTACCCTAAGGGGTAATACCCATCACCCAATCTAGAAAGTTAAGTTTGATATGTAGTTGCTCTGTAAACAAATATATGACAGACATATCAATCGGCATCATTAGACAAAAACCTACTTTAGTTTCTACTTTTGAACTACTAGTCAAACCAATTACCCCTGTTACTGCTCCTGGTACAGAAGCTGTTGCGCGTACCGTTGTTCAAGGTTACTTTTTGACTATTGCTAATACTAGTAATTCTGATGTCAAACTGACGTTGCAATTTACTGCTACAACACCAGCGTTAAATGTCGCAGATACAGTGACAATCACTGATGTTCAAGGAACTAATGACTTTAGCGATCTCATCCCCGTTCCTGGCGATCCTAGCAGATTTACTTTTAGTTTGGCTATTCGAGCTAATGATACAGCTTTGCTTACCTTGCTGCCTGATGTGAGCAAAATAGAGATTGTCAAAGCTGCAAAATTAGAGATTCGCGGATATGTGGAAATTCTCGTCAATTCTCCTTCTGCGGCTACTCCTGTTAACTTGCTATTGACACCGGAACATAGAGGTACATTCTTACCTCAAAATCTATCATCTCGCAATCTTGACTTGGATCAATTGGCTTATTCTATACCCACATCTACTGGTGGTAGCCTGTTTACTCTTTCCGGCCCTGTAGCCAAAATGAGCAAGGAGTTGAAAATAGAAGTCAAGGAGTTTGAGAAAATTCAAAAAGAGAAAGACTTCGAGAAAGTTCAAGTTGAAAAACTTCCAGAAATCGATCAATTGGCAAATCCAATTCCTGTAAATGCGGGAAATGATTTACAACGATTAATTGGTTTGATGGCTCAACGTTTGGATCAAATAGAACAGCAGATGGGTAATACCCAAAATGGTAAGTCTTTTATCCAAGCTCAAGAACGTCCAACTGTTGGTCAACAAGTAGTTAATCAACCAAGGAATTAAAACAGGGTGTTAGTTGTTGTCGCCAGTCGCCATGACAAAGCCGCCGAGGCGCTGGTTGCTAATTGGGCGGCTGATGGTGTAAGCCTTCTGACACCTGAAGATTTGTCCGTGGTGGGATGGCGACAATACTTAAATTCTCCGGCAGATTCTCAAGCAGTGGTAGGTGAGCGCGCGATCGCTCTCGATCAAATTACTGGTGTTCTCTCTCGCCTACCGACAATTTTACCACAGGAACTTTTACACATTGTTCCGGAAGACCGGGTATATGTGGCTGGGGAAATGAATGCCTTTTTGATTGCTTGGCTGTCTAGCCTCAATTGTCCAGTCTTGAACCGACCGACACCAACATATTTATTGGGGCCTGCTTGGCGATTGGAACAATGGGCTTATGCAGCTGCTCAACTGGGTATTGCGGTACGTCCAGTCCGGCGACAAAGTTCGCTGTTATCTCATGTTAATTCCCAGGTAAGCGAACCAGCTGGAGTTCAGGTGATTGTGGTGGGCGATCGCTGTTTAGGTGATGTTGATAACCAGCTAAAAGTTTATGCTAGACGGTTGGCTGATGCGGCGCAAGTTGATTTGTTGACGGTTTCTTTTAGCAGTCGCGAAGCCTCAGCAGAGTTTGTGGGCGCTGACTTGTGGACTGATATTTCTATACCAGATGTCAGCGATGCCATATTTAAATATCTGAGTGGAGGCGATCGCAAATGTTGATTTTATTGTGGGGAATTTCCGAGGAATCTCCTTTAGCAGCAGTCTACTCAGAACTCAATCATTTAGGCGTACCTACTGTTATCCTCGACCAACGAGATATTTTAGATACAGAAATTGAACTTTGTGTAGGCGATTTACAGCGACCGATTCAAGGACAAATTCGTACTTGGTATCAAAAAATCGAATTGAGCGAAATTACCGCAGCTTACTTACGCCCTTACGATTCCCGCCGTTTGCCGCAAATTACCGATTTAGGGGCAAATAGTCCAGCTTGGCAACATGCGATCGCGGTTGATGATACTTTGATGGGTTGGTCAGAAATTACACCTGCATTTGTTATCAATCGCCCTTCATTCATGGCGGCTAATGGTTCTAAACCTTACCAATTAGAGCAAATTCGCTCGTTAGGGTTCAAAGTTCCGGACACGCTTGTGACTACAGATCCTGAAGCTGTACGCGCTTTTTGGCAACTTCACGGTAATGTAATTTATAAATCAATTAGCGGTATTCGCAGCAAAGTCTCCCGTCTGGGAGTTGAACATCTGGAAAGACTTGATGATGTAGCTTGGTGTCCGACTCAGTTTCAACAGTACATACCGGGGAGAGATTACCGCGTTCATGTTGTCGGGACTGAAGTTTTCGCCAGCGAGATAGTTTCTCAAGCTGATGATTACCGCTACGCAGCAGAGGATGATGAATCTACAGAAATTCGTGCTTGTTATCTACCACAAGAAGTAGAACAGCAATGTAGATTATTGGCAAAAGCCATGAATTTACCACTTTGCGGTATCGATTTACGCCGGACACCAACGGGTGAATGGTACTGTTTTGAGGTAAATCCTTCACCGGGATTTACTTACTACCAACAGTTTACAGGTCAACCTATTAGTCAGGCGATCGCTAATTTACTCATAGGTAACAATCGCATTCGTTAAACTCGTTGACGGTTGATGGTTGACGGTTGACAGTCATCAGTTAACAGTCATCAGTCAACAATATCGGTTAAAATCGCCCATTTCTCTGGACAATATGCTTCACAGTTGTCAGGGTGGATTTAGCCGAAATATGGGAGCATCCCAATTTTGACGCAATACCCTAGAAGGGTATTGCTATACCAACAAAGCCTGCCTTCGCAGGCTAGAAGTTTGATAGCCTGCGTTCGTCGAAGACGTTCCCGAAGGGTAGGCAGGCTTCGTATTTCTAGCCCCACCCTTATAGGGTGAGGGCGTTTTTGCACATTTGGGATGCTCCCCGAAATATTGATTTTAAACCTTAAAATCTCCCAAAATCTGCAACTCACGACTGTTGACAAATAACTCGTGACCAATAACTAATAACTTTGGCAGAATTTTATTTTTTGATGGGTATCAACCCCTAATTCCCTGACAAACAAAATTAATAAAATAAAAAATATCTGTTGGTTGGTAATTACAAATTATCATGTTGCTTGCTGCATGGATAAATTATTCGCATTGGGCTTGAATGTGCAAAATAATACTTGTTACCAGCAAAATAAACTTGCTTTTGTGATGGGTAAATGATGAATTTATTGCTAATAATAAATAATTATTGGCTGATTAAGTGCATATTTTTCCCAAGCCAAATGTAAGTATCAATTAATAGGTGGGTTGCGACATCAGCATTAGGCAATTTATAATGCGGTTTTCCTATCAGACTTGTCCCGGAATCACACCACTGGTACAAGAAAGTGAGGCACGATCTTGGTGAAAACTTTTGATGCTCGGACAGAGATTTTATGGCAACAGGTTTGGGGATTAGCGGCGTTATTGGCGGCTATTATCTTCAGTTGGATAGTGTATAGTTTCTATCAGCCAAAAATTTTACATCAACTAGAATTTGGTGAATTGGTTGGTTGGTTAGCAATTATCCAAGGTTTATTAGCTATTGTTACCGAACCGATAATAGGTAAATTCTCCGATCGCTTACAACAATTAATAGGTAATCGCCTACCGATGATTAGTGTTGGGGTAACATTAGCTGGGTTAATTTTGGCGATTATTTCCCTATTAGTGGAACAAAATTTACACGGAATCATCCGTTGGTTAATACCAGTATTAATGACTGGGTGGTTATTAGCGATGATTATATTTCGCGGCCCGGCGATCGCATTATTAATCCAGTTTGCGCCGATGAGCGAATTACCCCAGGCGAATGCGGTTTTAGTCTTCGTCTTTGGCTTTGTGGCTTCACTTGAGCCAATATTAAGAATTCTGCTAAATAATCTGGGTGCGTCAATCACTTTTTTATTAGCTGCGATCGCTTTAATGATGGCTGCATATATTTTGCGATCGCTAATTCCTGCGCATACCTGGAAACCTGATTCTGCTAATGAAGAGATTCCCACTAAAACTCACAATTTATTATTAATTTTACTGTTTGTCGTTGGTTTAGGTACAGGGTTAGAAATAAATTTGTTAATGTCCGTATTTCCCCAAGAATTACAACGTCAATTCCCGGCGGTAAGATTAGAATTTATTACCTCTAGCATCCTGATTATATCGGCAATGGCTGCTGTAATTTTTGGCGAATGGACAGCACAAATAGGCGCGAATAAAGCATTGTTACTCGGCTTAGGTAGCCTCACAGGCTTAATGGGATTAGCATTATTAAACGATATCGATACATTTATCGTTGGTTATATTTTTGCTTTTGGTATCAGTGTTAGCTTAATTTTAGTGAGCATGATTCCCTTTTGCTTAGGAAAATTACCACCACATCAAGCAGGTTTAGCTACTGGTTTATTTTTTGGTGGTGCTGCTGGTGCTACGGCTTTAGTATCGCTTTTAGTTAAACAAGGATTAATTGGAGCGTTAGGAGCATTTTTACTTTCTGAGCTAGCTTTTTTCGTAGTAGCTGGATCTGTGACTCTAGCGAAGAAAATTCAAATTAGCTAATCTTAACAACATTATTCAGCAAAAACACATTTTTATTATCTTAAGTATAAATGCATAAAGATGCACCAATAATCATGAAGTTTTGAAGAAGTTGTATAATTTGCACAGGCGATCGCATAATTTTTCGTTAAGCTATAAGCGCTAATATTTAGAATTATTGCGCTTTATGCACTGGTTACTATCTGGGCCGTTGAGTATCGAGAAATTGACGGTGAAGATTGCAGATTTACCTGCTTCCTTACAAGGTAAGAAGCTGGTGCAGATGTCAGATTTCCATTATGATGATTGGTGCTTATCGACAGCGATGTTAAAAAGAGCGATCGCAGTTAGTAACCAAGCCGAACCAGATTTAGTTTTATTGACTGGTGACTATGTCAATGCTAATCCAAAACCGATTCATAGATTAGCTTTACATCTCAAACATCTTCAAAGTCGCGCTGGTATTTATGCCATATTGGGTAACCATGATATATGTTACCAACAATCAAGAAGAGAAATTACAGAGGCGTTAAATAACATTGGAATTCAAGTTCTCTGGAACGAAATCGCCTATCCATTTGGGAGTGAATTACCTTTGGTGGGTTTAGCAGATTTTTACTCAAGGGAATTTAACCCTGTAGCAGTAATGAATCAGCTAGAAAATCATACTCCCCGGATTGTTTTATCTCACAACCCAGACACAGCCGAATTATTGCAAACATGGCGAGTAGATTTACAATTATCTGGTCATACTCATGGTGGACAAATTGTCATTCCCGGATTCGGGCCTGCATTACAGTATTACAAAAAAATCGTGCGAAAAATTCCTAAAAAATTGCGGCGTCGAATTCCCTATTTTCGTGGCGATAAATTTGTAGTACATCGTTGGGAATGGGGACAAGGTTTCCATAAAGTAGGAAAAAATCAATTATACATCAATCGCGGGTTAGGAACTTATCTACCTGGGCGTTTATTTTGCCCGCCAGAAGTGACAGTCATCACCTTACAACGAGAGTAATTTAGTAACAAAATTACAAATAAATTCGTAATTAAATTGATTATTTTACGTATTACATATTTTTTCGCTAAATAAAAAGTGCTGTAATTTATAGCAAATAAATTAAGATAGATTTTATTTTTTGGTAAGCTGTAAGCGCTGCTATTGGGAGTTTATATTGGACTATGCATTGGTTATTTACAGGACATTTAAGGGTAGATGAAATCACGGTTAAGATTGCAGATCTACCTGCATCTTTAGTGGGAACAAAGATTGTGCAATTGTCTGATTTTCATTATGATGGAATGCGACTATCTGAGGCTATGTTAGCAGAAGCGATCGCGCGTAGTAATGAAGCTGAACCCGATTTAGTTGTCTTAACTGGTGACTATGTTACTGACGATCCCTCCCCAATTTACAGATTGGTGCAACGACTCAAATATTTAGAAAGTCGCTATGGTATTTATGCCATACTCGGTAATCATGATATCCATTACAACCAATCAAAATCAGAAATTACGGATGCTTTTACTAGCATTGGCGTGAATGTTTTATGGAATCAAATCGCCTATCCATTAGGTCAAGAATTACCCTTAGTTGGATTAGCTGATTATTGGTCAAGAGAATTTAAACCTGCGCCAGTCATGAATCAAATAGACTCCACTACACCGCGCATCGTTTTATCTCATAACCCAGATACTGCTAAAATATTGGAACAATGGCGAGTAGATTTACAGCTATCTGGTCATACCCACGGAGGACATATTGCATTACCAGGTATTGGCCCTTTAGTGTTTCACTATAAAAAGCTGTTGAAAAAACTACCCAAAAAATTGCGGTCTTGGGTGTCTTTATTTTTAGGAGATTTCTCGAAAGTGGTGCGATATTGGGAATGGGCGCAAGGTTTTCACCAAGTAGGAAATAATCAGCTATACGTCAACCGAGGTTTAGGAACTTATCGCCCAGGACGCTTATTTTGTCCCCCAGAAGTCACGGTAATTACTTTGATTAGTCAATAGAGACGCGATTAATCGCGTCTGTACAATCAGTTGTCAGTTGTCACTGGTGATTATTGATTTATTCTCTGCTTAGTAGTTTCAACTATTGACTATTGACTATTGACTATTGACCATTGACCAAAACAGTTGAAACCGCCTCTAGCTACGATGGGAGAATATCGGTAGCTTGGGCGGTTCCTTGAGAACGTAATCGTTCGAGAAAATTTTAAAATTCAGAGGAAATAACTAAACTAATGTGAACTAAGGACAACTTTCGCAACCCCATCTCTCAAACCAGAACTGCTTGCGCATCCACGATCCGACTAGGCAGGTATTTCTGGCTATACGTTATATCACCTCCACGACAATTATCTATCAATGAGCTTAAGGCGAAAACACTTAAACGGATGCGACAACTGAGTGGGGAAATGCGAGGAAATTAGAGCAGGAGGCACAGGCTCTAATATCAAAGGTTTTGATGAACTTTTAACCTTTCTGTACCTTGATCTTAATGTAGCACCTTATTTTCTATCCGCACCATGTATTTACTAAACTTGATCGCTATTTATTTATTGCAATAATTTAGCAATATTTCTTAAAAATTTCCTACCTAATTAAAAGAACTCACCAATAAAATTGATGAGTTCGTAGTTAATCAAGAAAGTGCTTGCTAAATTGTCTAAATACTAATTAGGGCTGTTAATTTTTGTAGGGGCGGGTTCACAGATATCCTCGTTGATCAACAAAGATCTAAATAAACCCGCCCCTACGGTCAACGGTCAACGGTCAACGGTCAACGGTCAACAGTTATGACAATGAATTGTGCAACTTAAAAGCAGAATAGCTGATGCTACTGAAGTTTTAAAAACTTATCTAAAGCAGCTATCATGCTAGGAGGCCAGCGACGGGTATTTTGTACCCAATCAATGTCTTTGTAGCGGTTATCTAGCCCATAAGCGGCTACCCAATTGCTTTCAGCTTCGCCTGGATTTCCGTTTACCCAATAAGCAGCAGTTAAAGCAGCACGCATATCGGCAAATTTCGGATATTTACGAACAATATTACGCATTTCGCGAATAGCTGTGTCTATTTTTCCAGTCTCATACAAAGCTAAGGCGTAGTTAGCGCGTGCAAAGGCAAAATTTGGGGCAATTTCTACGGATTTTTTATAATCTGCGATCGCATCTTCCCAATTACCCAACCCAGCTTGAGCATTACCACGATTGTTATATGCCATCGCATCGTTCGGATCTAATTCTAGGACATGATTATAATCCGCGATCGCCTCTGACCATTTACCCAAACCTTCCAATGCTGTACCGCGATTTAAATAAGGATCAGTCACATTTGGCGCTAATTCTATCGCTTTGTTGTAATCTGTCAGTGCAGCTTGTAACTTATTCTGACTCACGCGAGAATTTCCGCGATTACTCCATGCGCCTGCATTAGTGGGAAATTGCTCAATTATCTGTGTCCAGAAACCTTCAGCCGTGGCAAAATCACCTTTATTTGTGGCTGCAAACGCCTGATTTGCCAATTCATTTCCCTGTTCTAATTGCTCTTGCGTAAATGTGGGTTGTAGAGATTGTGCCATGACTGGTGTTGCCCAGCCAAACACAACCAACAGACTGAGAAAAATACTAATTAACTGAATCATCTAATTTGTCGATTTGTGTCTATCTGTAATGGGCATAGGGCATTGGGCATGGGGCATGGGGCATGGGGACAAGGAGGACAAACAATTCAAAATTCAAAATTAAGAATTCTATTTGACTTTTGACTTTTGACTTTTGACTTTTGACTTTTAGCCAATGCCCAATGCCCCATACCCATTTCCTATCTAAAATCATTACAGCAAAGACATCTGTTCGTTAGGTGGCTTAAAGCCTAAATGTTTGTACGCTGCGGTTGTGGCTGTTCTCCCACGGGGGGTGCGGCTGAGATAGCCAATTTGCATCAAATATGGTTCGTAGACTTCTTCAATTGTTTGAGTATCTTCTCCTGTGGCGGCGGCGATGGTTTCTAAGCCCACTGGCCCGCCATTAAATTGTTCAATGATCACACTCAACATTTTGCGGTCTGTCCAATCTAAACCGCAGGGGTCTACCTGGAATAGCTGTAATGCTTCCCCAGCAATACTTTGGTTAATTTCTCCAGATTTCTTTACTTCAGCATAATCACGGACACGTTTAAGTAGCCTATTTGCTATCCGTGGCGTACCGCGCGATCGCCTAGCAATTTCTGTGGCTCCATCTTCTGTAATTGGGGTCTGGAGTAATTGCGCAGTCCGGAGTACAATTTTGCTGAGTTCATCAACTTCATAAAATCGCAGTTTTTGGACTAAGCCAAAGCGATCGCGTAATGGTGAAGTTAAAGCACCAACGCGAGTTGTGGCTCCCACTAAGGTAAATTTTGATAGGGGTAAACTGCGGATGCGGGCGCTGGAACCTTTACCAACGGTAATATCTAAGCGATAATCTTCCATTGCTGGATAAAGAATTTCTTCTGTCATCCGCGAAAGCCGATGAATTTCATCGACAAATAGAATATCCCCTGGTTTTAAGTTCACTAGTAGCCCTACAATATCCCGTGGACGTTCTAGTGCAGGCGCACTTGTAATTTTGTAGTTTACCCCCATTTCTGATGCTAAAATCATTGCCATTGTGGTTTTACCCAATCCCGGCGGCCCGTATAGTAGCAAATGATCCAGCACTTCACTTCGTGACTTAGCAGCTTTGATGGCAATATCTAGCACATCTTTTAAGTCTTTTTGACCAATGTAATCGGCAAATCGCTGTGGCCGAATACTTTCTTCCTGTTTACCTTGTTCATCCACAGCAGCTTCGGCTTGCAAAAGTTCTTGATGAGAAGAAGCTTTCTCAGATTCCTGCGACTGCTTTTTTGGTTGTCCATTGGGTTCTTGAGGCTGTTTTTTCGAGGAGATAATCGCCATAATTCAGCTATCAACTTTAACTTGAGGACTATGTGAGAGACATTGAGGCTACAAAACTAGGCATAAACAAGGCATCCAAAGATTTTCGCAACAGAAGACGCACGCCCATTTAAAATTTAAATTCCGGACAATTACCCAGGAGTTAAAAAAATTTTATGTTATCTAAAAGAATCTTACCTTGCTTAGATGTGAAGGCGGGACGGGTTGTTAAAGGAGTTAACTTTGTTGACCTCAAAGATGCAGGCGATCCGGTAGAACTGGCTAAGGTTTACAATGATGCCGGTGCTGATGAGTTAGTGTTTCTGGATATTACGGCGACTCATGAAGACCGAGACACAATTATTGATGTAGTTTACCGAACGGCTGAACAGGTCTTTATTCCCCTGACTGTGGGGGGAGGGATTCAAACCTTAGAAAATGTTAAAGGTTTGTTACGAGCTGGGGCAGACAAGGTTAGTATTAATTCTGCGGCAGTACGCGACCCAGACCTCATTAATCGGGCAAGCGATCGCTTTGGTAATCAATGCATAGTAGTTGCTATTGATGCTAGACGCAGAAATGACCCACAAAACCCAGGCTGGGATGTGTACGTGCGTGGTGGAAGGGAAAATACAGGTAAAGACGCCTTACTTTGGGCGAAAGAAGTTGAAAAACGGGGAGCCGGAGAATTATTAGTCACAAGTATGGATGCTGATGGGACTCAAGCCGGTTATGACCTGGAATTGACAAAATCTATCGCTAATGCTGTGCAAATTCCTGTCATTGCTTCTGGTGGTGCTGGAAATTGCGAACATATCTATGCTGCACTCACCCAGGGGAAGGCTGAAGCAGCATTATTAGCATCGCTATTACATTACGGACAATTGAGTGTAGAACAAATCAAAAATTATTTGCGCGATCGCTCTATTCCAGTAAGAATGCTTAACTAAACCATGAATTATCCTTATAGCCACATCTATCCCAGGTCAGAGACGCTTCCCCAAAACAGTGTTACTATGAATTAACTAGTATGAATAAATATTAACAAATATGTTGATTCCTATTTTATTATTTGATGTAGCACTAGTGGCTTGGTCACTACACCTGATGGAGAAAGCCTTTGAACACAAGGAATTCTCACTAATGTTAGCTGGTACATTAGTCGCCCTAGCGGCTGCTGCTATGTTAGTAGTTTACTTTCTCATGGGTCACTGTATGAGCTACCTGCTACAAGTTTCTTAATTCAACTGCTGAGTACTTGTTTATGTGGTAGCCACGAGCGATTTATTGTTGACAAACCTCATCTGTTTAGGCATAATAGATAAGGCTTCTCAAGGGGTTATAGCTCAGTTGGTAGAGCACTTCAATGGCATTGAAGGGGTCAGCGGTTCGAATCCGCTTAGCTCCACTGTTAAATTAAAGAATTATTTTCTGAAACAGAATAGTCATAACTGAGTGCTAGTGAAGGCGATCGCTTAACACTCCACCACTTGATTTTACAGCATAATTACATCTTAGATGGCAAAATTTTTTGCTGAGGATCTAATTTGGCGATACCACCAAACATAATTAACCAAGCTACGACTACAACCCAGTGAATACAAACTATCACCCATAAAGAACCGGTTAGCCTATAGGCAACAGTGCAAATAATCCCTAACAATGTAGCTAAAGCCAAAAAATCACGCTGCATAAAGGTGGGATTGCCAGCTTTAAAAAAGGTTTTAGCATTTAATGGATGATAGCAAATAAATAGTAATAAACTGACTATTGCTGATAAACTCCAGGTGAGAAAATTGCTATGTTCGCTAGGATGAGGCAATAAAAATACCCGAAAAATCAGTTCTTCCAGCAATGCGGGTGCAAATAAGCAGCGCAAGCTTAACAAACTTTTATGTCTCCAATTTGCCGACCAAACTTGTATATTTAAAAATTGAGATTTCTGTCCATAAGGTAAGGCAATCAAGCTATAAATTAGTAACATGACAACAATTACTAACCAATCTTGGATTGTGGGAATTGCTAATGAAGCTAAAAACCGATTCAACAGCAATGATAATGGTGCAATATCGGTAAAGGGAAGCTGAATTTGTCCTAACAATATTGTTGGCGCAATTGGTATAATATCCGCTTGCCAACCACCTACTTGATTGGTGCGTAATACTTGCATCATCGCCCCATGTGTTAAGAATATCGTGGCAAAGTCATCATGGGCTTGTCTTGGCATGATAGTTCGCCATGTTGTCAAACCAGCCCAAATACTATGATCTTGAAATACTTTTTGGGTTTTGTCTCTTCCTGTCCCCGTTAGTATACCAGCTTGACTTTGCCAATCAGCGCGAACTATACCCAAGGGTGCTAATTGTTTATCTAGTGATTCGCCTAATTTCATTAGCTGCTGAAAGCGTAATGCTTCTGGATGATTGGTGTTGGCTTTTAACCAAGTTTGAATTTTATCGTTTGCAGCGACTTGATTTTTAATTGCGAGGATAGCTGCAAATAGTGCTTGGCTGGAGTCTTGGATACATGAAGTAGCAGGTGATACCATTGCCCCACCAGTACCATCGCCAACCCGATAACGCGCCATTGTGACTTGTAATTGTCGCTGGAATTCGTCTAAAGGGGAAATTTTCATCTCGTCAAAATTGTAATCTTGGGTGACAGGAGGAAATTTGATGAGAATATCCGATACTGGGCGAGTTGCTAACCAACCGCGTTGTAAATTACCCATATAATCAGCCCATGTATGTTTAGCAGCAATAATGCCATCGGGGTTATGGGTATAGATTTGATAATATTGAGGATCAAACTGTAATTCTTGCGTAAACTCGTCGCGGATAACTTCAGCGATACCAAAAGCAAAATGTCCGGTAACTGTATATGGTACTCCTAGAGATTCTGCTTTATTGCCGCCAATGCCGCCAAACAGATGCAGTGCGATCGCTTTATCGCCTTCCTGCCATTTTACAATAGATTCACTGGGCGAATTTTGGGGAGCTAACAATAATGTATTCAATTCGCCTTTATTTTTTGCAGGATTTCGCCAATTTGTAGTTTGAATATAATTGATTGCTAATTGCTCGTCATTAATAATTTGACGGGGTTGAATTTGCAATAAAGAACGAGGTACAAGCGCCCTGACAGTAAATACATTTTTGGCATCTTGGGCACCATAAATATACCACCCATCTTTACCTGCCGGTGATTTTTCAATTGCTTGGATGCTTGAAGGTGCAAAATTCCGTGTATCGATAATTTGTTGGGGAATGCGAATAGTTTCTTCCACGCCATCAAACTTCTGAGAACTGGGGTTATAATGTTGGACTAAAAAATAATCATTTGGCGGCTTTGCTGGGGAATATAAAAGATTTTTATTGATATTTTTAATCGGATTAATAATTTTGACTAACCCGTAAAACCTACCAGTCACGATAATCGGTTCATGCTCAATTTGTAAAATATTTGTTTTACCGCTTGTCGCAATATTTGTCGTCCCATCTAAAGCCACAATTGTCTCATCATCAGGATTCGCACCAGCTAAAGAACGTAAAACCCCTACCTGACGCACTCCATTTAAGCGCACAGGATGAATGTTACCTTTTTTTAAGCTTTCTAAGATTTCCGAAGTGAAATTTATATCTTGTTTGACAGATTCAACGTAATTGAGGACATCTGGATTATTTTGCCATTCTAAACGCACTATCGTACCAACCAAATTTTGTGCATTCGCAGGCGCATATTGCACTTCCATCCATACCCAATCTTGACCATCTTGTAATTGTTGTTCTGTTGGTAAAATTAATCTACCCACCCAATCAGCAATTGGTTTATAAATTTGAGCCGGGGGAATTTTGTCAAGAGGATAAAAGCGAGATTGATTAAAATTTTGGCGGATATGTATCGCGTAATGGCTTTGTTTATCTATGGCTGGAGTGGGTTTTGCTGAAAGTTGCAAAACAGCAATTGAGGCGATCAATGCTAACAATAAAGAAATGGTAAATCTTGACCTGGTTTTGCGATTCAATCGACGCCGAATCATATAAGATCAAAAAATTTTACTTCCCGATGATCTTACTCTAAATACGGTGTTTTGCATCGCGGCTTATTCTTCTGTAATACTGCGTCAGTGTTGTGAAAATCTTTTTTTAATGAACCGCCAAGTACGCCAAGTACGCCAAGATAAGAGAAGAAAGTGAGAGGTTGTAGATTTTATCAATGATTGAGGATTGTTATACCTCAGCCAGTAACCGATTGAAAGTTATACCCTGTGAATCCGGTTCGCCTGTGTCAAGATTGGAATCAGATATTATCGCATTAAACTAGGCAAACCAGATGTTGGGAAACACACTTGTTGGTAGATACCAAATTGTTAGTCACTTGGGAGGAGGTGGATTTGGGGAAACGTTTGTAGCTTGTGACACTCAATTACCTGGTTCACCGCAATGTGTCGTCAAAAAATTAAAGCCGCAAGCAAGTGATCCGGTAACTTTAGAGACTGCGAGACGTTTATTTGATACAGAGGCGCAAGTTCTATATAAATTAGGAACTCATGCATCTATTCCCCAGCTTTTAGCATATTTTGAGGAGAATGCCGAATTCTATCTAGTACAAGAATTTATCGAAGGGCACGACCTGAGTCAAGAATTATTACCAGGGAAAACTTTCAGTCAAGATGAGGTAATTGCTTTATTAACAGAGATATTACAAATCTTAGAATTTGTTCATCAACAAAAGGTAATTCACCGCGATGTCAATCCGCGAAATTTACTCAGACGTAAGTCAAATAATCGGTTAGTTTTAATTGACTTTGGTGCGGTTAAACAAATTACTACCCAAGTGATTACACCCCAAGGACAAACTAAAGCGACTGTGGCGATTGGAACACCTGGATATCTTCCTGGAGAACAAGCACAAGGTAATCCCAAATTTAGCAGTGATATCTATGCGTTGGGGATAATTGCGATTCAAGCTTTGACAGGATTACCGCCAGAACAATTAGCAATAGATGCTGATAGTAATGAAATTATCTGGCAAAATCAGACTCAAGTTTCGCCAGAGTTTGCCCAAATATTAGACAAAATGGTATGTTATGATTTTCGGCAACGCTACAGTTCAGCTACGGATGCTTTACAGGCATTACAAGAGTTAACAAAACCAACTCCGAAAACAGTGGCGTTAATTCCCGCTTTGCCATTTAAAAATTTAACAAAATATCAATATAAAAAAGATATAATTCCCAAAATTTTTGCCGGGATATTAATTTTAGGTGTCGGTGGTGTAGCAGGTTTATTTATTATTGATGGTTTACATACTAAGAATGCTACAGAATTATATAAACAAGGCAATACTTTATTTGATTTACAACGCTATCAAGATGCATTAGCTATTTATGATAAAGCGGTGAATATTCGCCCAGATTATGCTGAAGGCTGGTATGGAAGAGGTAATACGCTTTCGGCTTTAAAGCAATATCAAGAATCTCTAGCTGCATACGATAAAGCTATTCAACTGGAGCCAGATTATTTAGAAGCTTGGACTAGTCGCGGCTTTGTTTTGCAAAAATTACAGCGCTACCAAGAAGCGATCGCGTCTTTTGATAAAGCTCTACAATTAGAAAATAACTCTCCAGCAATTTGGAATGCTAAAGGTGATGCTTATAGTAATTTAAAACAATATGAGAATGCAATTAAAGCTTACGACCAAGCGATTGAATTGAAAAAAGATTATTACATTGCCTGGTATAATAAAGGATTAGCACTGCAAAACTTAAAACGTTATGAAGATGCAGTTACAGCTTACGATAAAGCCATAGAATTAAAACCAGATAATGAATCATTTTGGTATAATCGGGGTAATTCTCTGGTAAATTTAAACCGCTACGAAGATGCATATAGAGCTTACGAAAAAGCGGTACAATATAAACCAGATTATTACCAAGCTTGGTTATCTCTGGGTAATGTGCTAATGACTTTAAGACGTTATCCCGAAGCAGTGGAATCCTTTAGTCAAGTAATTAAATATAATCCTAATAATTATCAAGCTGTATATAGCCGAGGTTGGGCACTACATCAAAGTCAACGCTATGCAGAAGCGATCGCAGCTTATAATCAAGCTATAGCTTTGAAGCGTAACGATTATCAAGTTTGGTATAACTTAGGCAATTCTCAATATAACTTACAGAAATATCAAGACGCGATCGCATCCTACAATCGCGCAGTCCGTTACAAACCAGACCATTACGAAAGCTGGTATAGTCGGGGTAATGCCTTAGTCAATTTACAGCGCTATCAAGAAGCGATCGCATCTTATAATCAAGCTATCAAATACAAGCCAGACTATCAACAAGCCATCACCGCCAAAAAGCAAGCAGAAAATCAACAGCAAACCATCAAACCACAACCTGTAGTTGTTCCCGTCATTCCCATTCCCAATCCCTTATTTCCCAATCAGAAACCGCGTTAGATAAGACAAATTATACATGTATATTAAGTATTAATACATAAATGGGCACTGTCAACTCTAGCAAAATAAAGCCGACAGCGCCCCCTCCTGTGACCTTCTATCTCATTCATGTATTAAAAGTAACGGTTATCTGAGCGAGATTTTTTAGGTGCAGAATTGCTGCGGGATAAAGCTACTTTACTAGATTGCGATCGCAAGCGTTGCTTTTGGGTATATTCGGTTAATTTCATTTGCGCTTGGACGTAAACAGGTGTATTTTTGGGAACCTTGCGCAAAAATTGCATAGCATCATCAAATTCGCCTAAAGAAGCTTTGTTATAAGCTTTTTGGAGAAAATAAGTAGCGCGAATTTTTTGCTTTTGATCGTACTCAGCCAATTTTTGCTGAACAATAGCACCAGCAGAACTGTTGATTGGAACTTGACGCAAATACTCAATAGCACCAGAAAAATCCTTTTTATTAGCGCTTTCGTAAGCTTTAGCTAATAAATCTTGGGTTTGCGCTTCTACTTGGTTGCGTGCTTCTTCTACCAGTTTATCGGTTTTCGATTGCCAATATAAAATATCCGGTACATTAGCCGCAATTCGCAATACATCTGCCCATCTACCCGCACTAGCAGCAGTTTCCAGGAATTGATAGTTTTTAGCAGCAATTTGCCATTGCTCTTGCCATTCATCTGCTGTAGCTTGGGCTTCTGGATAAATTTTACTATCTGAGGGAATGGATTTCACCAGAGCGATCGCTTGTTTTAAATCACCTGCTTGATATTCTTCCGTCGCCTGATATAAAGTTTCCTTTTCCGAATATGCGGGAGAATTAGTAAATACCGAATACATTCCTAATCCCAGCAACACCGAATTAGTCGCTATCCCGAGTTTCATCCCCGTGATTAAGGGAGGCGATTTGGGAGATTTATAATTTTCTGGTAACCGACTCACTGTAGCTGGTTGCTCTACAAGTAAGCTCCCCTCGACTTCTTGTATGCTTGGGACATCAGTTTCCCAGAGCATCTCCTGGAGTATGTGTAATACCTCACTCGCAGATTGAAAACGGTCTTGATAATCGTAGCGGATCATTTGGCTAAGAATAGCTGCTAAATAATCATTCACAGCTATATGGGGAGAATGCCAAATAATCTCATTAGTATAAGGGTCTAATTTAAATTCTAATGGTGATAAACCTGTTAAAGCTTGGATAGCAATGATTCCCAAGGAATAAATATCACTATTAGGCTGAGTTTGACCAATAAATTGCTCTGGTGGAATATATCCCAAAGAAGTCACAGGAACCGAATGAATAGGTAATTCTGCGTCTTCACCAAAATCTACCGGCTGGATTGAGCCAAAATCAATCAGCACTAATTTGTCATCAAACGCCCGTCTAATCAAATTTTCTGGTTTGATATCGCAATGAATTACCCCCTGAGAATGCACAAAATCCAGAATTCCCAAGACATCTTCCAGAAATTCGATGACTTCTGTTTCACTCCAAATTTTCCCACACTGTTTATGAATAGGTAATTCTTCTGTCAGTGGATGTCCTTCAATAAATTCTTGCACTAAGTAGAATCGCTCATTTTCTTCAAAACAGGCGATCAGTTCCGGAATTTGTCTATGTCTTCCCAGACGCTTCAAGGTTTCGGTTTCCGTGAGGAAACGCAGCCTTAAGTCATCTAAATAACTGGGGTGCATATTGTTAACTTTGAGTTGTTTAACAACGCATTTGGGATTTTCTGGGTATTCTATGTCTACAGCAATGTATGTCTGTCCAAATACCCCTGCACCTAGGCTTTGGACAATTTGGTAACGCGCTTGTAGTACTTTACCGATCATGGGGTGGGTCATGAGCTGGTTACTGAGTAAGTCCTGATATAGGTTTTCTTAGTTTTGACTCCTCTTTCCGGAATGCCTGATAATTAATTCTACGGAGGGATGTCTCCTAGAATGCCCAGCATTGTAATGTCAGTATTTTTTACCAGAAAAAATAGTACTTTCAGGTTTTTATACAAAATGTGATATTGACAAGCTTTGTATTAAATAGTGCAAATATTCCGAAATCCTGGAGTTTGTGCAGATATCAAAACAAAGTCATTCACCGTCACTAGTCAGGAAGTATAAAAAAATTACATTATGTAACGAAAAGTAAACTTAGCTTTTTGATACTGCTTTTTGCCTCAACTTTATATAAAAGAGCAATAGCCATGTTTATCAGTATCTTGCTCCCAATTATCACAGGACAAAATATACATTATTTTTTCAGCAATTCCCCTGATATATTAATTAATTTGTTGAGATTGAGCTTGAGCATATATATGTTGAATTATATATTGCTTTGAGCAATATCCTCGATTTATTGGCTGAAAATTTAGTGAAGTTATTTCATATAACTTCATACGCATAATCACCCTAAGTAAGCAGAACAAATGTTCTGCTCGATCATAATTTCTCGGTGTTTAATATATTTTTAAGTTAAAAATACTAAATTTTACGCAACTGAGCGTAAATTCAAAATTACGGATAATTCCTCATGTTATAGAGTAAAAATAGCGATTATAGTCGAAAAACAAATCACTAAACAGGTAAATGTTTTTTCGATTACTTTTAATAAGTTTAGTTGGTGTAGTCACTACTAGTTGTAGCGCTAATGCAGAAATTAAAACATCAGGAACTTTAAATAATGAACAAAGTGCTGAGAAATTAATATTAGCTAAAACAGAGAAAATTAGCAGTACTAATACAGCTAAAATTCCCCAACAACATGAAACAGATAAGTTTACCGCCCCTGTAGGTAATTTAACAAATGTATCTGCTCAACCAAATGAACAGAATTTGAGTAAAGGTAATCCCAAACCTAACCAATACTCAGTTGCAACAGGCGGTACTTACATGCAGTTAGTGAAAACTAACGAGGTGAATCAGCTGGGAAACCCGATATACGCCCTGCTGCTTTACGCTAACGGACAACAAGTCGGTGCATACAGAACCGTCACAGGACGCGCGCATACTCAAAATAGAGATCGCGATCGCTCTGGAACAGAAGCACCCCTACCAGATGGAAGATATACAGTTGCTAAACAAGTAGTTCGCGGGACTATTGCTGAAGCTGGCGATAGATTTCTAGCAATACAACCACAATTTCGCACAGGTCGTACCGCTTTAGGCATTCATTACGATCCATCTTTCGATAAAAACAACGGTGAAGATGGAACATCCGGATGCATCGCCTTAACTAATCGACAGGAATTGACCGAGGTTTTGGACTACGTTCGTACCTACAAACCTCAATTTATTAACGTATCTATTCGCTAAATTTTTCCCTGCAAAACTGTTAACTCAAAAGGAAATTATCAACCATGTTTAAACTATTAATGGCTGGTGCTTTAATCTTGACAGCAGCATTACCTGTAGGCGCTCAAGAAGTAAACTCTAAATCTTTTAAAATAGCTCAATCTTCTTATCCTGCTTCTGTATGTACTAACGATGTTGGTGGTACTTTAAATTTACGTAGAAGACCTGGTCAAAACCAAAGAATAATGCTTCAAATCCCTAGAGGACAAGGTGTTTATGTTATCAGCGATTCTGTAAGAATTAATGGTAGGGATTGGGTGCAAGTTACCTATGGCAATAAAACTGGATGGGTTGATTCTCAATATCTTTGTCCAATTCCTTAATGATTAGTTAAGTAATGGGATTGGGCGACAAAGTTTAGTAATTAAAAATAATTATTATTAACTTGGTCACTGCTCAATCCCTGCCATATTGTAGCCTTTAAAATTTATTTAAGGGCTACATGAAAACCAACTTAACTACATTTATCACCTTCAGAGTAGTTAACTTGAAATGGAGCGATCGCATATGCCTAAATTACTCATGGCGAGTGCATTAATATTCGCAGTAGCATTACCTGCAAGCGCGGGAGAATTAGTCCCCGGAGTTGGTCAGATATCTCATACAGAAGGTTATTCTGCTTCTGTATGTACTAACGATCCTAGTGGGACATTACCTTTACGTAGTGGCCCGGGACAAAATCATGATGAGATCCGACAAATTCCTTCGGGAAAAAACGTGAGGGTATTAAATAGTAGAAGAAGTCAAGATGGTTTTGACTGGTTTAAAATTTCTTACAGAGATACTCGTGGATGGGTGCGTTCTGACTACGTTTGCAATTCTCGGTATACTGATTAACATTTGTCATTTGTCATTTGTCATTTGTGAGAGTTTTAAGCTTATTTAAGTTCGTAAAATAGACATACTTATCTAATTGGCAAGTAAATAAATTTTGAAGGGACGTTATTATGTAACGTCTCTTTAATTATGAGAAAATATTCTAGTACAATACGGCGTCAATAAACATACCATTCTCAATGGCGCAAAAGTCCAGAATATAAGTTTTTTGACTTTTAACTTTTAATACCAATTCAAATAATCTTTGCGACACATCAAAATATTCTAGAGGGCATGGCAGTGCCAGTGCCCCTACAATCTGTCGCATTCTTTTTTCCAATTGGTATAACTTTTTGCTTCCGCGTAGCGATACTAGCTATTGGCTTCTGTATCTTCTTTAACTACTTCAATATTGGCTTGTAAAGGCTTGACTACTCGCGCGATCGCTTCTTGAACAAAAGCCTTGATAAATTCATCCCGGCGATTAATTTGAAACTGTCGCTGGACAACTTCTGTCATCCCACCATCACCCCAATCTTGATCGTGACGGAAATATTCAATAAAACTTTTCCCCGCAATCCGAGTTAAATAAGCGGCTGTTACACCTTGAACTGCTCGCCCAACAATAAAAGTAGCTGGATTAGTTTGCAAAGCTGTCGATAATAATTGAATCGCACCTTTAACAATTCCCAAACTGGCGATGGTTTTGGCTAAGGATAAGGCTAACTCCCGCCCGCGTTCCATGTTTAATTCGCAACCATAAATTCTGCCAATTTCTACGACCATTTGGGCATTTACCGCCGCAGTTGCTAGTAAATCTACTACAGGTAAAGGGGTAACTGATACTACGCCAGCGCCAATCCACTGAAACCTTTCGACAATTTTATCGGCTTGGCGGCGACGTTGAGCGTCGATGAGTTTGCGGGCTTCTTCTCCTAAGCGTAGAGATTGCAAGAGAATATTATCTGCCACTAAATCTTCACCTTCAGCGCGTAAAATCGCCGCCATCCGCCGCAACAGGGGAACAATATCAGCTTCTGGTTGGTAGATTTCGCCGGTTTCTAGTTGGGCGCTTTGGGGATTAGCCGCGATCGCAACGACATCGTTAGTGGCAATAAATCCGCGCACTCGTTGACGCAATCTCGCTAAGATAGCTTCTTTATCTTCGTCGGTGTATAAATCAGTTTTGTTGAGAATCAAAAGCGATCGCTTACCAATTTCGGCTAAACCCCGCAATGGTTCATATTCTGAACGGCGTAAATCATTATCCACCACAAATAACAGTAAATCGGCTTCCGTTGCCAAAGCCCTGGCGAGTTGTTCCCGTTCCGTTCCTGCTACCCCTGCTTCTAAAATCCCTGGTGTATCGGTAATTAGAATTTTCCGTTCTAATCCCTTCAACCGCAGACAATAAGTTTCGCCTACTTGGGTTGTACCCATCGGTGCATTTACCTCGCCTACCATGCGCCCCATAATGGCATTTACCAGCGAAGTTTTGCCGGCACTTCCCGTACCAAATATCACAACTTGAATTTCCCCCCGTGCTAAATTGACTTCAATTTCTCGCGAGCGGCTGAGTAAAGCTTGTTTAGCTACTTCATCTTGAATTTGTGCTACTTGTTGACGCACAGCTTTTAAAGTTGTTGAAGCCGCATCAGATTTAGCGGCGGGAATTTGCGCAGGTGTAACGCGGGGACGTTGACGACGCGATCGCGTTTCACCGGCTTGCAGCACCATCACATAATAAACAAAGGCTGCTACTAAACCACCAATCAGCACAATCAACAACAGCAACAGCAAATTGCCCAGCAGTGGCGAATACGACAACTGCCAGTAAAGGCGTGACAGGGAATCAATCAGCCACAGGCTTAACCCCAAAATAACTATCAAACCAACAATCAGCGTGACTATCCGTGACAGAGGCATAACGGGTATTCAGTAGGCGGATGTTTCTCATCTTAATAGGTTGATGGGGTATTGGGCATTGGGCATTGGGCATTGGGCATTGGGCAGAGACGCGATGAATCGCGTCTCTACAATTGTCCCCCTTGTCCCCTGCTACCATTTGAATAGTCTCTTGCTGGTGTATCCTTTTTAGGCGTCTTCGATGACTTCCGATTTTGTCAATTCTGTAATTCCTCAGACTGCCCTATCTGTCGCTGGATTAACTGACTATATCCGCTTGCTATTAGAACAGGATGAACACCTGCGCCAAGTTTGGGTGGTGGGAGAGGTTTCTAGTGCTAATCACCATCGCAGTGGTTTATTTTTCAGTTTGCAAGATCCTGATGGTACGGCGGGAATTAAGTGTGTAGCCTGGAATGGGCAATTGGCGAAATTGGCACAAATACCTGTTCCGGGGGAGCAAATCATTATTTTAGGTAGTCTGAGGGTTTATCCGCAAAGGGGAGAATATCAGCTATCTGTTTGGCAAGCTTTCCCGGCTGGTGCGGGTTTACAAGCTTTACGCTATCAACAGTTAAAAAATCGTCTGCTGGCTGAAGGTTTGTTCGATCCCGCAAGAAAGCGATCGCTTCCTTTGCATCCCCAAACTATCGCTGTCATCACTTCACCAACGGCTGCGGCTTGGGGTGATATCCAAAAAACTCTCAAACATAGGTATCCAGGTTTACATATATTATTTTCACCCGCAACAGTACAAGGCGAGCAAGCACCGGAATCTATAGTTAAAGCCATTGAACGGGTAGAAAAAGATGGTCGTGCCCAGGTAATAATTTTAGCTAGGGGCGGCGGTGCGGTAGAAGAATTAGCTTGCTTTAATGATGAACGAGTAGTGCGATCGCTCGCTAATTGTTCTATACCTGTAATTACGGGAATTGGTCATCAAAGAGATGAATCTTTAGCCGATTTAGCCGCAGATGTCTGCGCCCACACCCCGACAGCCGCAGCCGAGATAGTTGTCCCCGCCCTAGCAGAATTGTATACTCAACATCGGCAGCGAGTGGCAGTGTTACAGGAGGTAATGCAATACTCTGTAGAAACTGCACAAAATAAATTGCAGGTGTTGCAAAATCGGTTAAGGCATTTACGCTTAGATCGACAAGTAAAGCAAGAAGTAGAAAAATTAGCTTGGAAACGTCAGCATTTAATTCAAGCGACAAAAAGGCGATCGCAGCAAGCCAGCCAACATTTGGAAATGTTGCGGCAAAAATTAGCTACACTTGACCCCAAAGCCGTATTACAGCGTGGTTACGCCGTAGTTAGACAAGAAAATGGTGCGATCGCTCGTTCCATTGCTGAGTTAGCTGTTGGGGATGAATTATTGATTCAATTAGGACAGGGCGAAGCTAAAGTTAAAGTTACGGAAGTACAAGAATGATTAAACGTAGTAAAGCTGAGAATTCTGAAGCAATGACTGCGGGGAATTATGAGGCGAAAGTGGCGGAAATTGAAACAATCATTACTCGCATTGAAACAGGCGAGTTGGAATTAGAACAAGTATTTGCTCAATTTTCCACTGCTGTGGAATATTTACGTCAATGCGAGACTTTTTTACAGCAGCGACAGCAGCAGGTAGATTTGTTAATTGAAACCTTGAGCGATGATTGAAATGGTCAATCAATTTTAGATTTTGGATTTTGGATTTTGGATTTTAGAGAAAATCTAAAATTGTCTCGGTCAAACATCGCAATTTTTGAGCTAGCAACATAACTTTTTCACTTGCGGAAAACACTAAAATGATTGCGTGATTTACCGAAACGAGTAAGCGATATACCTTTTCACTTGCGGAAAACACTAAAATGATTGCGTGATTTACCGAAATGAGTAAGCGTTAAGGCTTAATGAGTAGGTGAAATGGTATTTCACTTGCGGAAAACACAATAATGAGAAGCTGAAAAGGCTTAATAAGAACGTGAAATAGCTTTTTGCTTACTAAAAACAGGAAAATGAGTACTTGATTTAGATAAATGAGAAAGCGATCGCCTTTTTTGTTTACTAAAAATATAAAAATGATTACTGATTTATGTGTAAATGATAAAGCTGGCGCATTTTGCCCAATGCCCAATACCCCATGCCCCATGCCCAACATCACAAAGTAAGCTAAAATTCAAGCATAGTAAGCATTCCCTGCCTAAGATGCCCCATGCTTGAGACTTTGCAAATCCAACTTTACAAACTCGAACAATTTGCCAACGCCCTTGTTGCTAACCAACTCGGACACCTCAGCTTGGTGAGTATTGGCATTATTTTTCTAGCTGGTTTACTTACCAGCCTCACGCCCTGTATGCTTTCGATGCTGCCGATTACTATTGGTTATATCGGCGGTTATGAAGCAAAAAGCCGTCTACAAGCTGCAGCCCAATCTACTTGGTTTGCATTGGGATTAGCAACCACACTCGCCGGCTTGGGAATTATCGCCGCTTTTGTGGGCAAAGTTTACGGTCAAGTAGGAGTTGGCTTACCAATTATTGTGAGTATTATCGCCATTCTCATGGGGTTAAATTTACTAGAAGCTTTACCCCTGCAATTTCCTTCTTTAGATGAAACTAATTGGATTTCGACGGATTTACCGCCAGGAATTCGTTCTTACGCCTTGGGTTTAACTTTTGGGTTAGTCGCCTCACCTTGTAGTACCCCAGTTTTAGCTAGTTTACTGGGTTGGGTGGCCTCTAGCCAAGACTTAATTTTAGGCGCTGTTTTACTCATTGCTTATACAGCAGGCTATGTTGCACCCTTAATTTTGGCAGGTACTTTTACTGCTGCAATTAAAAAGCTGTTGGAATTGCGCCGCTGGTCTGGTTGGATTAACCCAGTTAGCGGTGTGCTATTGGTAGGATTTGGTGTATTTTCGTTAATTTCGCGGATTCCCTTGGGAAGTTTTTAAGCAATGACAACAGACAATTCCCCCACCACAGAAACAACTTGGTGGTCATTACCTGGTCGCTTCTTGCGGCGAGAATTTTTACCTGTACTCACAGATTTGCGTTTAGCGATCGCACTTTTACTGATTATCGCTTTATTTAGTATTAGCGGTACTGTCATCGAACAAGGTCAGACACCCGCTTTTTACCAAGCTAATTATCCCGAACATCCAGCTTTATTTGGTTTCCTGAGTTGGAAGGTCATCCAAGTAGTAGGATTAGACCATGTATATCGTACCTGGTGGTTTTTAGGCATACTCGTCTTATTTGGTACTAGCTTGACTGCTTGTACTTTTACTCGCCAACTTCCTGCATTAAAAGCAGCCCAGCGTTGGAAATATTACGAAGAACCGCGCCAATTTCAAAAATTAGCTTTGAGTGCAGAATTAGAAACAGGTTCTTTAGATAGCCTCAGCCAAATATTAAAAAATCAGCGTTATAAAATTTTTCAAGAAAAAGACGATATTCTTTATGCGCGTAAAGGAATAATTGGACGCATCGGCCCGATTATTGTGCATATTGGCATTGTCACCATTCTCTTAGGGGGAATTTGGGGCGCAATGACTGGTTTTATGGCTCAAGAAATGGTTCCCAGTGGCTCTACATTTCAGGTGAAAAATATTATTGATGCGGGGCCTTTAGCATTATCGCAAGTGCCTAAAGATTGGTCTGTTCGGGTCAATCGCTTTTGGATTGATTACACGCCTTCAGGAGGAATAGATCAGTTTTATTCTGATATGTCTGTGTTAGATAAACAGGGACAGGAAGTTGACCATAAAAAGATTTTCGTCAATCAACCTCTGCGTTATCACGGCGTCACATTCTATCAAACTGATTGGGGAATTTCCGGGGTAAAAATTAGATTTAATAACAGCCCCATTTTTCAATTACCAATGGCACAATTAGATACCAATGGTGCAGGGCGAATTTGGGGTACATGGATTCCCACTAAACCAGATTTAAGTGAAGGCGTTTCTTTAATTGCCAAAGACTTACAAGGAATGGTATTAATTTACGATGAAACTGGTAAGTTAATAGATACAGTCCGTGCGGGGATGTCTACCCAAGTTAATGGGGTGAGATTAAGAATTTTAGAAGTCATTGGTAGTACAGGTTTACAAATTAAAGTTGATCCAGGTATACCAATTGTTTATACAGGCTTTGCTTTACTGATGTTGGGTGTGGTGATGAGTTACTTTTCCCATTCCCAAATTTGGGCATTAAAAACAGGCGATCGCTTATTTGTTGGCGGTAAAACCAATCGCGCCCAAGTTGCTTTTGAACAGCAAGTGTTGGATATTTTAGAGCAGTTGAATAATCCCTCACAAAGTAAAGTTAAAACCCCAGCCAGTGGCGTATCCTCTTGATATTTGCCAGACAAAATTATCAAGTTTTTAAATTGGTGGGCAATGCTCACCAATTTAACATATAAAACTATCACAAATCTTTTAATCAACCACTATAATCATTTGACTGTTGACCGTTGACTATTGACCATTGTACAGACAAGGGTTATCGCGTCTCTAACAACTGACTATTGAAACTATAAATTTTCATGTTATCTCATCTTCAATTTAAGCGCTCGCCTAGTCTTCTACCCTTAATTGCTGTGTCATTAAGTTTAGCTTCCTGTAGTGCTAACTCTAAAAACGTCAATACTGTTTCTTTGATAGGTGCTGGCGCAAGTTTTCCTGCACCTTTATACCAGCGCTGGATTACAGACTACAATCAGGTAAATCCAAATGTAGAAATTAACTATCAATCTTTAGGTAGCAGTGTCGGCATCCAACAATTGATTGATGGTACTGTAGACTTTGCAGGCAGTGATATCGGCATTACCCACGAACAAGCAGCCAAAGTTAAAAGAGGTGCGATCGCTTTACCGATGACTGCTAGTTCAGTCGTATTAGCTTACAATGTGCCCAATATACCCAATCATCTCAAACTATCACGCCAAGTCTACACAGATATATTTTTAGGGAAAATTACCAATTGGAACGATCCCCGCATCGCCAACGCTAATCCAGAGGTAAAATTACCGAATCTGCCAATTCAAGTCATCCACCGAACCGATGGTAGCGGAACTACCAGCGTTTTAACAGAACACTTCAGCGCTATCAGTCCAGAATGGAAAAATAAAATTGGGGCTGGTAGATCTATACAATGGCCTGTGGGAATAGCTGCTAGGGGAAATGAAGGCGTTACCGCCCAAATTCAACAAACTCCAGGGGCGATTGGCTATGTTGAATATGTCTACGCTACACATAACAACCTACCTGTAGCAGCTTTAGAAAATAAATCTGGTAATTACATTATCCCCACACCAGAGTCAGTAGCTAAAACCTTAGAAGCAGTCAAATTACCCACCGATACCTTGATTGCTTTTATAGCCGATCCGATAGCAGCTGAATCTTATCCCATTGTCACTTATACCTGGCTGTTAACATATAAAAAATATCCAGATCCAGCCAAAGCCCAAACACTGCAAAACTTTGTTAACTGGGCTGTGACTGAAGGACAAAAATCTAGTTTAGAACTGGGATATATTCCTCTGTCTCCCAAAGTCGTGGATCAAGTACAGTCTGCAGCGAAGCATATTGAGAATTAACAATTCAAAATTCAAACGTAGAATGTGACTGTAGGGGCATGGCAATGCCATGCCCTCTAGAATATATGGATATGCCCCTTGATGTGTCAGCAACTGCGATTAGCGAACAGAAAAGTAGAAAATATGTAAAGCAATCGTTGCAATTAATGAGTAGGAATTATCAAAGTAGTAAAGTTTAATTTCAGTATGAGATCTCAGAATTTAATGATGTTATTTTAATGATTGAAGCTACAGAGCTTCCCTGGCAGATACAACAGCCAAGATGATAGAGTCCATGTTAGTTAAGAGGTAAAAGAAGCTGTTACATAGTCTGTCTCGTCAACAAACAACAACACCCAACTCGAAAGCTAATATTTCCTCAATGTGGTAAAGAGGGGGTCATACAAATAAACATGAATTACATAGCGAGTATGTAATTATGAATTGTAGCCCCAGATGTCATGAGTAAACAGAGGAAATCACTAAGCAGGTCGCAGCTTGGGTGTTGTTGTATTTATGGGCATTGGGCATTGGGCATTGGGCATTGGGCATGGATTTCGATGATTTGGTTGTTCTGAATGTTTATTAATCTTATTGACAGCAGTTTTCACCTATTTGAACCACATCTATAGTGGGGAACACCGACAATCTTTTGGTACATACAATAATTTTACTGATGCCGTGCCCCTACAGCGTGGTCTATTTACAGGAAGATGCTGTAAATAGCCAATAAATTTGTACTGCTAGCGTCTCGCTCGCGGTTGTTCACTCATCAAAGAAGATACTCCCACTATAGAATAGGACTTATGCGATAACTCTCCCAAACCCTCTTTACTACCCTTTGGGTTCTCATTTAGAGTAGGCGGTTCGTTTTTTCATGTTTTTGCGTAAGTCCTATAGAATATGGATAATTTATTTTTTGTAAGTCCCTTACTAGCTATTTTTAATTGCATAACTATGCTGATGTAAAGTATTTGTTGCAATTAATGAGTAGTAGTTGTCATAGGAGTAAAGTTTGGTTTCAAATGTTACTCATGTGTATCTTTGGTAACTGTAACATTAGGCATGGAGCGATCGTTAACTGGATATATCAGCCAAATATTTTAAGCTATGTGGAATGTCAATTGAGATGCGATCGCCTAATTTTTCATCATAAAATAATTTAACATACTTCGTTTGAGGATCAAAGACAATGGAAAAATTTAATGAATATCATCTCAATCCCCAACAATTTCCTTTTCTCAAAAGCTTACAAGATAACTGGCAAGTGATTAGAGATGAGTTTACGTACTTTATTAATCATGCATCAAATGAGGAGTTGAAATTCACTTACAATGTTTTAGGTCCTAAGAGTAAAACTATTAAAACTAAGGGTAATTCAAAATACAGTGCTTTTGGGATTTTATTTCAAGGTTTGTTTATTGACGAATATATTAAATTGCATCAAATCCAATATCCTGATTATGGAACAGATGAGGCAGCTAAAAAAGCACTGGCATTAAAAGAGAAATATTTTATAAATTTAGCTAAGGTGATAGAAAAAGTAAATTTTACCAACGATAATATCATCAGAAATGCATATTTTGGGACATTCCATCCAGGATTGGATATTAAACTCCACGTAAACTATAACCCTCACATGAATCGTGGCTATTTAGGATTGATTGTCCCTGAGGGAGATATTGCCATGAAAATATGTCACGATCAGCTTTATTGGCATGAGGGGGAATTTATGGTTTTAGATCATAGCTATCCCCATTGTCCGCATAATTACACTAATTATAATAGAACAGTTTTAGTTGTAGACTTTTTTAAAACAGATAAGCCACGAGAAGAAGTTAGACAATTTGAACAAGAGCAAGTTGCAGAAAGGATGCAAGATAATCCTTATAGTTTAGGGGTTTTTGGTAAGAGCGATAAAGCGCAAGAATCTGATTTTATTAAGTATGGTTTGGCTCATCAGTTAGAGTGGGATAAGGCTTTGTCAAGTTGAGATATTTTCAATCATGAATGAGGAAAATTAGAATAAAAAATTCAGTTAAGCAGAGAATACGGTGCGTTACACTTCGTGATAACGCACCCTACACATAATACATATACTATGATGTGCAATTAATATTTATTTAATGCACCACCAAGAATTTCAAGAGAAAAGAAGCAATTATTATGTACAAGTTTACAGAGAATAGGTATAGTCATAATACTTTTTAGAAAGTAAGTTAAATACAATATTAAAAAATGAATCAAAAGAGATATAGAAAATTAGTAGCAAAGCAATTTAATCAAGATTTTAAATCTGCTATTGAAATTGTCGAGGTTCCTCTAATTCAACCTGCTGGTAATCAAGTTTTAATTCAAAACAAATTCGCTGGTGTGAATGGTGGCTTTGATACTTTGGTTTGTCGTGGTGATGTTCCCTATGTGAATTTAATTCCTCCCTTTGATTTGGGTGTGGAAGCGGTAGGAAATGTTGTGGCGATAGGTGAAAATGTCGAAGGTTTTCAAGTTGGTGATGCGGTAATTACTACGGCGCGTGGTGGTGGTTATCGCGAATATCAGGTTGTGGATGCAAATTTAGCAGTGAAGATACGCCAAGCTACGCCAGAATTGCTGACACTGATGCCTACTGGTATATCAGCTTTGGTGGCATTGGAACAAGTGGGGGAGATGAAAAGTAATGAAGTGGTGTTGGTGACAGCAGCTGCGGGGGGGACTGGCCATATTGCGGTACAGTTGGCGAAGTTAGCTGGTAATCATGTGATTGGTACTTGTAGTTCCCAGGTGAAGGCCAATTTACTGAGAGAATTGGGATGCGATCGCATTATCAACTATCGTCAAGAAAATCTCAACGCTATCCTCAAGTCAGAGTACCCCAAGGGAATTAATTTGATTTTTGACTGTGTGGGTAAGCAGGTTTTTGATACTTGCGTTGATAATTTGGCTGTGCGGGGACGTTTAGTGGTGGTTGGTTTTATCTCGGAATACGCTAAGGAGATAGAACAAATTACCCAACCGCGAATTTATCACCAACTATTTTGGAAAGCTGCTTCTGTACGCGGCTTTCTGATGCCTCATTATCAAGAATATATACCAGAGGCAGGCGATCGCCTGTTAAATCTGTTCTACACTGGTAAACTGAAAGTTGCTGTCGATGCTACTCAGTTTCAAGGTTTAGAGTCTATTCCTGAAGCTGTTCAATATCTCTTAAGCGGTCAAAATAGCGGTAAAGTAGTCGTCAGATTTTAAGATTTTCGTCTAATTAATATTACCTCATGCCTTACTTGACTGATGCCAGAAAAATTCAGGCTAAAATTGCTGAATATAGCCAAGCTCAAATTTTATGGATAGATACGGAAGTTGCTGATTATAAAAGTCGGAATCCTCGATTATCCTTAATTCAGGTATTAGATAATCCCCAAGATATGAGTGGTTCTGATATTTGTCTTTTAGATGTGTTAGAGCAACCGGATATTATCGAAGAATTTATTACCCAAATCATGCTGAACCCAGAAATTGAGAAGGTATTTCATAATGCTAGTTATGATTTAAAGCTGTTGGGGAATAAAAAAGCTAAAAATGTGACTTGTACTTTAGAAATAGCTAAAACTATTCCTTACTATTTATTACCTTTACCTAATTATCAACTCAAGACTTTAGCCGCAGTACTTTGTAATTTCCATAATATCGATAAACAAGAACAAACTAGTGATTGGGGAAAGCGCCCTTTAGCTGAAGAACAGATTGATTATGCTTATTTAGATTGTATCTATCTGGCGCAGGTGCATTTAAAATTGTTAGAATTGCAAGCAAAAATTAATCCCGATCCAACAACAGAAGATTTAGTTTTACTTGGTGCTAGGTATAATGAAGTTGAACAACAATCTCAAATTATTAATTCGGAATTAGAACATTTGCAAGAACGGATTAAAAAAGCGATGCAGGCTCAAAATGTATCGGAAACATCGTACTGTAAACTTACTAGTTACCAGCGTCAAACTGTGAAGGTTGCGTTTGCTGAATTAGTCAAGTTAGTTGAAACTGAAGGTATAAATTTAGATTTTTCGATTACCTTAACTCAGAAAATGCAAAAGGATTTAGGTGAGAATTTAGAACAATTATCTGTAGATGTTGATGAAACTACTGCTTGGCGTTTGACTGCTAAAAAGCCAGATGGTGATAATTCGTAATTCGTAATTCGTAATTCGTAATTATGTAATGTAAATTACATGAGCAATGAGAGGATGTTTTAAAGGTTCTGTCATTGGTAGCAAAACCTTGTAGGGGCGGGGCATTGGTGTCAACTTAAGCTAAAAATAGCCTTACTCTTCGCTTTGTCGCCTGCCTGAGAATGAATTCTCAGGCTCATAGCCCAAGTCTACTAAAGTAGACTCAAGATTTGGAGGATATTTAGTCATCTTTAGATGACTTTGGCTATTAGCAAGGAACTTCAGTTCCTTGCGGTAACTCACGTATGGGTTACCCCTCCCCTAAGAATTGCGGGATTGCTAGGTTAATTATTAGAATATTTTTTTTATTTGGAAATCCTTAAAGGGATTTGTCATTTTTTAGGTATGTAATTATTATTGATTACTTATCTTGTCTTGATTTGGTTACTCAGTAGAGACAATTCAGTATTAGCTTGTAGCCTCCTAGAGAAAACTTTATCTTTATGAAGATTTTGCTAAAATAATTAAAATTATTATTTTGATAGAGTTTAAAAAGTATAATTAAAAGCGGCAAAAATAGAGTATTGTGCCTAGAATATCAGTCTCAGTAAGAGAGAAACTCACCAGATAAATCAGGATAAATTGCAGTTTTTATACTTCAATCTAGGCTGTAACTATCTAATCTCTGTCTTTGACGGTATTCTGAGGGTTTATTTATGACAATAACTCAAGGTGATATCTACCCGCTTCACATTTAATAGTAGACATAATCGTTAATTAAACCTAGAGGATATAGCAACCCTAAATGATTCCGTGAAATCTTTTTATTATTGGCAGTCGGTTAACAGCATGATTTCCATAAATCAGATAGGATTGCCGGATAAACTTCAAGCCCAAATTCATTAAAGGAATAATTTTATCTAGGTATAATGGCGGTTTAGAACAACTTATGAAACTGCAATTGTTTGAGCAAGAGTGGATACAAATAGGCAGAGCATTAATTATAGGTTTATTAACTATATTGAGTGCAACTACTAACCTTTCATGTAGTAAACAAAGCGATGTATTAGTAACAGAAATTGGCGTGAGTCCCCCTAATCGTCGTTCAGCGAGAACATCGAAGGCGGAGGAATTTTATTTGCAAGGCAAAAATCAACACGCTAAAGGTGATTCGCAAGCAGCGATCGCATCTTATAGTAAAGCTATTACCCAGAATCCCCGATATAGTGCAGCTTACAAGGCTAGGGGGCTGGCTTACTTTGATGCGGGTAATAAACAAGCCGCGATCGCAGATTATAATGAAGCACTGAAGCTCAATCCCAACGATGCGGAAGCTTTCAATAGCCGCGCTAATGCTCGCGCTTCCCAAGGGGATAATAAAGGCGCGTTGGAAGATTACAATGAAGCCATTCGCCTTGCACCCAGCTATGCCGAAGCCTACAATAACCGAGGTAATGCCCTGGCGGCTACTGGGGAGCAAAATCGGGCGCTAGAAGATTTTAACCAAGCGATTCGCCTAGATACAAGATATGCGATCGCCTACAATAACCGAGGTAATCTCCTAGCTGCTAGAGGCGATAACAAAGCAGCTATCACCGATTACAATCAAGCCATTCGCATCAATCCTAACTTTGGCGCTGCGTATAATAACCGAGGTAATGCCCGCGCAGCCCAAGGAGATAAACCCGGCGCAATCAAAGATTTACAAAAAGCTGCTGATATCTTTCAAAATCAAGGCAATAAAGATTTGTATCAGCAAGTAATGAATAATATCAAAGAACTGGGACAGTAGGATATGGGCATTGGGCATGGGGCATGGGGCATTGGGCATGGGGCATTGGGCATTGAAGTATTTACCAATGACAAATGACAATTGTACAGACGCGATTCATCGCGTCTCTGACTATTGACTAACCCTGTTATCTATTTGGGCACGTTGTAAGGTGCCGGAAAAGTCTACATAAACACTCTTCCATTCAGTGAAAACATCTAAGGCTGTAGTGCCAGCTTCTCTGTGACCGTTGCCTGTATGTTTAACGCCGCCAAAGGGTAAGTGTACTTCGGCACCAATAGTAGGGCCATTAATATAAGTGATACCCGCTTCAATGTCGCGCATGGCTGTAAAAGCTCGGTTGATATCGCGGGTGTAAACTGAGGATGATAAACCGTAGTTGGTATCATTGAGAATTGCGATCGCTTCTTCAAATGAGCTAACCTCAATTAATGCCACTACAGGCCCGAATATCTCCTCACGCGCCACCCGCATATCGGGAGTGACATTATCTAAAATCGTTGGCTGAAAGAAGTTACCGTTTTTTAGTTCCCCTGCGCTCGCAATTTCTCCACCGATTAAAATCTTTGCTCCTTCCTCACGAGCAATTTGCATATAATTATTTACCCGTTGCAGTTGGGATTCATTAATTAAGGGGCCAATCTCTGTATTAGGATCTGTACCTGCCCCTAAGCGTAACTTACTGGTACGCTCATAAAGCATGGCAGTAAATTTTTCCTTGATGTCGCGGTGCAAAATTAAGCGACTAGTTGCTGTACATCTTTGTCCAGCTGTGCCAAAAGCTCCCCAAACAGCGCCATCTAACGCCAATTCTAAGTCTGCATCTTCCATTACTACTTGGGCATTTTTACCGCCCATTTCCAAGCAAACGCGCTTGTGAGTGCGTCCGCAAGTAGCGCCAACAAATGCACCTGTTTCTGAGGAACCGGTAAAAGAAACTAAATCCACATCAGGATGCTCAACTAAAGCTTTCCCAGCTTCTTCACCAATACCATGCACTAAATTAATTACCCCTGGTGGTAAACCAGCCTCAGCAAAAATCTCAATGAGTTTAGTAGCACAGGCGGGAGTATCTTCTGCGGGTTTGAGGATGACTGTATTGCCGCATACCAGTGCTGGCATCGCTTTCCAGCAAGGAATCGCTACAGGAAAATTCCAGGGAGTAATTAAAGCACATACCCCTATAGGCATTCTCACGGTCATGGCGAATTTATTCGGCATTTCTGAAGGTGTCGTTTGCCCAAATAACCGCCGCCCTTCACCAGCGCTGTAAAAAGCACAGTCTATTCCTTCTTGAACATCGCCTCTGGCTTCAGTTAAAGGTTTACCCATTTCTCGGCTAATTAACTGAGCCAGTTCTTCTTTATGTTGCAGTAATATTTCCCCAACACGGAAAATATATTCTGCTCTAGCTGGGGCTGGTACTTTTCGCCAACTGTGGTAAGCTTGGCGGGCTGCTTTTACGGCTACATTCACATCATCTGCTACCGAACGGGGGAAAGTAGCAACAACTTCATGTTTATCAGCAGGGTTACGACTTTCTAAAGTAGCTTCCCCGCTAGCATTCAACCATTGACCATCAATATAATTACGGCAACTAAGCACAGTAGTCATCTTCAAGACCTCCAGCTTTTATCCACTGGAACTTTCGTACTAATTTTGCCGTGCTTTACAGCTTACCGTCAAGTCTGAGGCAGGGGGCAGAGGGGACAAGGAGGACTATTGACTATTGACTATTGACTATTGACTATTGACTATTGACTATTGACCAAAACAGTAAATTTCCTGATAAAAATTAATTTAACTATAAAGTTTGAATGAATCAAAACGCTGAATATACGGTTGCTCCTTAAAGACTTAACTAAGTTTGCCGTGAGATTTACTTAACCAAACCTTAATAAATTATACTTTTTTTGAGTTAAATATCTCTATCTTGGGATAGTTGCTCAAAAGATTAATAAAAGTGCGCTTTTTGGATAAAAGTGGCCTATTCCCTCAAAAGCTTGAGTAGTTCAACTCAGCAAAACCATGATTTTATTGTATAAATAAATACATTAAAACCAAAAAAACAGTACTAGAGATTGTTCATCAATCCGAAAAATTGCGATCGCACTGGGAGTATCTACCAATCCTGAATTTTACTTGTACTTCTTACCTAACAATTACGGAAAAACGGTTATGACAACGGTTGATTTTGCCAGATTTAATTCTGTAAGACTTGTTAATGTTCAGCAAAAAAAGGTTACTGGTGTTGTCTTGATTGATGCCAGTGTACCGCAATATGAACTATTGGCAGTAGCCGTAATTCCTGGGTTGGAAGTAATAGTGTTAGACTCCCAAAATGATGGAATTGCGGAAATTAGCCAGAAATTATCACGGTACAAGGGACTTACAAGTTTACATCTTGTCGCCCACGGACAGCTAGGACAGATACAACTAGGGTACTCAACCCTGAATCTATTTACCCTCGATTTCTACAATCATGCTTTACAGCAATGGAAAGCATCGTTAGCACCAAGCGCTAACATTTTGCTGTATGGTTGTGAAGTAGGGGCAGGAAAACTCGGTGTTAGATTTATTGAGAAGCTAGGTAAATTGCTAGAAAAGCCAGTTGCAGCAGCAGCTAGCAAAGTTGGTAACGCGCTTTTTGGTGGTAATTGGGATTTAAATGTCACTACAGAAAAAATTACCACAGCGATCGCCTTTGAGCCAGAAGCAATGTCAGCTTATCCCCATGTGTTGTCAGGAGACACCACAATCAGCCTCCTCAAAGATATCAATACCAGTGGACTTTCCTCAAACCCACAATATTTAACCAATGTCAACGGCACACTCTACTTTATTGCCTATGACAGCAACGGTGGAACTGAGTTATGGAAGAGTGATGGTACTGAAGCTGGTACTGTCAGAGTTAGAGATATTTTTACTGGTATAGAATCCTCAAACCCATCTAACTTAACCAATGTCAACGGGACACTCTACTTTGTTGCCTATGACACCAGTGGTGGTGCGGAATTATGGAAGAGTGATGGTACTGAAGCAGGCACTATCAGAGTTAGGGATATCTTTAATGGTAGCGGTTCCTCCAATCCATCGAATCTGACAAATGTTAACGGCACACTCTATTTTGTCGCTACTGACAGCACTGGTGGCACTGAATTATGGAAGAGTGATGGTACACAAGCTGGTACTGTCTTAGTTAGCGATATTGTTGCTGGTACTGGTTCTTCCAATCCATATAATCTGACAAATGTTAACGGCACACTCTACTTTGTCGCCACTGATAGTACTGGTAGCACTGAGTTATGGAAGAGTGATGGCACTCTAGAAGGTACTATCCTAGTTAGGGATATTTTTGCTGGTACAGGTTCCTCTAACCCATCCAATCTGACAAATGTCAACGGTACGCTGTTCTTTACTGCTACTGATAGCGTCGGTGGTACTGAATTATGGAAAAGTGATGGTACTCTAGAGGGTACTGTCTTAGTTAGAGATATACTTAGCGGTACAGGCTCCTCTAATCCATCCAATTTGACAAATGTTAACGGTACGCTGTTCTTTACTGCTACTGATAGCGCTGGTGGTACTGAATTATGGAAGAGTGATGGTACAGAAATCGGTACGGTGAGAGTTAGAGATATCGTGAGTGGTACAGGCTCCTCAACTCCCCAAAATCTGACAAATGTCAACGGCATCCTTTATTTTACTGCCTTTGATAGTAGTGGAGGAAGGGAGTTATGGAAGAGCGATGGTACACAAGCCGGTACTGTCAGAGTTAAAGATATCTTTGTGGGAACAGGTTCTTCTAATCCATCAAATTTGACAAACGTTAACGGCACACTCTACTTTACTGCCTCCGACAGCACTGGTGGCAATGAGTTGTGGAGAAGTGATGGTACTTCAGCCGGTACTGTCAGAGTTCAAGATATCGTTCCTGGTACAGGCTCTTCTACTCCGCAAAGTCTGACAAATGTTGATGGTACACTATATTTTTCTGCCACTAACAGCAGTGATGGACGAGAACTCTGGAAGACTGACACTATTGAAGCTGAGACAGTTAGAGTTAAGGATATCTTTGCTGGTACAGGCTCTTCTAAACCCCAGTATTTGACAAATATCAACGGCACGCTATATTTTTCTGCTGCTGACAGCAGTAATGGAAGGGAATTATGGAAGAGTGATGGTACGGAAGCCGGCACTGTCATAGTTAGGAATATATTCTCTAGCTCAAGCTCATCTAACCCCCAAAATCTCACCAATGTCAATGGTATAGTCTACTTTACTGCTACTAACAGCAACAATAATTATGAGTTGTGGAAAAGTGATGGCACTTCAGCTGGTACTGTCAGAGTTAAGGATATTTTTGCTGGCTCAGGCTCTTCTAATCCATCCAATCTGACCAATATCAACGGTACACTATACTTTACTGCCACCGATAGTAGTGGTGGAACTGAGTTATGGAAGAGTAATGGCACTGATGCCAGTACTGTTAGAGTTAAGGATATCGTTTCTGGCTCAGGTTCTTCTACTCCCGAGAATCTAACGGATGTCAACGGCACCCTCTTCTTTACTGCTAACGACAGCACTGGTGGGCGGGAATTGTGGAAGAGCGATGGTACTTCATCTGGCACAATTAGAGTTAAAGATATTGTTAGTGGTATAGGTTCCTCTTTTCCGCAAAATCTGACGAATGTCAACGGCACACTCTACTTTACTGCCACTGACAGCAATGGTGGTATTGAATTATGGAAGAGTGACGGCACCGAAGCTGGTACTGTCATAGTTAAAGATATCTTTACAGGTATAGATTCTTCTAATCCATACGAGCTAACGAATGTTAATGGTACGCTCTATTTTGTGGCGACTGACAGCGCAGGTGGGGCTGAGTTGTGGAAGAGTGACGGTACTGAAGCTGGTACTGTCATGGTTAAAGATATTTTCGCAGGTGTAAACTCTTCCGATCCATCTAATTTAACCAATGTCAACGGCATACTGTACTTTACAGCTACTGACAGCACAGGTGGCACTGAGTTGTGGAAGAGTGATGGTACTGATGCTGGTACTGTCAGAGTCAGAGATATCTTTGCAGGTACAGAATCTTCTAACCCATCTAACTTAACCAATGTCAACGGCACACTCTACTTTACAGCTACCGACAGCACAGGTGGCACCGAGTTGTGGAAAAGTGATGGCACAGCAGCAGGTACTATCAGAGTCAATGATTTATTTCCTGGTTCGGCAGCTTCTAATCCTAGCGATTTAACCTATATTAACGGCAAACTTTACTTTGTTGCCGATAACGGTAACGTTGGGCAAGAACTGTTTGTACTGAAAATTAACAGTGCCCCTACAGATTTAAGTTTGAGTAATAATAGTATTGATGAAAACGCGATCGCTAATACAGTCATTGGTAACTTAAGTAGCACCGATACAGATTTAGGCAACACTCATACTTATACGCTAATTGCAGGTGCAGGTAGCACAGATAACAGCAGCTTTAGCATTGTTGGCAATCAACTAAGTATTAACCTTTCTCCTGACTACGAAACCAAGAATAGTTATAGTATTCGCGTTCGCACTACAGATCAAGATGGCTCATTTTACGAAAAAGCGATCGCGATCGCAATCAACAATATTAATGAAGCACCCACAGGTATAGCCAGTGCATCCTTAGAAAATGGCACAGAAGATACCAATTACATGATTAATGCCACAAACTTGTTGCTTGGATTTAGCGATGTCGATGGCGATAATCTCTCAGTCACCAATTTGACAGCAACTAATGGCACATTAATCAACAACAATGATGGTACTTACACCTTC
>NZ_CAWPNJ010000017.1:0-169060 GCF_963889195.1 Calothrix sp. FACHB-168
CTTGCTGTGGCAATGGTCTTGCCGTCGGGACTGAAACTCACACTATAGACAGAACCGCTATGCCCTTTGAGAGTTTTGAGTGGTTTGCCAGAGATGTCCCAAAGTTTGACTGTGCTGTCAGAACTTGCTGTGGCAATGGTCTTGCCGTCGGGACTGAAACTCACACTATAGACAGAACCGCTATGCCCTTTGAGAGTTTGGAGTGGTTTGCCAGAGATGTCCCAAAGTTTGACTGTGCTGTCATCACTGGCAGAGGCAATGGTCTTGCCGTCGGGACTGAAACTCACACTATAGACAGAACCGCTATGCCCTTTGAGAGTTTGGAGTGGTTTGCCAGAGATGTCCCAGAGTTTGACTGTGCTGTCAGAACTTGCTGTGGCAATGGTCTTGCCGTCGGGACTGAAACTCACACTTAAGACATAACCGCTATGCCCTTTGAGAGTTTTGAGTGGTTTGCCAGAGATGTCCCAAAGTTTGACTGTGCTGTCATCACTGGCAGAGGCAATGGTCTTGCCGTCGGGACTGAAACTCACACTATTGACAGAACCGCTATGCCCTTTGAGAGTTTTGAGTGGTTTGCCAGAGATGTCCCAGAGTTTGACTGTATTGTCAGAACTTGCTGTGGCAATGGTCTTGCCGTCGGGACTGAAACTCACACTTAAGACATAACCGCTATGCCCTTTGAGAGTTTTGAGTGGTTTGCCAGAGATGTCCCAGAGTTTGACTGTGCTGTCAGAACTTGCTGTGGCAATGGTCTTGCCGTCGGGACTGAAACTCACACTATTGACATAACCGCTATGCCCTTTGAGAGTTTTGAGTGGTTTGCCAGAGATGTCCCAGAGTTTGACTGTGCTGTCACCACTGGCAGAGGCAATGGTCTTGCCGTCGGGACTGAAACTCACACTTAAGACATAACCGCTATGACCTTCTACAGTATTACGTTCCCTGAATTTATTTTCGTCTGGTTGTAAATATACTGCCTGTCTTAATGTTGCAATTGTCTGCATTCGAGTGCTTGGGGTTGCTAATTCGGCATTTTTGAGTTTTTCTGCTGCTTTTAAGCCTTCTATCAGGGAATCAAAGTTCAACTCAGAGAGAAAAAGTGCTTCGCTAGAATTAGTAATGGCGTTGATTTCATTAACATCGGCTTGTTTTTTTTGCTCTTCTACCCTACGTGCTGCATCCCAGGCGGTAACTGCTAACCCAGCCAATACCAATCCAGCTGCTACTGAACCCATCAAGGCGCGTTTAAGTAACTTATTAAGTTTGGCTTCGCTAATTTTTCTTTGTTTTCTTTCCTCTTCCAGTTCCGCCATCACCTGCTTTAACTTCGGTTCCTGTTGCTGGCGGATAAAGGCGGCTAAATAATCATGCACCAATTGATAACGGTCTGCTGGTTTTTCTGGTAATAAAACAACTAAGCCAGATTTAACAAAAATCTCTAATATTAAATTTAATTTATGGCGATCTGCGGCGACATCTGCCACTAATGCTTGTAAATCCCTTTCTATTTCAGCGCGAGTCTTCAGGGGGCGAGTCCCTTTGTCATCAGTCAGCAAATACAGCAACAATTCCGCCGCTTGTTGATTTTCTGCACCGCAGTCATTAACCACTTCTGCTAAGTGTCGCTTCACTAATTCTTCTTTAGCGTTACCCCCTAATTCTTGATACTTCGCCAAAGTTGTAATATTCTCAGTTTGCAGTTGCGCCCCTACCACCTGCAACTCAATTGGGCGCACTTCTCCCAGTTCTCCGGCTAAATCTTGAACTAGTTGGTCAATTAACTCAGGTTCTAAATAAAAGCTAGTATTCTGAGTTAAACGCTGAATAATTGCTTTAGTATCACTAGGCGAAAAATTCCCCAACTCATAAAGCACATTATTGCTGAGAATATCATTGCCAATAATCTTCAGACTCTCAAGGCGATTACATTCCAGTAAATAATGCAAGTAATCTATCCGCAATGACAAAATCACTTTGACAGAGAGGATGTTAAGACATTCTCCCAGGAACTCAAAAAACTGCCGTCTTTGTTTTGGTTCTGGGTAAACGAAGAAAAATTCTTCAAATTGGTCAAAAATTAGTACAGTTCGCAGGTTGCGTTGTTCATTTTCTCGCAATTGAGTGAGAAGAGCGGGAGGTGAGGGGGACAAGGGAGACAAGGGAGACAAGGGAGACAAGGAGGAATGGGAGGGTTGAGGTTTTGCTCTGGGAGTGTTGAGTAAAAAGGTGGAATTGTCACCTTCTGAACTGGAATTGTTCTGTTCTGAACTCGCCGTGTCTTGTTCGGAACTCGAAGTATCGAGTAAAAAGGTGAAATTGTCACCTTCTGAACTCGAATTATTATGTTCTGAACTCGGAGTATCGTGTTCGGAACTAGAATTGTCGCCTTCTGAACTCGGAGTATCGTGTTCGGAACTAGAATTGTCACGTTCTAAACTCAAACTGTCACCTCTGAACTCCCCCTTGTCCCCCTTGTCCCCCTTGTCCCCCTTGTCCCCCTTGTCCCCCTTGTCCCCCTTGTCTCCCCTGTCCCCCTCGCCCTCCAACAACTCCCGCCCCAACTCTTCTACCCAATTGGTATACACGCGAATAGCAACAACTAAATTATCTTGCACACCAATGGCTTTTTGTTTCAAAGCTGGGACTAATCCCGCATTAACTAAAGAACTTTTACCCACACCCGATTGCCCATAAATCACGATTAATTTATAATCTGAGCGACCGATGCGTTCTATTAACCGTTCTACATCCAATTGACGACCAGATGCGGCGATTTCTGGGGCAATATTACCTTGATTATCTGCTAGTACTGCTGTTAAAACTTGGGTATCTAACTGTTTTGTCGCTTGTAATCTCCCTGCACCAATAAACGCCCGCAAACCAAATTGCTGCTCAATAGAACGTGCTTCTAGTTTGGCATCAAATGCTTGGAGATATTGCTTTTGTTTAAAATATAAGCTTTTTAATTTATCAAGAATAATCAAATAAATCTGGGGGTCGTTGTCTGCGATACTTAATTCTCTAGCTAGTTCTAAATAATTAATTGCTGCTGGCTGTTGTGCTAAATTTTCTTGAGCTTGGGCGATAATTAATAATAATTTCTGCCGATGAGCAATGATATTTAACTGAGATAATTCCGGCGGTACGGGCTGATGAGTGGTGGCAACCAATTTTAATGCTGTTTGTGCAAATTCTTGTGCTTGTTGCCAGTTATTTTGTGCTAATTCTGTTTCTGCTAAAAAACCATAATCCTGGGATATTCTTAAAGGATTATTCTCCGCTTCATGGACAGTTAAAGCTTGTTGGGCTAGGGTTTTGAGTTTTTGCCAATCTTCTAAATAGCTGAGGATAATCCCGAATTGCTCAAGGGAATTGGCAATTAAATCCGGGCGTTGGGCGGTTTGAAATGCGGTTATAGCTTGTTGGAGATAATTGGTAATTGTCTCCCGATTAACCGCCGACACCCTAAAGGGTGCGGCTACATCAACGAAAGCTGCCTTTGCAGCCTCAATATCTCCAGCCTGCGAAGGCAGGCTTTGTGCTGTTAGCCCCAGGCTTCTAGCCTGCGGGCGATTTATCGGGCGATTTCTTTCGTCTGCTCTCGCTTTTTCATAATAGCAAATGGTAATTTGCGCAAGTATCTTTCCTTGATATTCATAATTATTAACAGTCTGCCAATAAACTAAACTTTGATGGTAATACTCAATCGCACCATCAAGATTTTTATGAATATATTCAACCAATCCCAAGACAAAATCACAGTTAGCTTTTAACTCTGGTGCTAAATCTTGTCCCTGATTTTGTAATTCTTGCCAAGCAGATTGAATTTCTGTGATATTTTGTAAATTGATATTTAAAACATTAGCAAATAATTGCGCTGCTGTATTTTGGAGAAACTGAGTTAAATCATCAACAGCGATCGCAAAATTTTTCGTAGTTGTCCAACTCTCTAAATCTGGCGCGATTTGCATCAATTGCTGGTGAATTTCATCGTTAATCCACATCACAATCGGGAAGGGAAAACTTTTGCGAAATTCTTCCCGCACCTGATTCGCCGCAATCAACATTTGGGGTAAATCGTGCAATTTATCTAACCCCACAATCGTTAAAGCTGGGATATTATCCCCAAATTCCTCCCGAATTGCGGTGTAAAGCGTTTTTTGGGATGGTTTGAGAGCTAAAACGCTAATTTGGACAGGAGAGATTTCTTGTAATTTGGCAATTAAGCGATCGCGCTGTTGCACATAATTACACTTTGCCAAAATCAGTTTAAACTGCCCAACAGAAGCTTGTATAGCCCAAGCTAGTTGTTGTAAAGAGCGATCGTTGTTTGTCATTTGTCATTTGTTATTGGGCATTGGGCATGGGGCATTGGGCATGGGGCATTTGTTAGAGACGCGATTCATCGCGTCTCTACAATTGTTGCCCTGTTTCTTACGCCAATTCTCTGGCTTCGGTCAAAATTGGGTTAACATCAAACCAAGATTCGCCGCGATCGCGATATTCAAAAACAAAGCGACTGCGAATCAGTTTTTGATATCCTTGATCGTCGCTAACTCTTTTTCTCTGCTTGACATGGCGTAATAATTGCCACTCATCATCAGAAATTGGCATTGTCATTTCGTTGCGGCGAGAACGTATTACTTGTTCTAAGGTGTCGCGGGATAGGGGAAGCGCCATTTCTTCCATAATCCAGGTGTTTAGCAGTCGCAGCAAGTCGCGTACATGACCGCCACTCATCTGACATAAGCGGTTTAAGCTACTTTCATCGTCAAATATTTCTGTAATATTACTTAAACGCTCTGCTGGTGCTAGGTCAGGAAAGGCTCTGGCTAAGACCATCTGCTGCATTAATTCCATTCCCTTTTCATGGATGCTACCATCAGGCCACAGTACGGGAACCATTGGCAAAACTTTCGGGTCTTCGGGGAATCGCTGGGTTAACATGCCATAATCATTAGAAAATTTCAGCGATAGGGGCATTGTATAAACTAAGTGACAATTTAACTTAGTTAAAAATTCTCCCTGATCGACAAATAGATATTCCTGTTGCGGACGACCCCAAGATTTGACGCGGTTGTCGATGCGGTCGAGGTTATCGACAATTACCACTAAACCTTTTTTACCTTGTTGCTTGAGTTTTGCGATCGCAGGTTCTAATAGTTCCCGGTTAATGGCTTCGAGTAATTGGGTTTTCTGCGGCCCTAAATATTGATTGAGTTTTTCCCGCAATGTGGGATCGTTTTTGATTTTGGTGGTAATTTCGCCAATCCCAAAGGATAAAGATACCTTTTCTTTATCCGTCGAGTAACCCACATCCCCCAGGGGAGACTTGGCTTTAACTCCTGTAACCTCGGAGTTTAACACCCGCCAAGCACCTTGCAGCAATTCATTAAATTTGCTGGTTTCCGCCAGAGTAATTTTATCGAGACTTTGACTTACACGGCGCGCGATCGCTAATAATACATCAGCAATATCAACATCAGTCATTTCTAAGTCTTCGCTAGACTCAAAATACACAACATGAAAGCTTTGCTTTTCCAGTTCCGCCTGTAACCTTAATAACTCCGTCGATTTTCCACAACCAATATGCCCAGTAAATAAAGTACAGGTAGGATCGTTTGGTTTGAAAAAGGTAATTTTCTGTTGCAGTTTGTTAATAATATCACCGCCCCGTACCTCAGAAAAATCTATGTAGTACTTAGCATCCAATTCGTTATTAATAAATAACGTGCGGCTGGGATCGGTAGCTTGAAAGAACTTCAGTAAATCTAAGACCATGAACTTATGATTTTATTGTAAATTTGCCAAATACAGCAGATTGTCAGTGATTGTAGGGGCACTGGCACTGCCATGCCCCGAAGCGCGTACCTCATTTACTTAAAATATGCTGTATTCTCGTTCCAGCTATTTCCGTATCTGTACTTTCTGTATATTGGGCATAGCCTATCAAAACTTGTGACGCTGGGCTATGCCCGTTACGCATCATTTAAAACTCCAGTATTTATACTATATGTAATAACTAGGAATAAGCAACTATCGAGAAATTACTGACTGTAAACTTTTGTACATTGTATCTAAGGCTGCACATTAACGCCCTCACCCTATAAGGGTGGGGCTATAATTACAAAGCCTGCCTACGCAGGCTAGATTATATGCATCTTCATATTGAATTGGTATAAATGCCATTTCCAAAAAATAATAAGATTGAGGCTAAAAAAATTCTTAAAGAAGAGTTAGATAAATTACCAATCTGTTTTCAGGGTAGATTTGGACAAAGAGAAAAGTTAAAAGCCGTCCCTGATTGGCAAGAACGGCTGAGAGAATACGTTGATGAATTAATTCAAAATGTCAACAATCAGTAAGCTTTGTCTATATTTGGGCAGTATTTAGCTTACAGTTTCTAACCCAATTTTTTTAGATTTTTACTTCATCTGCGAAGCTTTGACGCCGGAAAAACTGAAAAGGCCCAGCAACAGATCCCCATAGATGCTCATCGGTTTCTAAATCTCTTCCGCGATCGAGGCTAAGAAAGATATCTTCGTTGATTTCAAATTCATTGTCGAGATAGGTTTTATTGCCTTTGCGAAAGACGATGCAACCTTTACCTGGTTCAACTTTACCTTTAAAGCTGGTGCCTGTCCATTCAACAATCATGTTACAGCCGGATAACTTTTCTAAGTCATCTGGTTTTAATGTTGCTAGTTTTTCTAGATTACGGGCAGCACCGTAAAAATTTGTTTCTTCTTTAACAGTGTAATTTTCAATGTGGATGCGATCGCCTGCGTCGATTAACTTCAACACCCGCAGCCGATAAGGATCGTGTAGCGCAAAATCATAAGCTTGTTCCACAAACAAACTCACCCCCGATAAAAATTCTAACGGTAGGGGACGCATACACACGCGAATGTGAGCATAAAGCGGCGGATTGTCAAAGGCTTGTTGTTGATTGCTAAAATCAGCCGCCATCCAGCGCGCCAAGGTAGCAATGTCTGTAGAGTGAGTCATTATAAATTATCAAATGATGGCTGAATATTCTTCTTGAAGTATTTTAAGGCTTTGCGTTGGGCATTGGGCATGGGGCATTGGGCATTGGGCATTGGGCATTGGGCATTGGGCTATATTCCGTAGTGCGAGCATCTTGCTCGCTGGTGTTCAAAAGCGAGCAAGATGCTCGCACTACAAATTTATTGGGTATTTAAAAAATTGGATGTCCCTTGTCTCCCTTCCCTTCCCTTCCCCTACTTCGGGAGAATTCCCATTGCTTTATGCGTCCTGCAAATTGGTAACTTAGGTAATGGGGTAGGGAGATTAGCGCATGAGAAAATGGAACGATCGCCAGCAATTACGTTATTTACTTTTTATGCTGACTACGGCGATAGTCTGGCAGTTTAGCAGTACGTTGACTTTGGCGCAGAATAAAAAGCCACAACCGCCTGATAAGTTTCCCCCTAGTCCGATAGAAAATATTCTTCCCGATCCATTATTAACACCTTTGGGCGATCCCAAAAAGTTGACTCCTGCACAACTCCAACAGCTAGAACCGCAACTTGAACAGTTAAATCAACAAGCTGCGGCGCAACTAGAAGCGGGAGATACAAAAGCTGCTTTTGATACTTGGAACCGGGAATTACGCTTACGTCGTTTATATGGTTCCTTAACTGAAGTGCAAGCATTATCAAGGGTGGGAGGAATTGCTTTTAGTCAAAACAATCGCGAACAGGTGCAATATGTTACCCAACGTTTGCAAGTAATTCAACAGCAAACTTTATCTCAGCCTTTAATTGATTTAGAATTACTGCGATCGCTTGGTGCGGCTTATGAAAAAGTGCGATCGCCAAAACAAGCTTTAGAAGCGTACAATAACCTATTAACAGCAGTCAAGCAACAAAAAAATACCGCCGCCATTATCGACACTCTCAAAAGCATCGGGGAAGTACATCTCGGTTGGTTCGATTATCCCCAAGCCGCAGCCACTTATCAAGAATTATTAGCTCTGGCGACTACCCAAGGCGATAAATTAAACGAAGTAGCATACTTGCAACAGCTAGCTTATATTTACGAACAGGCAAAAAATCCCCAAGAATCTATCAATATTTTGAGTAAACTGGCAGAAATTTACACCAGTGATAATAATACAACTCAATTACCAAAATTAAAAATGGCGATCGCGGCAAATTATCAAGCATTAGCCAAGGAAAACCCAGCTTTATTACCGGAAGCCTTTAAAAATTATCAAGCAGCTTACACCACAGCTTGGGAACAGCAACAATATTTTGATGCGGGGGAAGCTTTACAGCAGTTAATTGCGCTGTACCGTTCTCAAGGACAAGTCGAAGATGCTTTGCAAACCAGTCAAATTTTAATTACCGCCCAAACTCAAGCTAGCAACTATTACGGCGTCATGCAAGCTTACGACCAAATGGGACAACTTTATTTACAACAAAAACAATATCCCCAAGCAATTACAGCCTTTCAAAAAGGTTTAGAAATAGCCCAACAACTCAAGTATGATGAAACTTACTTTACGCAACAAATTGAAAAAGTATCGCAAGGTAATTTATGAGTAAGTAGGGCGATGTCATGAAAATACTGGAGAAGGCTGTCATTCTTACAAAGTTCTGAGCGCCGGAAGCCGGCGCTCAGACTTTGCGCTTTGTCATTTGGGGACATCCAATTTTTTAAATACCCAATAAATTTGTAGTGCGAGCATCTTGCTCGCTTTTGAACACCAGCGAGCAAGATGCTCGCACTACGAAATATGGGTAATTTATTTTTTGTAAGTCCCTTGTCATTTGTTATTTGTCTTTTAATTGCCTACGTCACCTACATCTCAGATGGATTAATACACTTGAAATCTTCGCAACCTAAACGTTGAGTCACCATTGCTGATAGCTGTTGCGAAGCTTGCAAATCTAAATGCAATTGTTGCTGAATGCGATCGCAACTTTCACCCTGCACAATTCGCTTTGCCATTTGTTGAAACTGCAACCAAGTTAAATCGCTGTCAACAAAAGCTTTAGCCAGGGTAATTACCAACTCTTCATAGTCATTATCTTCGATTTTCGTCATCATCCGATGTTCTATTTGCAGGGAATCATCGAAACAGTAGTACCAAGATTTTGGTTGTTGCTGGAGTACCATGTTAAATAAGTCCTGCTGTTTAGATAAACTCACAGCGCGATCGCTTTCACTACCAACTATTAACATCGGTGCAGAAACAGTCTTTGCAGCTTGTTTTAATAAATCCTGTCCTAATTCCAGAAATATCCGCAAACCAGGAATGCGAAAACCTTTATAGCCAAAATTCCCTGGTGCATCTTTATTAAACCATTCAAAGTAAATTGGCAAAGTTTTAATCAACCCATCAAATAAAAAATTCTGACTGCCTAAAAAAGGTGCAAATAATAGCGCTCGATTGATTTTCTGGGGATGTTCTAACGCTAACCAACCCGCTAAAGTTCCCCCTGTGGATAATCCACCCACTATTACTTGTTCACCTAAAGTTTGGGCAATTTGCAACCACTCCAGCACAAAATTTTGATAAGTCTCAATCTCCGTTGATAATGGCGGTGGATTTTGACGATGCCAATTACCTGCAAGTCCGTGACCTGGTTGTAAAGGAATTAAAACATTGTATCCTTTGTTAAAGAAAGCTTTGCCAATCGGTTCAAATTGGTATGGCCCGGCTGTAAAACCATGCAAGAACAAACAAACTTTAGAAGTATTATGAGGATGCACAAAAAATTTAGAACGACAGGCTTCGTTCTTCAGCCCAACTTTAGACTCTAATTTCTGAAATTGCTCAAGTATTTCTCTTGTATCTTTAATATTATCTATCATCGTATCAGTTACTGTAATTATGCTGATATCTTTGAGGAATGTATCTCAAAGTTAGCAGCCACAACATCTAACTGATGTATTGATAATACTCCACCTCAAGACATAATAATTCCCCACTAAATACAACATCTCATTAATTCTTAGCTCATTCTTTGCGTACCTCTGCGCTTACCTCCGCGCTACTTTGCGTTTAAACTTGTCTTATGAGTCTATGAGCTTTTTACTGGTAAATTGGCTGATTTGCAAGATATCTCAGCTACTTTTCCTTAAATTAGATAGTTCCTTGCAGATGAAATATAATGTATTATGTAAGTAATACTCGAAAAAAACTACGGTAAAAGTATATGTAGTCCCTGGTTGCAATCAAATTCGGTTCAAGCGGCGAATGTTAACTGACTGATTCGTTTCAGTTCGTCGCGAAATGATTTGATTGCAGTCACCAAGGTAAAAATTCAGAGAAAAAATTGATCGATATCCGCGTATCCATCATATTGAGGATTCGCGATCGCAATTTGAAAATGAAGACACAGTGTTTCATTTTCTTAATTTTGCATTGTCAACATATCTCCAGAAAAACTGAAAATGTCAAAACCAGAAAAGAAAAAAATGGCAACCAGTCGCGAAGTTTACCATCGCATTATCTGGGATGTACGTCTTGATAGCAGCGCTTTTATAGTCGGTTATCAAGAACGTCTTTCATCTACAGGAATCCGCGAAAAACCTCTCGCACAATGGACGACAGATGGAGATATTCCATTTCATCGCATCCGCTATATCCGTTGTCAAGATGTGCTAGTTTGGGATCGAGAACAGCATTTAGATTTAATTTCCTCTGGAGAATTACCTGCGGCGGCTTGGAAAAGCGAGACTAGAGAAAATTTAGGGGAGAACGTTGTCACTGTATTAGATAGCACAGCAGTATTTACTCCGCGACAAGTTTATAAATACGATATCCAAGGTTGGCGAGCAGATACACAAAAAATCGCAGATGTCAAATTAAACAATTTGGCGATCGCTAGTTTTAACGTGCTTTGCGACCTCTACGAAAAAGAGAAAATCGCCACAGAAAAAAGATTACCAGCAATTGTTGAGCAATTACGTCAATGTAACGCAGATATTATCGCCATCCAAGAAGCAACGCCAGCTTTAATAGAGTTACTTTTATCACAAAATTGGGCGCGTAATTATTACATTTCCGATAACAGCGCAGCCGCAACAGTGCGACCTTACGGTAATTTATTATTGTCCCGTCTGCCTTTTACACTCGTTGAGCATCAATTTTCTGGACACAAGCGGGTATTGGTAGGGAGTTGTCAAATTAATGGTCAATTATTGCACGTTGCAGTTGTACATTTAACCAGTGATTACGCGCAAAATGCTTTAGAAAAACGCCAGCATCAGCTAGCTACCATAATTGCATATCTGCAAAAGCTACCGGGAAATAGCTTAATAGCTGGTGATTTCAATACGCGAGGTAACGAACAACAAGACATCTTAACCGGTGCTGGATGTGTTGATATTTGGGAACAACTACATCCAGATGCAGCAGGTTATACATTTGACCCCCAACACAACACCTTAGCAGCCTTGATGAGTTTAAAGGGAATACCAGTTAGACTCGATCGCATTTTACTACGAAGTCCAAACCAAGATTGGCAACCACAGTCAATTGACTTGTTCGCTTGTGAACCCATAGCAGATACAGAAGAGAAAATTTATCCATCCGATCATTTTGGGATTCGCGCAGTTCTGAAATTTGCCAAGTCTTTTCCAGTTTCTGCATTAAATTCGGCATTAAGTACAGTGCGCCCAGTTTATCAAAGTGCTGTAGTTGTAATTCCACCAGACAATGTTTTACCTGCTATCCAAGCCATCCGTCAGCGTTATGATGCCAGAGTAGAGCGTTGGATGGCTCATATTAATTTACTCTACGGTTTTCTACCAGAATCTTATTTTGCCGAAGCGGTAGAAATTATTGCACCTGTACTTGCTCAACTACAACCATTTCAAATTACCTTAGCCGACTTCCAAACATTTACACACCGTAAAAGTTCTACAGCATGGTTGCGTCCTGTTGTCGAGCCAGAAACCGCATTACATGAGTTACAGACAATACTGGAAAATCTATTTCCCCAATGTAACGAACAAAGCAGCAAAACCAAAGCAGGTTTTACACCCCACCTCAGCGTCGGACAATTCCCCAGTCCGGAAGCAGCGTTTGCTGAGTTACCTGAATGGTATCCAGTTAGTTTTACAGTTGACTCTATCGCCTTAATTAGCCGTCGCGGTGATGAGCCTTTTGAAGTTAGACATATTGTCTATTTGGGACAGGGGGGAAGTGAATTAGGGGAGTTAATTAAGGAACTGGAACCGGAATTAACTCCCGCACAGCAATTACAGCGCGATACGGTGTTAGAAGTGGTGACTCAAGCTTGTGCAGAATGTTTGGGTTTTCAACCATCATTGCAGTTATTGGGTTCGGCGCGTCTTGGGGTGCAAAGTCCCGATAGCGATTTGGATGCTGTGTGTGTAATTCCCACTTATCTATCTGGGGAAGCGTTTCTAATTAGTGTTCAACAACAGTTACAAGGATTGTGTCACACTCAACTAATATTAGATGCACGAGTACCGATACTGCGCCTCAAATTAGAGGGAATATCCTTAGATTTACTTTATGCACGAGCAGAAAACTATCAATTAGCGAGAAAAAATCCGCAAAACCTTGACCCAATTAGCTTAAAAGCTATTACAGGTTGTTGGGAAGCAGATGTAATTACTGAGATAGTTAGTAAATATGTATCTCTAGACATCTTTCGGCAGTTATTGCGAGCAGTACGCGCCTGGGCTAAAGTTAGAAAGATTTACGGCAATGCTTCGGGTTTTCTTGGTGGTTTCTCCTGGGCGTTACTCTGCGCTTTTTGTTGTACTTTTGACCAAGAAGTAGAACCAAGCATAGAGAAATTACTGGCTAATTTTTTTCAACTTTTGCATCATCATGATTGGCAACAGGCGATCGCACTTACAGATTTTGGGAGACAATATCAGGTACAATTACCAAGAGACTGGCTACCTGTAATTACATCAATAGAACCATGTCAAAATACTGCTCGTAATGTCACCCATTCTACTGCAAAGATAATCCACAGTGAATTTGCTAGAGGCGCAACATTGACTAAGCAAATTTTAGCTGGTGAGGAGAAATGGACAACTTTATTTGAGACAATCGATTTACACCAAGAATCATAAATTTTAATGCATCTAATTTGTATATAAGACGCGGGCAAGATGCCCGCACTACAATTATTTTGCGTTTTTGACTTATATAATTTAGCTGCACAGCAGCTTATTATTTGCATAATTTAAGTTTTACTTGAGACAGCCTAAAGGCTCACAAGCTCACCTGTAGGCTCTGGAGATGAATTATGTGTGAGGCTTTTGTTAAGCTTCAGTGAAAGCATTAGCGAGATTTATGACTAGTTCCTCAAGAGGGATATATTGAATCAGAGAATGGGAACAATAACTAGAGTCAGATAAAGAAAGCGATCGCTGATGAAAGTAGTACCGTTGCTATTGATATTAATAAGTGTGTTATTCAATCCAGAGAATAACCAAGTGGCGATCGCGCAGGTGACATCAGACGGTACTACTAACACTTTAGTTCAGCAAAATGGGAATAATGTCACTATTCTTAATGGTATTGAAAAAGGTAATAATTTATTCCACAGTTTTAGTAATTTTTCGATTCCTCAGAATGGTTCAGCAACTTTCGATTTAATTAATACACCAAATATTAAAACTATATTTAGTCGAGTTACAGGTGGCAAAATTTCCGATATTAATGGGTTAATTCAAACTCTCAATAGTAATCATCCTGTGAGTTTGTTCTTGATAAATCCTGCGGGTATTGTGTTTCGGGAAAATGCCTCATTGAATATTGGCGGTTCGTTTGTAGGAACTACAGCAAATAGTATTAAGTTTGCTGATGGTGTGGAATTTAGCGCTACTAATCCTCATACTTCGCCCCTATTGACAGTAAGTTTACCAATAGGCTTGCAAATGGGACAAAATTCAGGTTTGATTGCTGTTGAAGGGGCGGGTCATCAAATTACAAGTAAAAGTGAAATCTTTGGATATCCCCAACTAATTAACAACCATACGGGGTTACAAATTCAAGCCAAAAATACCTTGGCACTGATTGGCAACCAAGTAAATTTTTCTGGTGGACTTGTGGAAGTTGATGGCGGCGGACATCTAGAAATAGGGAGTGTTCAAAAGGGGGAAGTCAGTATTAATCCCACAGTTACCGGATGGGAGGGAAACTATTCAAAAGTGCAGCAATTTAATCATATTCATCTAGCACAACAATCCCTGCTAAATGCCAGTGGTAATAATGGCTCAATTCAACTACAGGGGCAAAATATCAACTTGAGTGATGGATCTAATGTGGCGATCCAAAACCTGGGGAGACAATCACAAGGAATTACCATCTATGCTACAGAATCTTTAAATTTGACAGGCAATACCTCTGACAAAAAGCTGGGCAGTATAATTAAATTGGAAAACTTGGGATTAGGGCGCATAGGCGATATTGTGGTTTGGGCGAATCAACTTACCCTGCAAGATGGCGCACAAATTGAAACTGCGGCTTTCACTCCAGCACCCAGTGGCAATATTATAATCAATGCTCAAGGCTTGATTGACATTAATGGTTTTGTCTCTAGAAATCCTTCTACTCCTTCCTCAATTTTAACGCTGACACGTAACGCCGCTAATGCAGGTGATATTAACGTTTCATCGGCAAACTTAAGAATTAGCAATGGGGGTATTCTTAGTTCTCTGACTGTAAGTTCTGGACAGGCTGCAAGGATACAGATCGATGTCAAAGACTCAATTGAAATTGCTGGTAATAACCCGATAACGTTCATACCTAGCACAATCAGTTCGACTACCTTTAGTGCTGGTAATGCTGCTGATGTAGTAGTTACAACATCCAAATTAGTCATTCGAGATGGCGGCTCTTTAGGATCTGCCAGCATGAATCAGGGTTCATCAGGGAAGGTGACGGTTAATGCTTTAGATTTCATAGAAGTCAGTGGTCGGGCCTCTGGATCGATCTCATCTAGTCGGATTGCTTCTGGATCTGAGATTACTGACCCAGTTTTTCGAGCTATTTATGGAGTACCACTCATTCCCACTGGAGATGCAAGTGCTTTGACAATTAACACCCCATTATTACGTATTACTAATGGGGCACTGGTAACTGTCAAAACTGATGGCCCTGGTAATGCAGGAGATTTACAGATTAATAGCAACTCGATTTTTATGGATAACCAAGGCACAATTAGCGCCTCAACTATTTCTGGAAATGGAGGCAATATCAAATTAAACTTACGAGATAATTTGCTAATGGGTCACAATAGCCTGATTGCGGCTAGTGCTGCGGGTAAAGGTAATGGTGGTAATTTGTCAATTCATGCATCGGTGATTGTGGGATTAGAAAATAGCGACATTATCGCCAATGCATTTCAAGGTCAAGGTGGAAACGTTCAAATTACAACTCAAGGTATATTCGGTCTGGAATTACGTCCCCAACTAACTGCTAAAAGCGATATTACAGTTAGTTCTGTATTTGGGCTAAATGGTGGTGTAGAAATCAAAACTTTGGCAGTCGATCCTAGCAAAGGAATTGTGGCATTACCTGTTGAGCCAAAAGATATTTCATCATTAATTACTCAAGGTTGCGGACAGAATCAACCTAGTGAATTTAACCGCTTCATTGTGACTGGACAAGGCGGTTTACCCCAAAATCCAGAGGTAATATTGGAGAGTGACACAGTTTTAGAAGATATCCAAACAGTTCCGATTGCAATAAAGAGCGATCGCTCTTTGCTAACTCCTAGTTCTGGAAATTTACCATTGCAAACCTCCCAAAGAATTATAGAAGCTCAGGGACTTGTAATAACTCCTCAAGGAGAGATATTATTAACGGCGCACTCATTAGTCACAACTCCTCATAGTTTTGGGTTCAATGCAGCTAGTTGCCTGACAAATTAAACAGCGTGCGTAGTTCATGACCAATGCCCAATGCCCCATGCCCCATGCCCAATGACTAAGTATCCAAGAAAGTTGAGGCAAATGTCAAAATTGGGACTAAAGCCTCGTACAATTGATATCACTTATATTTAGCTCAGGAGAATCTAGCCATGCCAATGGCGGTTGGCGTAATAGAAACCTTAGGTTTTCCTTCGGTGTTGGCGGCAGCAGATGCAATGGTAAAATCAGCAGCAGTCACACTGGTGTATTATGGCCAAGCAGAAAGCGCTCGTTTGCTAGTTGCAGTTCGGGGACATGTTGCTGAAGTCAGAACAGCTGTGGAAGCAGGAATTGCCGCAGGTGAACAGGTAAAGGAGGGTACAGTCATTACCCATTACATTGTCCCCAATCCCCCAGAGAATGTGGAAACTATACTTCCTATCCACTTTACGGAAGACTCTGAACCCTTCCGTATGTTCTAAACAAGTTTGCCATTAAAATTGGTAGCGAAGCTTCGTACAATTAACTTGTAACACCACCTAAGTTTATTCCTACAGGAGATTTTTTAATGTCATTACAGGCAGTTGGAGCGCTAGAAACTAAGGGTTTTCCTGCTGTGTTAGCAGCAGCAGATGCAATGGTCAAAGCGGGTCGTGTTACCTTGGTGGGGTATATCCGGGTTGGTAGCGCTCGTTTTACAGTCAATATTCGTGGCGATGTCTCTGAAGTTAAAACCGCTATGGCAGCTGGTGTAGAAGCTGCTGAAAATGTTTATGGTGGTACCCTGGAATCTTGGGTGATTATTCCCAGACCCCATGAAAACGTTGAAGCTGTTCTACCTATTGGCTACACCGATGCCGTACAACAGTACAGAGAATCTGTGGAAAATCCAATTATCAGATCGTCAAACAGTCGCTAGATTGAGATTTATCGTCTTTAGCTCCAACTAGAAACAAAATATTACCAGCTGCGCCTTGACAATTCACTCTTGCCAAGACGCAATTAATCATGTCTTGACATATTTATTACCAATGTTTTTCATCTAAATTGCATAACTACTAATAAGGCCTGTCAACAGTCAACAGTCAACAGTCAACAGTCAACAGTCAACAGTCAACAGTCAACAACCCAGAGAAAGTTATTTGTATTAGTAGTTCCTTGAGTTGGTATAAGTTTTGTCATCGTATGTGAAATACACATAGCAACCCAATGTAATATTGATGGGGTCACAAAATTAGGAAAACCTCAAGAAAAGCTTTATTTATGAGAAAATTATCGCCATCGCTCCAGATATTACCCTCATGGGTACTATTAAATAGTCAATAATCCTATTAGATAATGGTTGTATATCTTGCCGAAAAATAAAATTAAGTTGCCAAAATGATAGAAGAGAGTTAAAAAATGCTGAGATTATCACACAGATATGCTGGAAATCTGAAACTTATATGTATCAAACTACGTCTGGATTTGAGGTGAATTTTATTTGCTCTGGCGATCGCGTCCACCATGTCAGCTTTTCTTAACCCCGCTTAAAAAAGGTGTATATTAATTTACATACACTGCGCAGGTTGCTTTTCTCGAATGTGAATTTATTAAATTTACAAAAATTTATAATTTGCAAATCAGAGAAAAATTCCTTGAATAGTTGGGTTTTCCGCAGTTGGCAATCAAAAGTGAAAACTAGCAAAGGATATTTTCTGCATAAGTTTAGTCCTTTGAGACGTAATAAAAAATGGAATCACTAAAAAATCTTCAACCAGAAGATTCAGTTAGGGGCAGCTGCCAGTTAATAAATTAAGTGCGAAAAATGGGGGTTGTAATGCAAACTTTAAAACAGGGTTTTGAGGAGTACAATCTCACTATGGCAACAGAAGCCAACAAACTGGCACAATATTGGCGACAACGTCTTGTGAGTGATTGTCCACAACAAAGTCAAACAGCCAGAGAAAGCATAGTCTTGTGGTTGTTGGGGCGCGATAACCAGCGCTTTGATATGCTTAATCCCAAAGAGCTTGAGATTGCCAAGCAAGCGATGGAATATCGTTACCGGATTTTGTTGCAACGTTACTTGGGTACAGGTAGGGAACGCGCCTATCGTAACCTCATCTCCAGATTAGCCAGCTTAATGACCTTAAGGAACAAAATTCAAACTTGGGTATCTTTAAGCCGCGATCGCCAACGTAGTGTCATTGATGTACTACAAGAAATCATTCAAGAATTATTACAAAGCGATTCTTACATTCAAGACCAAATGTCCTGTATCGCGGAAATTACCACCGATCGCAGGTTAAGAGATACTTTATTATTCGCCAGCATCGAGGAATATTGCTTGCGTCCAGTGCGCAATCAACCCTTGCTAGTTTATCGCTTTGTCAATTACCTGCGCCGGACTCAACGGGGAGGCTTAACTCAAGTACCCAGCAGCGACTTGATTCGCCTAGTTTCCGAGGAAATCCTCACAGATGACAGCGATAATCGAATTAACTTGGTTGATAGTCAAGCGATCGCGGAATATGAAGAAGCACAAGAACTAGAACAGCAACAAATCCTGCGTCAGTCCGTACAACAAGAATTTGAAGTATATTTACAAGAAAATCTCGGCACCGAAGCAGTAGAATGGCTGCGGCTGTATCTCCAAGGTAAGTCTCAAGACGAAATTGCCAAAGTCCTCAACAAGCAGATTAAAGAAGTCTACAGATTGCGCGAAAAAATCAGCTACCATGCTGTGCGCGTGTTTGCCCTCAAAGGTAAACCAGAACTGGTAGATAATTGGTTAGCAATTTCCTTGGAAGAACACAACCTGGGGTTAACACCTAATCAATGGCAGCAACTTTATGAGAAATTGTCTCATCAGGGACAGCAGATTTTAGATTTGCGCAAAGCTGGTAACTCCATTGAAACCACAGCTCAACAATTAAAACTTAAAACCCATCAGGTGATGGGAGAATGGGCCAAAGTCTATCTCGCTGCTCAAGCTTTAAGAACTCAGGAGTCATCATGATATCTCAGATGAAATCCTGAAATAATACTGATATTAAAAGTTATCTATTTAACATATAGAAACACTTAATATTAAGTATTACCAAACCTAACAGTGTTGAGTTGTAGATTTTGGATTTGGGATTTATCCCCAATCCACAATCCCAGATTTAACTAAGACAACATCCCTATCTACTTTACAAAAAATTAATTTGTATATTCTGATTTTCACTAAAAATTTGTCGTTAATTTAACTAGTGCTAACATTTATAAAGCATCTTTATTTACTAAAACCTAACTAAGACGCACAATAGAAGGATAAGCAAATAAAAAAAGTCTTAAATACATCTTATGTTGTCTTCAGAAGGCAATTTTACTGATAACAAAGCGAACACGCCAATTACAGGGGAAACAAAACTCACTAATATTGACCAGTTACTGAGCGATCGCGAGCGGATATTTTCGTTAATAGATAATTTATTGTCCTTAGAAGTTTGCCTATATCACCAAATTTTACCCTTAGAGTTAAAAAGCAATCAACTCATACTCGGTATGGTGAATGTAGAAGACACAGAAGCATTAGATTACGTTAACCGAATTTTTTCTTATATGAAGTTAACAATGGTGAGTCTGACAATTCCTAAGGAGATTCACCAGTCTACCCTTTCAAACTACCTCAGCTACAAAAATACATCTTCCCTAAATCCTCAACCACAGCAGCCACAAGCTAACTCCAACGCTAATAATAACCCTGTTCCGCCAATAGAGCCAACAGAGCAAATTAATACCTATGCCACTACCTACATTGAGACAGAAGTAGAAACTCCCCCTGCTTCTTTGCACAAAGTAGATTTACCTGTAAAAGAAAATCGCCCTCCTGTGTCTCAACCTAGCATAACTAAGCCGCAAGAGAGTGAATATAAAAAGACTACGGAGATTATCGCGCCAAATAACCTCAGTGTCTCACCATTACAAACTTCAGAGATATCCAGACCCCTAGAACTACTAACTCACCTACCACCGAGAAAATTACTAGAACAATTATTAGCCAGAGTCTTGCGCGGGGGAATAGGTCGCTTGTATTTGGAAAGACAGCATAACCAAGGGAGAATACTCTGGAGCGATAACGGAATTTTACAATCAGTAGTCGAAAATCTCTCTCTTGATGTTTTCCAGAGCATTATTAATGAGTTCAAGAAATTTGCTGATGTACCCTTAACCACGATTTCAGAAGCAAAACAGGTAGAGAAGGAATGTAAATATAGAAATGACAATTTATTGTTACGCTTACGATTGATGCCGGGAATTTATGGTGAAGAAGCAACATTACAAGTATTGCGGGGAGCAGCCTTAAAATTTTATCAACAGCAACAGTTAAGTCGCCTCAGCCGCGATACCTTGGTCATGGCGCAAAAACTCAGCTTTAAGTTACACGAACTAGAAAAACGCTTGCTAATTAACAATACCAATCAATCTGAGCAATTAAAAGCTATAGCTGCCATCACTAAAATAGTAGAAAATTTAGACAAACAACTCAATATTCTAGCAGCAGATACTCATCTGCCTAGAAAATAGTTAACAACAGTAATTAACATTTTAATTTGTCAGTAAAAACGCTGATTTCGATTGTCTACATAATTGTTATGTTGTACTAGAATATTAGACCTAAATACTAATTTTTCATGCCTCAATTTTTCATCAAGAATCCTCAGATTAAAACTGAGATTTTAAGTTTCCCTGTCTTGTTGGATTAAAAAAATAGGATAAACACCTAATTATTCTCAATAAATTTCTCATCGTATTTTTACCGTATTCAGTAGTTGATTGCTGTGTGAAAAATTATCATATCCGCTCTAATGTTCTCCTCGTAAATCTATTTTTTACAGATATTTCATGCATACTGAGGTTTTTAGTGAACTTTTCCCCTTACTAAGTACAGCCAATCCTCAAACTTTAGAATGGCTGTTAAACGTTGCGATTGAACACGAATACCCAGCAGAAAGAGCCGTTTTAATGGAAGATGCTTGGGGAAATGCTGTTTACTTCGTGGTTTCTGGTTGGGTAAAAGTCCGGCGCACATCCGGAGATAATTCCGTCGCTCTAGCTATTTTAGGTCGCGGTGATTTTTTTGGAGAAATGGCTGTTTTAGATGAATCTCCGCGTTCAACTGATGTAATTGCTCTTTCGCCTGTAAAATTGCTGAGTGTTTCTCGCGAACGTTTTATTCAAATCTTATTTAAAGACCCGCATTTGCATCACCGCATGTTACAACTAATGGTGCGACGAGTACGACAAATCAACCTCCGCTTGCAAATGCGCTCTTCACCTCCAGCAGTTAAACTAGCCCAAACTTTAGTAAGTTTAGGTGAAAATTACGGACAAAAATCTGAAAAGGGACGAGAAATTTTTAATATTCCCGTTAAAGATTTAGCAGAAGTCACAGAAATTAGTGTTGAGGAAACCAGCAAAATTATGGACAAGCTGGATGAGAAAGGCTGGATAGAAATTGACGATATTAATAATATTATTTATTTAGTCAATTTTAAACAGTTGATTAATTTGGCGGGTAAAGTTTGATAGTGGGGCATGGGGCATCCCTTCGGCTTCTCTACGAGACGCTACGCGAACGCTCAGGGCGAGTGGGCATTGGGCAGAGACGCGATTAATCGCGTCTCTACAATTTTCATCTTAATCTCCCTTGTCCCCCAATACCCTGTTGCTCCTGCTTGCAAGTTCCACCTGTGAGGGTATAGTTATCTACCTGAACCCAGCTATCTTGACTTAAAGCCCAGAATCCGGTGACGATGTTGTAATCAGATTCACTACCGGTGACGAATCGGAGGGTTAAGGGTAGATATTGAGGTAATCTGCCAAATTTTATTTCTATAAATGGTTTCTGATTGGCATCTCGCAGTCCAAAGGAACCATCTGTGATATTTTCAGATGTGCGCACGTAGGCTTTTAATTCATATTCAGTATTTGGCTGTAATTTAATGCGCTGACTAATACTATTCCAGCCTGTAAAATTGCGCATAGAAATATTATTTTTGCCGGAATTGCTATTTCCTGCTGCTAAATCAACAGTTATGTTACCGTCAGCAACCCAAGGACTGCTGACTGTGGGGCTAATTTGTTCTTCAAAGTCGCCATCTAATAGGGGACTGGGACAGGCGGCTGTTACTTTAGCAGAGCCAAGATAATGGATAATGCCAATAGTAATAAATAATGCAACTGTGCCGATCGCGAACTGTTTGCTAGTCATTATATATTGACCTCTTGACTCAGGGGTATTACCCAAGCCAATGAGTATATAATATGTCTCGCCAATCTGGCTGAGGGAAATTACGGAAGGCTGTATTTTGAGCTATGAAAGCGATCGCACTAGCTTTACAATCAAAGATAGTTGAAAGTGCGATCGCTAATTAGCAAAATTCTCTAGAATATTTCTCGATTATCGACCATTAGCGATTTTTCTTTCAATCACCGAAATCCGTTCTTGGGTTGCTGGATGGCTACTCAAAAACGATGGTGCAGAAGATTGACGAACTAATTTGCGCAAAAATGCAGGCATAGCCTTGGGATTATACCCAGCCCGGCGCATATACTGCAATCCCCTATCATCCGCATTAAATTCTGCTTCGCGGCTATTAGGTAAGTCTACAGCTAGCTGATAAGCTATAGCGGTGACAGCACTTTGATCTAAACCTGCTAGGGAAGCTGCACCTTGCGCCAGTTGTGTTTGTTTTAACTTATTAATTAAGTCATTGTTGCAAATATGCGCTATTTCGTGAGCGATAACAGATGCTAGTTGGTCTTCATTATCCACCGCATTTAATAGCCCTGTGTGAACGTAAACATAGCCACCTGTGGTTGCAAAAGCATTAATACTAGAGTCGCGAACTACATAAAAGCGAAAAGGAATTTGAGAACAATTACTAGCTTTAGCTAAACGTTGACCAACGCGATTAACATAAGCGTTGGTTTTAGAATTAGAATCCAGTCGGTAATTTTGTTTTACCTGCTGGTGAATATTTTGTCCCAGGGCGACTGTTTGCTGTGGGGAAATGTTGGACAGTTGTAACAACTGCACGCCATTAAATATTAGCTGACCCCAAGGAATTGCACTGGCTGGCTCAAGAGAACTCAAGCCAATAGTACAAGCAGTACCTAAACCAAGGATTAAAGAAACACCTTTATGCATTCTCGATTTCATAACCAAAAATCAAACGTATACGAGTAATAAACAGCAAAATTGATTTTTACCTTTGCGGCTAAATTAAGTTTTTTGATAATGAGAAAAAATCAAAATGATACAGTTTGATAAAAGTGTATTAATAAAAACCAATATGTATTAATCGCTCTATTCGATTAGTTATTTACGTTTAATATATATAAGACTTAAGCAAAATCATGAAAAAACGAACCGCGAAGCACGCAAAGAACACGAAGTAAAGAGGGTTTGGAAGAGTTATTGCATAAGTCCTATATATATTTATTTTAACGAAAAGTGTTGTACATAAAGCCAGCATAAAGGAAGAATTTTACAGGTGAACTAACCCTATCAGTATCAGTCTCTAGCATTACTGTGAGAAGTTGTTGGTGGTCAGATCCCCGAATCAGAGTTAATCCCGGTGTGGGATTATTTTTTTACCAAGTTGAGATCCAAATAGGGAAAGACGACGTATTCCTATTTAGATGATTCAAATATCAATCAACTATGTCAGTGCAAGTTACTCTTTCTCCAGAAACTATCCAAGCTGTGATTCAGCAATACTTTGCGGCTAGTCGTTCTGACGATAAAGCTGAGGGTATGGTTGTCTGTTTTGCCGAAGATACTGTCAGTTATGATCCTGTAGGTGCGCCAGCATTACAAGGCCATAGTCAACTACGGGAATTTTTTCAAGGGGTAGCAGCTTTGTTTACCAAGGTAGAACTCTCTGAAGATTTTATTTCTATCAATGGTAATGAAGCGGCTGTTAAATGGACGGGTCGAGGTATCGGTCAAAATGGTCAGGCTGTGACTTTTGAAGGAATTGATTTATTCGAGTTCAACAGTGAGGGTAAAATTCAATCAATGCGGGCTTATTGGAATCCGGCGGCAATGCTGGCACAATTGCAGAGTTAAGGCTGATACTTGATTTGAGCAAGAAATCAGGCGAAAATATGCGATCGCGTTTAGGGCTAATTCTCAGTGTACTCGGACTATTTTTAAGTAGCTGGATTATCATTCCGGCTTCTAACTTTACCTTGCTACCTCTAGCTGTGGGTAGTCCAGAAATCAGCCCTATATTGTTAATTGGCAACTTAATTGCTTTCTTGCTGTCATTTACCGCTAAAAAACAGCTTTTACTTCGTCGGATTGCAATTGGCTTGAGTTTAAGCGGAATTTTACTCAGTAGTCTGCCTTTATTACAGCTACCTAGCACAATTAAACAAGCAGATGCGCAAATGCAACCTTTATTGAGTAATCTGCAAATTACGGCTGATTTACAAGCAAAAATACGCCCCCATCCCTTTGTATTAGCTGATTTATTTACTGGATTTGCAAAACCCAAAGTTCGCCATCATCAACAAAATTTTGCTGCTGCTGATGGAACTCCCCTAAATCTCGAAATTTATCAGCCTCTAACTACTGGTAAGCATCCAGCGATTGTCACTATTTATGGTGGCGCATGGCGTAGTGGCGAACCAGCGCAAAAAGCCACATTCAATCAATATATGGCAGCGCAAGGGTATACAGTAGTGGCAATTGACTATCGCCACGCACCCAAATATCGCTACCCCGCACAAATTCAAGATGTACAAGCCGCATTGAATTTTATATTGCAACAGGCGGCTAATTACGAAATAGATTCTAGCCGAATTGCGGTTATGGGCTGGTCTGCGGGAGCGCATTTAGCACTATTAGCCGCATATCAGCCAGATACTACCCCAATTCGCGCAGTAGTTAACTATTATGGCCCGACAAATTTGTTACAAGGCTATAAAGAACCACCATCACCTGACCCTATCAATACCAAAGCTGTTTTAACAGCCTTTTTAGGTGGTTCTCCTGAGGAGGTGGAAACCCAGTATAAATTAGCATCCCCTATAAATTATGTAAAATCTAACTTACCGCCAACATTATTAATTTATGGCGATCGCGATCATCTCGTAAAGCCAATTTTCGGTCAGCAACTATACCAGCGTCTGCAAGCTAAAGGTAACACCGCTATTTGGATTAAGATTCCTTGGGCAGAACATTCCTTTGATAGTGTCTTTCAAGGTATCAGCAATCAAATTGCCCTATATTACACCGAAAGGTTCTTAGTTTGGGCTTTGGGTGGATGAGGAAGCAGAGGAGCAGCGCCTCGGCTCCGCTCGGCGACCGGGGACAGGGAGCAGAGGAAGCACAGGAGTACAGCAGAAGTAATTAATGCCCAATGCCCAATGCCCCATGCCCATACTGTTGGAAATCGGTCAAAAGCTCGGTATACTTCGCAGTTATACCCCGTTTTATACCGAAAAAAAATCTCTAGATGGAGAATATAGCTGTTGCGGATGTTTTACTGTTGACGAAAATTGCCCAAGGCGATCAATCTGCGCTTTCTGCTCTTTACGATCGCTATGCCAAAATTATCCAGGCGATCGCTTTTAAAAGTCTGCAATCGAGAGAGGAAAGTGAAGAAGTTGTCTTAGATGTCTTTGCTCAGGTTTGGCGAATTGCGGAACGCTATGATGTGCAAAAAGGCAGAGTTGATACCTGGATATTTACCCTCGCACGCAGTCGCATTCTCGATCGCCTGAGAAAAATACAACGCAGCAGTCCATCTACGACATTTTCTATGGATGCTATAGAAATTCAACCGCCAGCAGATAATGTAGATTTGTTTGAGGAAGCTTGGATTTGTGAACGACGCGATCGCGTGATGACAGCAATGAATAAGTTACCGCCAGAACAACGCATTGTCATTGAATTAGCCTATTATCAAGGATTTACTCAAAGCCAAATTGCCGCACAGACAAATATATCTCTAGGGACAGTGAAAACGAGAATTCGGTTAGGATTAAATAAATTAAAGTCGATTCTCAATAATGAGGAAAATTTCTAATTCGTAATTCGTAATTGGGATTATGCAGAATTGGTATGGCGGCTTGATGTTAGGAAATAAATTAGAACTTGATAATGCAAATGAAGTCTGAAAACTACTGCTTTTGTGAATTAGCTCCCCTTTATGCTCTGGATATGTTGAATGAGTCAGAGAACGCTTGGGTTGAGCAGCAATTAGCAAAGTTTCCTGAATTAGGCGAAGAATTAGCCGAATATCAATCAGCAGTCACTGCAATTCCCTACAGTGCGCCGCAAATCCCAATGGCGGCGGATTTGAAAAATCGTTTATTTGAGCGATTAGAGTTAGATAGTCCGCCTGCTGTACCTGTCAATAATCTGACTGTACCCCCTGAGTTTTTGGCAGTGCGATCGCAAGATTTAAATTGGCGATCGCATCGCGTCCCTGGTGTAACTGTGGCTATATTACACATCGATGAAATCAAGCGGGAAATTGTCGGTTTACTGCGAGCCGAACCTGGCGTTCATTATCCTATACATCGTCATGTAGCCGTTGAAGAAATCTATATGCTTTCAGGTGATTTGATAGTTGGCGATCGTGTTTATGGTGCTGGCGATTACATCCGTTCTCAGCCCGGTTCAGTACATGGCCCCCATACCAATGGTGGTTGTATGTTCTTGTTTCACACCTCAATGGATGACGAATATCCTGATGTCGCAGTAGTGCCTTAACAGTAAATGCAAATTTGGTAGTTACAATAAAAGACAGGTAGGTAAATTTATGAACTCAGAAGACCTGTCAGAGTTGGTATCTCTATATGCTTTAAACACCCTAGATGCAGCAGAAGCATCTATGGTGGAATCGGATTATGCCCAATTAGCAGAATTCCAACTAGAATTGGCAGAATATGAGTCAGTTGTCGCAATGTTGGCTTATACAGCGCCTCCTGTACCATTAGCTTCTGAAGTTAAAGATAGATTGTTTGCGAGAATTGCATCAGAGGATAAGACAACAGACTTATTACAGCAAGCACAAAATGTGACTTGGGAAGCATACGCCCCAACTCCTGGTGTAGAATTGGGTATTTTGAAAATAGATCCCCAGCAGCGAGAAGTACAGTGCTTTGTTAGGAGTCTCGGTAAAGTGAAATTTCCCCAACATCGCCATGCTGGTGAGGAAGAGATTGTGGTTTTAGATGGCGATTTGGTCATTGGTGAGAACATATATAAAAGTGGCGATCGCATTTCTTCGTTACCAGGAACCGTTCATCAACCAGAAACCCTACATGGTTGTACTTTATTTCTGCGTACTTCCTTAGATGATGAAATTTTATCGCCATCCGTTGATAATTTGTGAAATCTTATATCTAGGGTTGTTGACAGTCAACAGTCAACAGTCAAAACCGATATTTTTCACAACTGAAATAGGATTGGTATAGGAGATTCGTCATTACCAAGTATCAAGCAAATGGCTTGATAAAAATGCTTGATATTGCCTTCTCTGTAAGACTGAAAAAAAATTTGATGATTTTTTGTTCTAGACAGATCCAACCGTAAATATTTGTCGTATACCTCTGTAGTTCAAGCAACACAGAGGTTTTTAAATATTTGTTTGAGTGTTAGTACTCACACTCAGCAAATATTTTATCTCCAATTTCTAGGAACTTCAGATTTTTATGATTCATCACATTTCCATACCGGCAGAAAATCCCTTGAAAGTGGCTCAAGTATTAAGTGAATTATGGCAAGGTCAAGTTGCTCGTTTTGTTGCTAATCCAGGAAGCTATGTTGTCTTTAAATTGGATCAACTGGGAACTTTAATAGAAGTTTACCCAAGCGGTACTGAACTTGTACCAGGTAATAAAGAACAACAAGTAAGCTTTGCCCAAAATTCCGATTTTTCCAAATATACAGCCATTCATGCAGCGATTTCAGTTTCTATCCCAGCAGATGAAATTATAGCGATCGCTCAACGTGAAGGTTGGCGTGCATTAAAATGCGATCGCGATGGATTGTTTACAGTTATAGAATTTTGGCTAGAAAATCGGCTGCTATTGGAATTATTACCGCCTGATTTTGGCTCTGAGTATTTGTCATTTATGCAACCACAAACTTTACAACAATTCTTAGCAAAACTCAATACTCAACTTGAGGTAAAAAATTCCCTGGTAGCAGAGAAAGGATAATTAATCATTGATTGAGACATTGCGTCTTCCCTATCCGATTCTGTAAACAAAAAGTGAGCAGTAATTGGTCTGTTAAGTGAGCATTTCCCACAAGCAATATATAAACATCAAATCAACGGAGTTCAATTTTATGGTCAGCACAAACATCAAAACTCAAGCCACCACTACACAAAAATTCTGGCAACGCTTAGGTCTTGGTAAAATCAAAATCCTTCCGGGTATTGGTTTGTTAGCTTTAAGTTTGACAGTAGGTTTAGCAACCTTAGCACCGAAATACGTCACAGCTTCCGACCATGACGATGGTGAAGTAGACACCAAAGGTCGTAACCTCAATCTTACCGATTTATATGTCTTTCGCGAACAGGATCAGAATCCAGCCGCCCGTAAAGACGACTTGATATTAGTAATGAATACAAATCCGCGATCGCTTGCTCGGCAACAGTATTATTTTAGTAATAATGCCCTCTATGAATTTAAAATTAGCCGTGTTAGTAATAAAGATGCAACCCCCACTGGGAAAGAAGATGTTACCCTCCGCTTTCAATTTGACGAGCCTAACAACAGAGGCGAACAACAATTTAAACTTACCTTAGTTACCAACGGTCGTCAGAGAAGCGACACAGGTAGAACTACACCTCTAAGCGTGAATCCGAACAATCCCACCATTAACAACTTATCTTTAGGCGACCATAAAGTTAAAGTCTTTGCTGGACTGCGCGAAGATCCCTTCTTCTTTGATGTCGAACAATTCTTTAGAGTTCGTGCAGGTGCTTTAGGTATCGGCCCGGCTGTCGGATTCCGCCCAGCTAACCAAGCACTCGACTTTGCTAAAGGCTACAACGTTAATTCCATCGTCGTGAGAATACCCCGTGCTTTATTGGCTGGACAGACTGATGCTACTACCTTTGATGTCTGGGAAACTATTTCCTTCAAAGACCATCGGAGTGGGAAATTCCAACAAGTTGAACGCCTCGCCAGACCTGGAATTAACGAGGGTTTAATAGTCACCAACGACTTTCTCAACGCATTTAATAGCATTCCGCCCACAGCAGATTTAAGTTCTGCCGCTAAACCCGTAGGTGCAGAAGCCAAAAAGACACTCAAAGCCCTCGGTAATAATGACCAACGCGCCGATGCTCTCCTTGGTGCTTTCCTTCCCGATGTCATGCGTATAGATACCACCATCCCTAGTGGATACGGTAATGCCCTCAATGCTAAAGGTAGCCCCATCGCCGGACGGAAAATCACCGACGATGTCATTGATATTACCCTCAGTGTTCTTACCAACGGAGCCGTAACTACAGATAACGTCTCCTACGAAGGTAATCCAGGTAACCCATCTCAAGGACACAAACCATTAGAACCACAATTTCCCTATCTAGCTTTACCCAATTAAGACAGTACTCCAACACTCCCCAAACTTAACCATTACCTCCCTCAATCAACAACACAGAGGACGCAAATAAAAACCCTTTGCGCCCCTCTGCGTTTCCCTTCGCGCCCCTTTGCGTTAAAACCATGAACCAAATACAACTTTTTCACTATAAATTCCCTACAAAACTTATCGGACTATTAATTGCAGCACCAATAGCAACAACCCTCTTTTTCACCCTCACACCCCATCAAATACAACAAACACCTTACCGCTACAACTTCTCACCATCGTTACCAGGTACAGAAAATCGCCGCGCCACATTGCAACAAGAAATTACTTTTTACCAAGAAAAAGTCCGACAAAATCCTGATAGTGCTTTGAACTTAACAGCCTTAGCACAAACATACTTAAAAATGGCTAAAGCCACAGGAGAAAGTAACTGGTATTTATTAGCAGAACAAGCAGCCCAACGCTCCTTATCTCATTTACAATTCAATAATCAGGGAGCAATTATAGTATTAGCGCGTATCGCCCAAGCGAGACATGATTTTACCGAAGCCATTCGCCTTTCCCAAGAAGTATTAAAACAACAACCCAATAACGATAATGCCCTCGCTATCTTGGTAACATCAAACCTAGCAATGGGCAAATTACCACAAGCAAAAATCGCCGCCGATACCCTTGTAAACAAAATTCCTACCCAAGGTAATTTAACTCTACAAGCCTTAGTATTAGTAGCTCAAGGACAAGATAAAGCTGCGCTGGAAACTTTTAAATATGCTTTAGCTGCTGAAGAACCGGGAGAACTAGGTACTTCCGCCTGGACAAGAATATTACTCGGTCAATTTCACTACAAACATGGACAGTTAGAATTAGCAGAAAACTTGTATAAAGAAGCCTTGAGAATTATACCCAGGTATCCTCTAGCACTTTTGCATTTAGCAGAACTAGAAACCCGTAAAGGAAATTATCAAACAGCAGAAAATTTTTACGCGCAAGTGTTACCAAAATCGCAAAAATCAGCTACTATTTTCGACCATGCTGTATTGCGAGGTAAAGCTAAACTTCAACAATTACAAGGTAAAGAAGTAGAAGCAAATCAACTTTTAAATCAGGCGGAAATTTTACTGCGACAAGAAAATGCAACAGGACATAGTAACGGTTCTTTTGGACATAGAAGAGAATTAGCAAGGTTGTTATTAGAAAAGAATAATCCCCAAGATACAGCAGAAGCTTTATCCCTGATGGAAGCCGAAATTAAGATTCGTAGCGATGCGCAAACTTTAGATACTTTAGCTTGGGCGTTATTGCGTTCTGGAAGATTATCAGCAGCACAAGAAAATATTCAAGCAGCTTTGCAATTAGGTACAAAAGATGCGGGTATTTATTACCGCGCGGGGATAATTGCTAAAGCCTTGGGTAATCAAGAACAGGCTTTGAATTATGAGAAACTCGCGCAAAATATTGACCCTAGTTTTGACGATCAGGCGCGGAGAATGTCTGGGTTAGGGTTGGATAATTTGGGGATTTAGATGGGGATTAGTCTCACGCAAAGACGCAGAGGCGCAAAGGTAAAAAGGAATTTACTTTGGAGATTGCAAGGAAACAAGTATTTCTCTCTTCTCTCTGCGTTCTCTGTGTCTCTGCGGTTTTAAAAATCATTTTCTTAACTTTTACACAGTACAAATTACCATGAAAAATTACTGGCGCAGATATCAAATTTATCTCATCTCCTTTATCGGAGCATTATTACTAACAATTGGTTTTTCTACTCCCAGTCAAGCACATTGGGCAGATTTAGCAGTAGCTGAGATAACAGTAGAACCGACAAAAACCGGAATTATTTTAACATTTCCTACAGGCTTAGTAGCTGATTCTGACGATAACCGGGATGGAAAACTCTCCACTAATGAAGTTACCAGCCATCAAACAAAACTAGAGAAATTTTTAGGCGATCGCATCCGGCTGATCGATAATCAAGGCGAAGCTGGTAAAATCGCTGTTACACCCACCAATAACTTACCAGCGAATATCCAGAGTAATACCAATACTCACACGACCCTAGAACTAACTTACACTTGGTCACAACCAGTTAGCGCACTCACTATCAACTACGATTTATTTCTACCCAATGTCCCCACCGCCCGGTGTTTAGCTACTGTAATTCAAGGCGGAAAAACTCACAATTTGGTATTTACTCCCGAACAGCAGGAATTTGCCTTAATTGACGCTTCTATATGGCAACAAATCGGCAGTTTTATCTTGCTAGGAATAGAGCATATTATCACAGGATATGACCATGTTTTATTTTTGATAAGTTTATTAATGTTAGGCGGTGGTTGGCGTTACCTGCTGAAAGTAGTCACAGCTTTTACTATTTCTCATTCCGTCACTTTGTCGTTAGCAGTATTGAATATTGTCAGTTTACCAGTCCGCTTTGTCGAAAGTGCGATCGCACTCACAATAGTCTATGTAGCTGCAGAAAATTTTTGGCGTAAAGATGTGCGTGGACGTTGGTTGCTGACATTTATCTTTGGACTCATTCACGGGCTGGGTTTTGCTGGAGTTCTCAAAGAAATTCATCTGAGTCAGTCTAATTTGGCTGTATCCCTGGCTAGTTTTAATATTGGCGTAGAACTGGGACAAATTGCGATCGTTTCTCTCGCATTTTTGGTGTTGCGTACTATCCAAAAATATCCTTGGGAATTAAATCTGCGACGCTTGTTATCTGGTTGTGTTGTCGCTATGGGCTTATTTTGGTTTATCCAACGAGCTTTTTATTAAGCTTGTGTATATTTCAAAAATTATGCGATCGCATTTGTAAGGGTGGGGTTACCTCGCCCTTACGATTTACTTAATATAACATTTTTATAAATTATACGATGCCTTAACTAAGGAAATATCGATATTGAATTAAATAAATTTACGGCGAAATAATAGATTTTTATTTATTTACGAAATAAGTATTTTTATACGGCTAATAACTGCATAGTATTCTACATAACAGCTTAATACCTAAATTTTAATTAGCGAATCCCGATAATTCTAATCCTTTAACCTTACGCTAGCGATTCCTTAACGTTACCACGATAACTTGAACTACTGAAATAGATATTAATTATATAGATATGACTGAGGATGAGGATAAAATAAAGCCTCTAATTCTCTGCGCCTCTGCGCCTCTGCGTGAGACTAATTCATATATTTACTCAGTCAATAACAAACTTAAAAATGTATAGTTTATACCCTTAAATAACCTCTCCTATTCTCTCAATTTAAAATTCACCTCAGTACTAACCTATGGTAACCACAAACACAATTCGCTTTTCGCAATTCAATGCTTCCCTAAACCGGAATGCTGATGGTCAGTTAATTACTGATTTATCTACACCTAATAATAATCAGGCGAAAGCTGTTGCCGAAATTATCCAGCGCAACAATCCCGATATACTATTAATCAATGAATTTGATTATATCCAAGGAAACCCTTCACAGGCGGTGCAATTATTTTTGCAAAATTACCTAGCTGTGAGTCAAAACGGTGCAAATCCTGTTAATTATCCCTATTTTTATATCGCACCTTCAAATACAGGAATTGCTTCGGGGTTTGATTTAAATAATGACGGTAAAATTGTCACCACCCCAGGCGCATCTGGATACGGCGATGATGCTTTTGGATTTGGTAATTTTCCCGGTCAGTTTGGAATGTTGTTACTTTCTAAACATCCTATTGATACTGATAATATTCGCACCTTCCAAAATTTTCTGTGGAAGGATATGCCAGATTCTTTACTTTCTACAATTTCAATTCCTAATTCTAATACTCTTTGGTATTCTTCAGAAGAACAAAACGCTTTACGCCTTTCTTCTAAAAGTCATTGGGATGTACCCATTAAAATTAACGGTGAGACAATTCATGTTCTCGTGAGTCATCCCACACCACCAACTTTTGATGGAAGCGAAGACCGCAACGGTAAACGCAATCATGATGAGATTCGCTTTTGGGCAGATTATATCACACCTGGTAAAGGTGATTACATCTATGATGATGCAGGTAAAAAAGGCGGGATTGCTGCTGGTTCTAGCTTTGTGATTATGGGCGATCAAAATGCTGACCCTGTAGATGGTGATAGTTACGACAATGCTATCCGCCAATTATTACAGAATCCTGGCATCAATACTAATGTAATTCCTAGCAGTCTGGGCGCAGCACAACAAGCGACTTTACAAGGTGGTGCAAACCTTACTCAACAGGGTAATGCAAATTTTGATACCGCAGACTTTGCTGACACTGCACCCGGTAATCTGCGGACTGACTATGTATTACCCTCGGCTGATTTGACTGTTAGTAATTCCGCCGTATTTTGGCCTGTAAATACTGACCCGAATTTTCCTTTGGTAGGTACTTTTCCCTTCCCCAGTTCCGACCATCGTTTAGTATATACAGATGTGGAAGTAGGCGCAACTACACCAGGGAAAACGATTCCTGAAGTGGAATTTTTGGGAGAAACTACATTTCCAACAGACTTTATTCCCTCAGGGGAAGCGGGAACAGTCAATGGTGCATCAGCTGTGTTGGGTGGCTTATCTGGTGTCGCCTATGATGCAGCTAAAAACCAGTTCTATGCTATTTCTGACGATCGCTCTCAAATTGCACCTGCCCGGTTTTATACTTTTACTACCGACCCTGCAAATATTTCCACAACTGGGGTGAATTTTACCAATGTTACAGCCCTCAAAGATGCTAACGGCAATTTCTTCCCTATCAACAGTCTTGATCCAGAAGGGATTGCGTTAACTAACAATGGTACAGTTTTCATCTCTTCTGAGGGTGAGGTAAATCTTGGTGCGGGTAGGGTGACTAATCCCTTTATTAAAGAATTTTCTCTCACTACGGGGCAAGAAGTCCGCAGTTTACCTGTCCCTAAGAAGTTTTTACCAGTGGTTCAGGATACAAACGCTAATGGGGTTGTCGATGCTGGCGATACCCAAACCGCAGGGGTATATAATAATTTGGCGTTTGAAAGTCTGACAATTACACCTGATCAAAAAACCTTATTTACCGCTACAGAAAACGCTTTATTTCAAGATGGGTCAAGGGTGACGACTACAACCGGTAGCCGATCGCGGATTTTGCAATACAATTTGGTAACGGGACAGCCAGAAAAGGAATATCTTTATATTACAGATGCAGCTGCTACCCCAAACCCAGCAACAGCTTTTAGTGATAACGGCTTGGTGGATTTATTAGCGATTGATAATCGGGGGACATTACTAGCTGTAGAACGTTCTTTTGCGCAGGGTGTCGGGAATACAATTAAAATTTACGAAATTACTCTGCAAGGTGCAACTGATATTAGCAGTATCGACTCAATCAAAGATTTCAGCGACACTCAATTAGCGGCTATTCAACCAGCGCAAAAACGGCTAGTTTTGAATTTAAATGACCTAGATTTGCCGAATGGTACAGATAATATCGAGGGTATAGCTTTTGGTGCGAAATTAGCGGATGGGCGTCAATCTATAGTTTTGGTGAGCGATAATAACTTTAATCCAGCCCAATTTACGCAAATTTTGACTTTAGATGCAGATTTAGTCCCTACCGCAGCGCCAAAAGTCGAAACTCGTCCTGATTTATTTGACGATGAGACATTACCTACAGACCAACGTGCGGATGCTGATGACCCTGCTATCTATATTAATGCTAACAATGCGGCAGATAGTCTAGTTCTTACCTCGGTGAAAAATGCCGGACTGAGGGTGTATGACTTGTCTGGTAATCTGTTGCAGGAAGTAAATCCGGGTGGAATTCGCTACAACAACATTGATTTGCAATATGGTTTTGAATTAGGCGGGGAAAAAATAGATATTGCCGTCGCGAGCGATCGCGGTAACGATAAACTAGCAATATTCAAGATAAATCCTAATCCCACCACCCCCGGTAAATATCTCGAAAACATTACCGACAGCAGTATTGGCACAATTTTCCAAGCACCACCTTTTCTTGCGCCTTATTCCTCATCTTCTCGCAGTTCCTACGGATTAGCTTTATATCGCAGTCCGATTACCAATGATTACTACGTCTTTACCAGTCGTCGGGAAACTGGAGATATCGCCCAGTTTAAACTAATAGACAAAGGTAATGGTAAAATTGGCGCGGAACGAGTACGAGAGTTTACTATTCCTTCACCCTCCGATTCTGAACGTTCAGCACAGACAGAGGGAATGGTTGTAGACCAAGAAACAGGTTTCCTCTACATCGGACAAGAAGATTTGGGGATTTGGAAATTCTCAGCAGAACCCAATGGTGGTACAACCGGTAAGTTAATTGATAAAGTTAAAGGCTTGGGTGGTAGTCACCTCACCGATGATGTGGAAGGCTTAACTATTTACTACGGTAAAAATGGTACAGGCTATTTATTAGCATCCAGCCAAGGTGATAATACCTTCGTTGCTTATACCCGTGAAGGAAACAACGATTATTTGGGTAACTTTGCGGTTGGTAGTAATGGGGGAATTGATAGCGTCCAAGAATCTGATGGTGCGGATGTGGTTAACGTACCTCTAGGTTCTAACTTTCCCTATGGTTTATTTGTAACTCAAGATGGTTCTAATGAACCAGCTAAATTAGTCGAAGATGAAGGAGAGTTTGAAAATATTAACTCTAACTTTAAGTTAGTACCTTGGGAAAATATCGCTAACGCCTTACCCACACCTTTAAAAATTGACACAACTAGTTACAATCCCCGCAATCCTGTTGCACAACCTAAACTCACTATATATGACTTTAAAAACCTACCCAAATTAGGCACAACTTCCAAAGGTGAAGATATTTTCTTGGGTGGTTTTTCGGGGTTGTATTTCCAAGGAATCGCACCTAATGGTAATCTGCGATTTGTTACCAATACAGATAGAGGCCCCAATGGCGAACCTGTGGGTGCAAATCGACCATTTTTATTACCAGATTTTCAACCTGAAATCGTTAATTTTGAACTCAACCGCACCACAGGCGAAATTAAAATTACCAAGAGAACAGGTTTATTTCGTCAAGATGGTAAAACTCCATTAACCGGATTACCAAATCTACAAGCTGGGGCGAATGGTACAGCTTACACTGATGAAATTGGTGTTGATTTAGATAATAAACCTCTACCTAACGATCCATTAGGTGCAGATTTAGAAGGAATTGTCGTGGCGGAAAATGGTGATTATTGGATGGTGGATGAATACCGCCCAGCAATTTACCATTTTGATAGTCAGGGTAAATTACTTGATAGATTTATCCCCAAAGGTACTGCAATTGCACCTAATCCCGATCAAAGTGCGGGTACTTTTGGAACTGAGATATTACCAGAAGTTTACGCCCAACGTCGCAACAATCGCGGATTTGAAGCTGTCGCTTTAGAAGGTTCTAAACTCTACGCCTTTATTCAAAGTCCAATTGATAACCCTGATGTCGCCAATGACGGAACTTCTAAAGCCTCTCGCAACCTGAGAATTTTAGAATTTGATATCATCAGCAAACAGGTAACAGGCGAGTATTTATATCTTCTCGAAGGTTTACCGGCGACTGATAAAATTGGCGATGCAGTTTCTCTGGGTAACGGTAAATTTGCAGTTGTCGAACGAGATGATAATGGAACATCGGCGGGGAATAAATTAATTTTCCAAATTGATTTAAAAGGCGCGACAAATATCAATAATCCTGCTAAATTTAGCTTACCATCTGGTAAAACTATTGAACAACTAACTCCGGCGGAATTAGCTACAGCAAAAATTACCCCTGTCAGCAAAAACTTAATAGCTAATGCTGCACAGTTGGGTTACACCGGGGTGGAAAAATTAGAAGGTTTAGCATTAGTCGCACCCAACACTCTGGCATTAATTAATGATAACGATTTCAACGTTACCGGGAAAACTCCTGCGGAAAGATTGGGAATTTTAGAATTACCAAATAACATCGCAGTTACTAAACCCAAAACATCCCTAAACATCCTCTTAGTCAATGATGATGGTTATCAGGCGAAGGGAATCAATATTCTCTACAATAAATTAGTTGCGGCTGGTCATAAAGTCACATTAATTGCACCAAAGCAACAACAAAGCGGTCAAGGTACAGCCCTGGATACTGATAAATTTGGTAGACCTTTGGAGGTTGTCAATTATGAACCAAATAAATGGTATGTGGATGGGAAACCTGTTGTTACTACCTGGGCAGGAATCGATTATATATTAAAAGATAATCCCCCAGATTTAGTGATTTCTGGAATTAATGAAGGGGAAAATCTCGGTTTAGAAGGGATTATTTCTGGTACTCTGAGTGCGGCGGTATCTGCATTAAATCGCGGTGTACCTGCGATCGCAGTTAGTGCGGGTGTTAAACTAGCAGAACGTAGCACAGGCTACCCCAGTACTGATAAAGCCTACGATGTTGGCGCTAATTACGTTGTCGATTTAATTGCCCAATTACAAGCAAAACAAGGCAATAATTCAGCTATATTACCAAAAGGCATCGGTTTAAACGTCAATATCCCCGCAACTGACAAAATTAAAGGTATAGCCTTTACAGAGTTTGATAGTGCAGGTAGTTTTGATTTCAAATTTGGGGAATTACCATCTAACTTTGGGACAGGTCAAGGTATACTTTATACCCAAAATTCTTTACCTAAAGGAACTACACCAAAGCCATTCTCAGAAGGCGAACAATTCTTAGCAGGTAAGGTGACAGTCACTCCTTTTGATGGCGATTGGGGTACAACTCCAGATAAACGTCAAGCACTGAGTTCTCTTGCTAACTTAGAAGTCCCTGGTTTAACGGATGAAATCAAACCTGCTAGCAAGGCATTAAATATTTTGCTGGTGAATGATGATGGTTATCAAGCCAAAGGTATTGATGCGATCTACAAAGCCTTAACTGCTGCTGGTCATAATGTTATCTTAGTCGCACCCAAAGACCAACAAAGCGGGAAAGGTACTTCCATCAACACCAACAAAATCTTTCAGAATACCGAAGTCGCAGAATTTGATACCAGCAAAAACAAATGGTATGTCGATGGTACTCCGGTTGTTACCACCTGGGCGGGATTGGATTACATCTTCCCCAACAAAGAGAAAATTGCTAAACCCGATTTGGTAATATCCGGGATTAACGAAGGTGAAAACATCGGTTTAGATGCCATTTCTTCTGGTACAATCAGTGCGGCGGTGACTGCATTACAAAATGGTATTCCCGCGATCGCAGTTAGCGCCGGAATTGACCTTGCTGGGTTACAAACAGGCGACAAATCCAGCACCGAAAAAGCCTATGAAATCGGTGCTAGGTTGGTTGTTGATGCAATTAACCAACTCCAAGCCACTCAAGGTAGTAATGCAGATTTACTTCCCAAAGGTGTGGGTTTAAATATCAATATCCCCGCTTATAACCCCGATATCCCCAAATTCAGCACAATTACGGGGGTAGCAGTTACCAAATTTGACCAAGCTAGCAGCCTGGGTTTAAAGGTTGGTGAAATTCAGCCTGGTGTTCCTGGCTTAACTTTAGGCGCTTCCAGCAATACAGGTACAGGGGATTTGTCATCGGAAGGGGGTAGATTCTTAGAGCGAAATATTACAATTACCCCCATCGATGGTAACTGGAGTGCAACCCCAACCAGCCGTGAACAAGTCGCCAACGCAGCTACACCCATCTCGGTGAATGGAATCGCTAGCGGTGACACCACCCAAAACTCTACAGTTCTCTGGGCGCGGAGTATCTTCCCAGGGAAAGTAAAATTTGAATATAGCACTGATGCTAACTTTAGTGCGATCGCCGGCACGAAAACCATCAATGTGACGAATATCAACCAGCCTGTGAAAGTTAATGTTGGTGGTTTGCAAGCGGGAACTCAATATTATTACAGAGTCACCGATGCAGCAGGCGCAACCGCCACAGGTAAATTTAGTACGGCTGCAAGTCTGGGGACAAAAGCAGGGTTAAAATTCGGTGTCTCTGGCGACTGGCGCGGCGAATTAGCACCCTATCCAGCTATTAGCAATGCCGATGAGGCGAATCTGAAATTCTTCTTTGAATTTGGCGATACCATCTATGCAGACTATCCTTCACCGGGATTGAGAAACCCAGACGGGACAGAAAAAGCCCAAGCTACAACTCTAGAAGATTACCGCGCCAAACAAGCGGAAGTTTACAGCGATCGCTATGGTAAAAATACTTGGCAAGATTTACGGGCTTCCACCTCTATCTTCGCAACCATTGACGACCATGAAGTAGTCAACGACTTCCCCGGCGGTAAGAATTTAGCAACCGCCTCCGCCGCCGAACAAGCCTTATTCGGTGCGACTTCCGGCTTAGTCAACGACTCGCCCCTATACGAAAACGGTCTGCAAGCCTTCCAAGAATACAACCCCATCCGCGATCGCTTCTACGGTCAAACAGGAGATGCCCGCACTGATGGAGAACGCAAACTTTACCGTTATAATACATACGGCAGTGATGCTGCCACCTTCGTTCTCGATGCTCGTTCTTTCCGAGATCCAGAATTACCAGGAGTTACTAATCCCAACGATCCGGCGCAAGTTGCTGATTTTCTGAGTAAGTCATTTCAAGGCAATCGCACTTTATTAGGAAAGCAACAACTAAAAGACCTCAAACACGACCTCAAACAAGCCCAGAAAAATGGCATCACCTGGAAGTTTATCATGGTGCCAGAGCCAATTCAGAATTTAGGGGTGCTGGCAGCAAGCGATCGCTTTGAAGGTTACGCCGCCGAACGCACGGAAATTCTCAAGTTCATCAACGACAACAACATCAGTAATGTTGTCTTTGTCACTGCTGATATTCACGGTACAGTCGTCAACAATCTCACCTATCAATTAGCCCCAGGACAACCACAAATTGCTACCAGTGCCTTTGAAATCAGCACGGGTTCTGTTGCCTTCGATGCACCCTTAGGCCCCACAGTAGCAGACTTTCTCACCCCTGCGCAAAAAGCCTTATACAATTCCCTCCCTGTAGTAAATGATGCCGATAGTCTAGCCAACGACAAAGACGATTTCATCAAACAGGCGATCAACGCTGGTTTAACTCCTCTCGGTTACGATCCTGTAGGCTTAAATAACAATCTCCTCCAAGCCAACGGCTTAATTAACGCCAAACTATTACAAGGAGATTACATCGCCACTCAAACCTACGGCTGGACTGAGTTTAATATTGACCCCCAAACTCAAAAGCTAACTGTTACCACCTATGGTATAGAACCATACACCCGTGAGGAATTAGTCGCTAACCCCAGCGCAGTTACCAACCGTCAACCGCAAATTGTCAGCCAGTTTGAAGTAGATCCTGCCAAAAAATCAGAGATTCCAGGTTCTATCTACAATCTCCAGCCTGGTCAAACTATATCCACAGGTAACGGTGCAGATACTATCGAGGGTAGCCAAGACAATAACATTAAAACCGGTAACGGTGATGACACAGTATTTGCTGGTAGCGACTCTTTAGTCTCAACAGGTAATGGAAGCGATCGCGTTTTTGTGGGTGTGAATAGCCCTGCTAAAAATACTACTGTTAATGGTGATGCAGGTAACGATGAACTCACCGTAGTTGAAGCTAGTGGTAGCAATCGTCTATCTGGGGGTGCTGGTTCTGATACCCTGAAAGTAATTGAAGGTTCTCATCAATTCCTCTTCGGTGGTTCTGGTAACGACATCCTCACCAGTAACGGTAACAATAACCGACTTAATGGTGGTTCCGATGATGACACACTTTTCGCTAACACCAATGACACCTTACTAGGTGGTAATGGTGATGATATCTTATTTGCTGGACAAGGCGGTGGTAATCGCCTAACTGGTGGTGCTGGTAGCGATCAATTTTGGATTGCTAATGCTAGTATTCCAATTAGTAAAAACATTGTTACCGATTTTACTCCAGGAATTGACATCATTGGCATTGGCGGTCTTGGATTAACTCAATTCAATGACCTAAATTTAATACAACAGGGTAGTGATACTTTAGTGAAAATTGGAAATTCGGAGTTAGCTTCCTTACGCGGAATTACCGCCAATACCCTCACTGCTAGTAACTTTACTTTCATGGCGTGAAAATACAGCCCATTGCAGATGATTAGTAGGGACACAATAATATTGTGTCCTGATAAGCTGTTGTGCAGCTAAATTATATAAGTCAAAAACGCAAAATAATTGTAGTGCGGGCATCTTGCCCGCGTATTATATACAAATTAGATGCATTGCAGCTTATCTTTTTTGTCAGATGGTAAGATTTATCCCCAATGGAGAGAGATAACCCCCGAAGGGCGATCGGGCGAGCGGTTTTGTTACACAACTTAACAAAACATCACCTACAAGCTGAATGAAGGGTGTTATATTCGGTTTGGTACGAAATTGGTACGGTTCGCGTTAAGGTTCAAATGGGAAAGCCTGCCGAATCCTAAAAAGGAAGGCAGGCTAGGGATTTTAATAATCGGAGCGGCGGGATTCGAACCCACGACCTCCACTACCCCAAAGTGGCGCGCTACCAAGCTGCGCTACGCCCCGGTCAGAATTATCATAGTAGCAAGAAGTTTGAGGATAATCAAGAGGTTTATTTAAAAAACTTTGAGCATCTCAGCTGCTTGCAACAAACCAGGCACGGCAGAGTTATCCCATTGACCTTCTGCACAGCGTCCTGTATTCAGGATGAAGCGCAGACTGTAGCTGTGGGCATAGCCTTCTACCTCCATCCATAATAAATCGCTTTCGGCCTCGCAAGCAATTTTTTCTTCATCCATCAATTCGGTTGCTATTTGTTTGATTGTGTCGGCTAGCTGTGCCAATAAGCGGCAAAAGTCGTTCAACTCGGCTTCGGTTAATTCAATTGCCCAATCATCTGTACCCAATAAACCTTTAAACTCAGGTGCATGAGGGTTCCAACCAATACGCCAACCAGGGCCGCTTTTAACTAAACGTTCCATAGACTAATTATGGTTGGGGTATTGCTGAATAACTAGAACTAAAGATGTTGGTTAAGACTTGCACTAAGGCATTTCGCTGGCTGCGGGTAAGCTTGGCAATAGCAGCGCGATCGCCTTCTATGGGATTTTCTCGTAATGTATCATGTCCTGGATAGGTAATATCATACATAGTTTCATTGGCATTCAGATAATCAGCCAATGTCAGCTTCCAATCTAAGCGATAAGCTGGAGAACGCTCTTTGACATAAACGTGATATCTAATTAAGCGACCGACTAAGGTATTATTTTCGGCAACTTTACCAGTTTCGTTGCTAATGTACTGATTTTCTTTCGGGAAATCTGGCAATTGTTGATACACCTGCTGCCATACTTCACCAGGGCTGATTCTTTGAGCCAATGCAGGTTTGACAGTGAGAAAAACTGTATATTTTGATTTATCTATCCCCAAACCTAAAATAACTCCAGCCCCTACAAGGAAAAGTATTGCTAACTGGAGAGTTTTCACTATAAAGTTCGACTGCAAAACGGGAGAAAATTTTTTATTCATAAGCAAATATTCTGAGTTAAAAGTGCAACAAGAATACATACAGTACTCATAAATCAACACTTTCAACCCAGGACTATATTTTATACTTCGCCAATAATTTCTGGCTGAGTCAGTTCATCAGACATTTCGATAATTGCCCTGAGTACAGGTTTCATCATTGCATCTTCTGCACTTTCAAAGTCTTCATAACGGCGACGTTTGGCACGGTTTGCCACTTGAACTGTAATGCGGTAGCGATTTGAGGCTGCACTAATCAGATCCTCAGCACGGTGCATAATCTGAGACTGAGTTGTCTCGAACTTAGAACGCTTTAGCATAGTCAGTGGTTCTTATGGTGATCGGGAGGATGAAGCTTTAATTATGAAGTATGAAACACAACATTTTCATGCTTAATCTTTGATTCTTCATCCGTTCTGTGTTATTCCCCAGTTTAGCAGCACTAACAAATCTACTGCTGTGTTATCGCTCCTAACCTTTCTCTTGATAGAGGTTGAGAAACTTTTGTCCTTTTATAAGTAGGTTGTAACAGCAAGTTAATAAAGTAACATAATCGCATGGCTGATCTTGTGGAAACTGCGATTCAGGCAGGAAATTTCAATACCTTGGTGCAGGCTGTGGAAGCTGTGGGACTAACGGAAGTTCTCAAGCGTCCAGGCTCTTTGACAATTTTTGCACCAACTGACGATGCTTTTGCTCAACTACCCGCAGGAACTTTAGATAAGCTACTGCAAGATATTCCCAAATTAAAGAAAATTGTGGCATATCATGTAGCTTCTGGGGATGTTCGGTCTGATGATTTGGTGCAAATTAATGAAGCAGAAACACTTGAGGGGTCAATTTTAGCCATTGAGTCTGCTCGTGGTGTAGTGAAGATCAATGATGCCAATGTCCTGCAAACTGATATTTTGGCTGATAATGGCGTGATCCATGTGATTGATGCGGTGTTAATACCTGCATTGATTGCTGGGGGAACGAGTTCCTCTGTGGCATGATGTGTTGCTAATGAACAAAAAAGTGGCTCTGAAAATCAGAACCACTAGCTAAATAAGTATTTAACCTGGCTACCCCATTACAAGATGGAGATGATTATTTCTTAGCTTCAGTAATGGGAACCCATTCAGTGTGGAAGCTTCCAGGCTTATCGGTACGCAGGTAGGTGTGTGCGCCGAAGTAGTCGCGTTGTGCTTGAGTCAGGTTTTGTGGCAAGCGTGCGCTGCGGTAGCTGTCAAAGTAATCTAAAGATGCGCTAAATGCTGGGACAGGAATTCCCAGTTTGGCAGCTGTGATAATTACTTCCCGCCAAGCTGCTTGTCTGTCAAGAATTGTTTGCTTAAATTCTGGAGCTAAAAGCAAGTTAGGCAATGCTGGATTTTCGTTAAAAGCCTTCTTAATCTTATTCAAGAAGCCAGCGCGAATAATACAGCCACCTTTCCAAATCCGCGCCATTTCGCTCAAATTCAAACCCCAATTATATGTTTTTGAGGCTGTGGATAGCAATGCCATCCCTTGAGCGTAAGAACAGATTTTTGAGCAATACAGAGCATCACGCACTTTGTTAACAAAGTCTTTAACTTGGCCATCATACTTACCGCTAGGCCCTGTCAAAACTTTGGATGCGGCTACCCGTTCATCTTTAATGGAAGAGATGATCCGCGCATTTACTGCGGCGGTAATTGTGGGGATGGAAACACCCAATTCTAATGCAGTTTGTACAGTCCAACGTCCAGTACCCTTTTGACCGGCTGCATCCACAATCAAATCTACGAGCGGTAAATTTGTTTCTGGGTCGATGTAGGGGAAAATATTCTTCGTAATCTCAATCAAAAATGAATCGAGTTCATCAGTGGTGTTCCATTGAGCGAAGACTTCATGCAGCTGATTGTGATCAAGTCCACCGGCATTCTTCAGCAAATCGTAGGCTTCAGCAATTAGCTGCATATCACCATACTCAATGCCGTTGTGAACCATTTTTACGTAGTGACCAGAACCACCGGGGCCAATATATGTTACACAAGGGCCATCATCGACTTGCGCCGCGATTTTGTTAAAAATTGGTGACAAATACTCGTAAGAGCTTTTTGTCCCACCAGGCATAAGTGAAGGGCCATTGAGTGCGCCTTCTTCACCACCACTCACGCCCATACCAATGTAGCGTAGTCCGGTGGGTTCTAGTTCTTGTGTGCGGCGTTCTGTGTCTTCAAACCAAGAGTTGCCACCGTCAATGATGATATCGCCTTCATCCAGCAAGGGTCTTAGTTGAGCAATTACCGCATCAACTGGCTTACCAGCTTGCACCATCACTAATATTTTGCGGGGACGTTCTAGTGCAGCTACGAACTCTTCTAGGGTAAAAGCGGCTTTGACATTCCGTCCTGGCGCACGTTGAGCCATGAAGGCGTCGGTTTTTTCTCTGGAGCGATTATAAACTGCAATTGGGAAGCCATTACGCTCGACGTTTAGAGCGATATTCTCGCCCATAACGGCTAAACCAATCACACCAAAGCTTTGTAGGGTCATAAACTATGTTTGGCTAACTCTTGCAGATCCTTTTATCTTTAGGGTAGTCCGATATTTTCGCTTCTCTCCTAAAGAAGACATTAAGAAAGAATTTAGTTTGGCGGCAGAAATACACAGCTAACATAGATATTTAGTTTTAATTTGTATCTAAATCAACAATTAACTTGTAAAATTTGCAAAATTAAAATATCCAATTGCAAGGGCTAGGAGCTAGACATTAGGGACTAGGGACTTGAGTATTTTCTGACCTTGAACCCTTAACCTCTAACTCTTAATCCCTAGTCAAGATGACACATTAAGGAGTTACCAAATAATGCTGGCATATGTCCTAGCTTTAGCGGTGGGCCTTGGGAGCTTAACCATTTACTTAGCAGCTTTCTTTTTTCCAGAAATCCATCGCAAGAATGATTTTATTTGGAGTGGTGTAGGGCTGTTTTACGCACTGATATTATGGGTTTTTGCACAGCGTATTAATGGTGGCCTTTTGCTGGGTCATGTAGCTAGTGTTGCACTTTTGGGTTGGTTTGGTTGGCAAACCCTCTCTTTACGTCGCCAAGTCACGCCAAAGCTACAACAAACACCAGTACCCAGTTCAGATGCGGTGAAAACTTCAATTCAGCAACAGGTGACTAAGTTGTCTTTAACAGATAGATTAGGCCAGTTGCAAAAGGGTGTTAGTAACACCTTGACGGGAGTAAAAGATAAATTTCAAAAAACTCCGAAAAAAGCACCGCCAAAACCAACTACTACAACAACATCTACTGCTGGCACAGTTTTACCGACTGTAGAGATTATTGATAATACTACTGCTGTTACAGAAACGCCAGTAGAAGATGTAGCTACTACTACCGAGCCGGAAACTACCATAGCAGAAACGCCAACGGATGCGGTAGCCGCTACTACAGAAGCAGCAGCGACAACTGAGACGCTACCAGAAGTGATTCCACCAAATCCCCCATCACCGGAATTAGTGGAAGCAGCGCAAGCAAATTCGGAAACTGAGAACAAAGAACCGATTCCTGTGGAAGAAATTGCACCGGATGCGGTACTTGCTCCCCCAGCAGAAGCACCACCAGAACAGCTACCACCCAATCATCCCGCTAGTTAAGTTGAGTGAAGCCCAGCATTTACAGAAAGTCGGCGGGAAAGCTTACTCCTTGATGGGGTGGGATGAACCTCCCTACGGGTTCGGCAGCGCGGTCTTGGGGCATAGGGTATGGGGCATGGGGCAAGGAAAAGCCACAAATGCCTTATGCCCGTGAAATGCCATTGCCTTTTAGGGGATGAGCTTAACTCATATCATGTTGGGTTTTACTCAATTAGGACGACAGCGAAGGGTGAGATGGAACCAACAACAGAACAGTACGCGCTTCGGGGCATGGCAGTGCCAGTGCCCCTACAATCAACGATAATTTTTATCTCACCAACTGGTAATTTGCTATATATCCAAAGGGTAATACCATTTTGAAAAAAGAATGCGACAGATGGGTAGGGGCACGGCACCAGTAAGATAATTTGAGATACCGAAAGATTGTGGATGTTCCCTACAAAGAATTTATTTGTCGCAAATATTATTTGAATTAGTGCCTAAACTCGCAATTAATGGAAATCTTGGTAAAACGTGAGTTTGACGAATAAGATACGATCTCTATCCAAACCTCTCTCCTACGAGGAGAGAGTATTAAATACTTTTAAAACATCTTTTAAGTCAAGTTCTCGGATTTATTAGCAATTAGTCGTGCATCCAAAAGTTTAGCTATTCCCTCTCCACCTTGACGCATAATCTCGTTATGATTCCATTCCATTAATGGTCGAATCAATCTAGCTAGTATATTCATCCAGGGTTTGGTTGTTTTGACAGTCCAAGTGTAGCGAGCAATAGTTACTTTATCAACTGCTGCTAATTCCCATAAACCTATTCCTTCTACTTCACCATTCGCAACTAGTTCTAATAAATTGGGTGGTTGGATGCGAGTTATACGAGTGTTAAAAGCAAGTTTATAAGCGAGGGGCGTTTTCCATGTGAAGCGGCGGATATTGTCAATTCCAGAAGGTTCCCCTGGTGCAATTTCAACTACACTTTCCACTGCATTCCACCAACTTGGCCATTGTTCGGAATGGTTAATGACATCCCAAACTTGTGTAATGGGTGCTTCAATCTCCCAAATGGTTAAAAATTTGTAACTAGCCATCTTGGATATCTAATTTATCTGTTAACTCCATGATTCTCTCAAATTGGAAGTTATTTGCTAAGTCACTAAGATAGGTTTTTAATTCATCGTTATCTGAGGTAATTTGATTGAGCAAGTTTAGGATCATATCGTCACTACATTGAGCGGCGGCATGGTAAAGTTCTTTTAACCATGCAGTTGACATTTGCGATAATGAAGGAATTAAATCAGCAGGTGGTAGCATTTGCGCTGATGTTTGCCTTGCTGTTGTTAATTGATGGGTTTCTTGTTGATAAAGGTATTTGACTCGTAAATATTGGCTGAGTTTTTCTAGGAGAATTTCTTCGCGGAATGGTTTGTTAATTAAGTCATCACAACCGGCTTGGATTATGGCGGCTCGTTGTTCTTCAAAAGCGTTGGCGGTTAAGGCAATAATAATTGTCTGCTGCTGGGCTGGGGGATTTTGAGATTCGGTAGCTTTAATGACTCTTGTGGCTTCATAACCATCCATTACAGGCATTCGCATATCCATTAAGATTAGCTGGGGTTGGTATTCTTGCCAAAGTGCGATCGCTTCTTCTCCATTGGTAGCTTCCCATACTTTAAATCCAATAGATGTAAGTAATTGCACTAACACAAGACGGCTTTCGGCGGCATCGTCAACTACTAAAATGCGATATTCTTTGTGGGGCGGTTCTAAACCAATGACTACAGATTTTGTTGCTTGAAGCTGAATTTCGCTGGCTGAGGCGGGATGAATTTCAATATCAAAGGTAAATTTACTACCTTCACCTAAAATACTGGTAACAGTAATATCTCCCCCCATCATTTCTACATATTTTCGGCTAATTGCTAACCCTAATCCGGTTCCTTGTTGGGATTTTCTCCCGGTTTCAGTTTGTCCAAAGGCTTCAAATAATAAGTTAATTTCTTGGGGTGCAATACCGAGTCCGGTATCTTCGACTTCAAAGAAGATACGGGAGGGATGAGGGGGATTTTCTGCTGCTTCTAAAGCTGTACTATAAACTCGTAAGATCACGCTGCCTTGATGAGTAAACTTGATAGCATTACCTAAGAGATTGAGGAGAACTTGCAGCAATTTACTTTCATCGGTTTGGATGTATTGGGGAATATTAGGGGCATATTCAAATATTAACTCTAGGTTCTTAGCACCTGCACGCAAGTGCAACATTTTTTCTAAGCTGTTTAACAGGTTGATTAAGTTAAAACTGCTAATATTTAAAGTGCTTCTCCCAGCTTCAATTTTTGACATTTCTAAAATGTCATTAATTAAGCTCAATAAATGTTCGCCTGCACGATTAATAATTGCTAAATGTTGCTGATGTTCGTGAGATAAAGAATTTTCACGGCTCATGATTTGCGTGAAACCTAAAATGGCGTTGAGGGGGGTGCGCAATTCATGACTCATGTTAGCGAGAAATTCGCTTTTAGCACGATTGGCGGCATCAGCAGCAACAACGGCTGCTTGTAATGCTTGTGATTGACTTTGGGTTTGGGCTAATAGTTGTACTTGCTGTAAAGCCACTCCTAATTGATTACCAATTTGTACAGCAATATTAATTTCTTCGGTTTTCCATTGGCGGGGGTGAGAATTTTGATAACTTGTTAATAATCCCCAAAGTTTATCGCCGCATAATATGGGTACTGTAATATAAGCTTTGGCTTGAAAGCGCTCTAGTAAATTGATGGTTTCTGGGGGAAATCCAGCGTGATAAATATCTTCTATACATTGATAAGTCAGGTTTTGTTCTGCGGATAAATCGGTATTGGGTAGGATATCTGCATTCATTAATAATGTCATTATTCCCCGATCGCTCTCTAGTTTCAGATTGGGGTATTTGGCTTGGAGTTCAAGTAAGGAAATCCAACCATTTTCTACAGATTCAGAGACAAATTCCCCATTACTTTCTAAATCGCAACGGTAAACAGCGACGCGATCGCAATCTAAAACTTGGCGTAATTCTTGGGTGGTAGCGGCAAATATTGTCTCTAAATCCAAGGTTTGCCGCATTCTTTGAATTACTTGGGCGATCGCTTTTTCGCGTTCTGCACTTTCTTTTAAGGCTTCTTCTGCAAGTTTTCTCTCGGTAATATCTGTGACTGTACCGATATAACCTTTAATTTCGCCATCATCGCCTATTTCCGGCAAACATTGGGATAATACCCAGACAATTGCCCCATTAGTACGTAAAATGCGATATTCTAGTTTATACCCAGTTTTAGCGGCTCTGGCTTGCTTCCATTTGTTGACAACGCGCCGCCGATCCTCAATATGTATGGCTTTTGTCCAAGCTTTACGCAGAGATTCGGCTAAGGAAAGTCCAGTAATTTCCGTCCAGCGTTGATTTAAATATAAAACATTGCCATCAACATCGGTGTGAAAAATACAAGCTGGCGAGGCTTCAGCTAAGAGTTGATAGCGTTGTTGGCTGGCTTGCAAGGCTAATTCTGCTAATTTTCGCGCATTTACATCTGCCCAGTAACCAACACATTCTATCGGCTTTCCGGCTTCATCGCGAATTAACCTGACTTGCTCATATAACCAATGATATGTACCATCAGCATGTAAAAAGCGATATTCATAGGAACTGTATTCTTGCTCAAATAACAGAGAAAATTTGCTCAAGATATACTCAACATCTTCTGGGTGAACGTGACGCAACCAAAAATTGGGATTTTCCAGAAATTCCCGCGCTTCATAGCCAAGCATGGTTTTCACGTTCTCACTCATAAATGTATGCCCAAAATCCCCGGAGATTTTGCTGCTATAGATAACTACAGGGCTAGAAGTCAGCAGATATTGTAAGCGTTCGTTGGCTAACCGCAGTTTTTGTTCTGCATATTTGCGATCGCTAATTTCTACCATTACCGTTCCCACACCCAAGGGGCGATCGTCTTCGCCGGGTATGGGAAAATAAGAAACCAAAAAGTGACGCACAATCTCTGGTTTTTTCGTTGAGGGAATACTGACTTCTAAATTGAGAATTGCTTGACCGGTGAGTAGTACTTGTTTGTAAAATGGAGCTACAAACGGAGCCATTTGGGGCACAACTTCATATATAGTTCTGCCAATGTGGTTTTTTTGCGGTTTTCCGTGAATTTCTGCCATTAATTCATTGATTTGCACAAACCGCAGTTGTTTATCTAAAATATCCATCCCCACAGGCGCACCAGAGAAAAAGGCGTTGAGGCGCGCTTCTCTAAGGGCGATTTCTCTTTCTAAGGTTTTGCGTTCGGTAATATCTTTGTGAGTACCTGTCATTCGCAAGGGTATACCTTGTTCGTCGCGTTCAAAAATTTGGGCGCGCGTTTGAATCCACTTCCAAATCCCAGAAGCGCAACGCATCCGAAATTCTGCTTCATAAACAGAAGTAGCGCCTTGAAGATGGTTTTCTAAAGCTGATTGTACTGCGGCTAAATCTTCGGGATGAACTAATTCTTCAAAAGCTTGTTGATTTTCTTCAATTTCATCTTCTGTATAACCGAGCATTTTTTTCCAGCGCCAATCTCGGTAGATTCTCCCACTGGTAAAATCCCAATCCCACAAACCTAAATCGCTAGCTTCTAAGGCTAACTGTAAACGTTCTTCGCTTTTTCTATGGGCTGCTTCTACTTGTTTGCGTTGAATTAATCCGCCTAATTGGGAAGCTACCGCACCGACTAACAAGAGCAACCGCTTATCAACTGACATAGCGGTACTTTTAAAGAAGACTAACAGGGCTAAGACTTTGTTAGCGGCGATAATCGGTACGCCAAAGACAGCTTTTAATCCCAGGTTAGTGGCTTGGGGCGATCGCAAAAAAATTGGTTGAGCAACACGAGAAATATCCTCAATCCATTCTGGCTGCTTGCTTTGCCAAACTCTCCCCGGTAAACCTTCACCCAAAGCTAATTTCAGGCTTTTACTTTCTAAGCAAAATTCTTCTAAATTGTTGCGATCGCCATACCAGCCTAAACTATGTTCTAAAATCGCGCCGTCATCACTAGGTATCCAGGCTTCGCCAAAATCCCAGTCGATATTTTGGCAAATTAGGCGTAAAACCATAGATAAAGCGCTGTTAACATCTATGGCGCGTGTCATAGCTTGAGTTGTCAACAGCAATAACCGACTTTCGTTTTCTGCTTGCTTGCGTTCAGTGATGTCTTTAGCTGTACCCAAGATGTACTTTTGTCCATCAATTTCGCTCATTTCCGCACTTAACAGCGTTGTCTTAATTTCCCCGCCTGCAGTGCGAATATCTACTTCATGATTGCGGAGTACCTTTGTTTGTTCTAACATTTGGCGCAGAAAATTAGACTCTTCGGGATTCGCCCAAATTCCTAATTCTGCGCTGGTATGTCCAATTACCTGAGAGCGAGAATAGCCAAAAAATGTACAGAAACTATCGTTAACTTCGATATAGCGCATGTCAGGAAATGTACTGAGGCTAATCGGATCGGGAGAGGAGCGCAAAGCCGAGCCTAATTTCTCTTCGGACATGCGCCTAGCTGCTTCTGCACGGCGGCGTTCCCTGGCTTCTAGAGCTAAAGAAACTAAATTACCTAAAGAACGGGCAAAATTTTGGTCTTCTAATGTCCAATGATGGGGAATTGCCACTGTTTCTAAGCATAAAACGCCAACAGTCTTACCTCCTAGCCTGATTGGTGTATTCAGCATAGAAGTGATGTTAAATGGCGTCAGGTGAGAATCTAAAAATTCTTTGGTGCGCGGATCTGTAGCCGCTTCATGGGCAACAATAATCGGATCTGAGTGCAAAGCTTGAAAATAATGGGGATAATCTGTGGCGCACAGGGAATTTCCTTGACTATGTTGCTGTTGACTGTGGGTAAATAAATCTACACATTGCAAAATATTATCGTTTTCCCCATACAGCCAAACGCTAGCTCGTTCTACTTCCAGATTTCTCACACCGACTTCGGTAATTTCTCTCACAGCCGCTTTCAAGTCTTCTTGATACAGCACTTGATTTTTAGCTAACTCTGTTAACACCAAGTTATGCTGCAAAAGTTTAAGGGCGCTGGTATGCAGTGCTTGTTCAGCACGTTTGCGCTCAGTAATATTACTAGCTGTACCAGTGATGCCTACAACATCGTCATCATGATTTTGGACAGCGATCGCATTAATTGTTAAATATAAAATGCTCCCGTCTTGGGCAAAACAGCTAACTTCCTCATGAAAAATAGACTCTCCGCGCAAGAGACTGGCGAACTTTTGTTGAATCAGTGCCACTTGCTCTGGCAAAATAAAATCAGTAAAGTTACGCCCAATCATCTCTTCCGGTTCGTAACCAAAAAACTGTTTAACAGCTGGATTGACAAAATTAATCACACCATCCACATCCACAGACCAAATCATATCTTGGGATGTCTCAACTAGCTGACGATATTTACCTTCGCTAGATTTGAGAGCGACGAGACGCGCTTTGCGGGAAGCTTCGCTGACGCTAATTTCTTGCTGAAGTTGGATGATTTGGGCTTTTAGGTTATCTTCGGCTTGTTTGCGTTGGTGAGCGATGGCGATCGCGTTGGCGATTGCTTGTAATATAGAAATCTCCGCAGTTTCCCAACCGCGAACTTCTACACAGTTATCAAAGCCAATCAAACCAACAAACTCACCGTTAACAATTATCGGTAACATCAAAATCGCGAAAACGCCTTGCAGTTCTAACTTTCCCCGTTCTAAGTCTGGACATTCTGTGACAATTTCCGCGATCGCTTCTCCTTGAGTTAATAAAGTCGCCCAACGCAGGGAAAAATCCTCAGCAGACACAGTTTTGCGGGTTGGGTGGAGAATTTTCGGCGGAATTCCGGGCGCGCACCATTCCCCACATTGGCTAATTGCAAAGTTACTCGCAATTCCTGGACGTTGCTCATAAATATATACACGACTAGCTTTAGTGATTGGCCCGAGAATTTCTACGATTTTTTTGTAGTATTTACTGCTACCATCAAAACTTAATAACTGGTGTTGAATTTGTCCCAAGGCGGCTAAGTAACGTTCGCGAGATTTTTGTCTAGTTTGTGTTGCTTGATGGGTGCTAATATCAATCAGCGTTGTCACCACAAATTTGCCATAATCCTTTTGACAAATCGCCTGAATCATCTCAACATTTAACCGCGAACCATCTTTACGGGTAATAGTAAATTCCCGTTTTTCTGGTTGGGTATTCAAAGCCAGAAAATTTTTATATTGCTGAATTAAATGGGCTTTTTCACTAAATGTTAAATTGCCATAATGTACTGTAAATGGTTGTCCTATCAGTTCCTCCCGTTCCCAGCCATACATCTGGCAATAATCTTGATTGACTTCGACAAAATAGCCATTTTCATCGGTGAGGCAGATCCCAACTTTGGTAGCATCTAAAATAGATTGATTATGCCGATTTTGTTTGATGACTTGCTGTTTTCTTTGGATGAGTTGCTGATGGTGTTCGTGAAATCTAGCTTTAACTTTTTGCAAATTTAATTGTTTGTGTAGCCGTAATAAAACTTCTTCACGCCGCAGTGGTTTGGCAATAAAATCAACTAAATCTATTTTATTCGGCTGGATTTTCTTAACTAAATCTGCATCAAAACCTAGAAAAATTACTGGTATATACTTAGTTGCTTTGTGAGATTGCAACTCTTGCCAGACTTCATAACTCTGCATATCTGGCAAAACAACATCCAGCAAAATCATCTGAGGAGGAGAAGCAAGCGCTGCTGTAAGAGCTAAATTCCCAGAAGTTACCTCTTGCAAGTGATAATCTGGAGCAGCAAGAATATTTGCCAAAAAAATCCCGGTTTCGGGCTTGCTATCTACCAACAAGATTGTAAATTGCTGATTATTATTCGCCATACCAATTGTTTAGTGAATTTCCCATCATCGCTCCAGATTTGATTGCCATCAGGAGTAGCTAATTAGCAGTACATAAAACCCTGGGACAGCATCAAGATGGCAAAGCCAGAAAAGGCAGACAAATAATTCAAAATTCCCCATGCCCAATGCCCAATGCCCAATGCCCCATGCCCTATACCCAATGCCCCATACCCAATGTCCATACCCTCACAAGTTCCTCAAATTCTGGAGATAAATTTGTAGTGAATCTAAATTTTAAATAGATTTTTGATACCAGTGTATGTTTGATTTTAGGAAGCGGCAAGTATGAGTACAACTTTATCTAAACCACAACCCCATGATTGTACGGTTTATGGCCCGGTAAATTCTTGGCGATTTGGGCGATCGCTAGGGATCGATCCCATTTGTTCGGTATCTACTTGTTCTTTTAACTGTGTTTATTGTCAGCTGGGAAAAATTCAAGCCAGTACTGCGGAACGCCAAGTTTTTGTGCCAACAATGCAAATTCTTGACGATCTGCGCACAAGATTACCTTTAGATCGGGTAGATGTAGTGACTTTAAGCGGTAGTGGCGAGCCTACCCTAGCATTAAATTTAGAAAAAATTATTGGGGTTGTTAAGAAAATTACTAGACTACCGACAGTAGTTTTAACTAATAGTACGATGTTGCACGATCCAACAGTTCGGAATGCGTTAAAAGTAGCAGATATAGTAGCCGCAAAATTAGATGCAGTTTCGTCAAATCAATTGCAGCGAATTAATCGTCCTGTAGAGACAATTAATCTACCAGATATATTAGCGGGAATCGAGCAATTTCGGCAAGAATACTCAGGACATTTGGCTATTCAAACAATGGTTTTGTCTCGTTGGACACCCGACATGGTAGAGGATTATATCGAAATTATTCAGCGTCTCAAACCCGATGAAATTCAAATTAATCTGCCTTCCCGTCCGCGCGTTTTGGTCAGGAAATTAGAAGCACGTGGTAATAATATTGCCCCATCTAGTCCTTACCTGGTGCAAAACCTCAAATGTGTCAGCCCTGACATCCTGACGGCTCTTGCTACTCAAATTCATGACGCCATTAATATTCCGGTAAGTTACCCGGCTATGGCTTAACTTTATTAACGCTTTGAAGGAGGAAAGAGATGGAAACAAAATTTAGCAGCCCATCGCTACCACTAATAGAAATTCCCCCTGAGTATTTAAACATCATGGGTTATGTTGATGAATCAGAAGTCAACGGGCCTGGTTGTCGTGCAGTGGTTTGGGTACAAGGTTGTCTGAGAGAATGTCCTGGTTGTTTTAATACGGCTTCTTGGCCATTTGAAATTAATCAATTAATTACTGTTGATACTCTGGCAGAAAATATTCTCAAAAACCCCAAAAATACAGGTGTAACTTTTTCTGGTGGCGAACCATTTTGGCAAGCACCTGCATTAGCAGCTTTAGCTAAAAAGGTCAAAGCGGCTGGGTTAAATGTTATGTCTTTTACAGGATTTACTCTGAAGTTATTACAATCGGAATCGGCTCCACCTGGCGCGCAAGATTTATTAGAACAACTAGATATTTTAATTGACGGGCCTTTTGTCGAGTCTTTGGCAATTCATTCCCCAACTTCTCCCGTTTCTTCTAGCAATCAACGAGTGCATATTTTTAATCCTGAGTTCCAAGATAAAATTTCTTGGGCTAGCGATCAAATAGAGATTCATGTCCTCAAGGATGGTAGCCGGATTGTGACTGGCTATCAAAGTTTATGGGAGAAGTCAGAATAATTCGTAATTCGTATTTGAGAACCATAGCTTTTCATGCGTAGTGGGAGCATCTTGCTCCCTGGTGGTAGTAGCGGGCAAGACTTCGGCGTGAGCGCTCAGTCGAACGCTGCCCGCACTACTCCAGTTTTGAAAATGGACGAAGTTTATCTCTTAATTTTTTGCAAATTCTCGACGGTGAGATAGATTTCTTCATCAGCTATTTGACTGTTGTAGTCGATGTTAATTTGGGTAGGATAGCCCAATTTAGCATCGTACTGTACAGTCAGGTTAGATGCTTTTTTGGCGATCGCATCTTCAATGATATTAAATAGCTTGGGAACTGTATCGTATTGTTGGAACAATTCTCGCTCTACAGGTTTACCTGTCGCATCAGTTAGGTAACTTGTACGTCCTTTTCTCACCGTGACGCTAATCGGCCCGCTAGCTTTGGGTGCGCAGAAGCAACTGCGGCTAAATGTATACCGATAGTTACGAATATTTTGCTTTTTCCATAACTGACGGTTCGTTGTTAATTGCTTTAGCTGTGAGTTAGCAATTGTTGCTGATTGCGGTGCTGGACTTGCAGGTAGAGACAGCACTGGCGCATTTAAGCTCAGTGCAAGTAATAACCCTGCACTTATAAAAATAGGTAAACGCATATAAATAGATAGATTGAATTTGTAAGTTATGAGAATTGGGTAAAGTCGTGAAAGTTCCTGCTTGAGTTTATTCCCGGCAAAATTTATTTTTATGTTAATTTGGACACTCAGCAATAAAATATTTGACTGTATTATAGATTACAAATAGCCAACAGTATTTGTGAGCGATCGCGAAATAAAACCAAGATTAAACTTAAAACAATTATATTTTGCTGGTTCTTAATCCTGAAAGCTGGGAACTGCTATGAATTCTGACAAAGCTTGCCCTGTAAGCATTTGTGGTTTTTAGCTAGGGCTTTTTTGAGGAAGTTAAAATAAGTATGTAATTATACCATATCACCTCTATTTACGTCTTATATCTAAAGATAGAGAATAATGGTTAACTTAAATTTGGGAATTATTACTTGAGAGAGGTTAATTCTCAAATCAATTTGCTTAATCAAAACAGCCTATCTTTATCTTTAGTGCAACCGAGGTCAGATGACGCAACCTTTAAATCCAGTTAGCGAATGGGAACAACGTCGCAATCGGGCAAGCCGCTATTATAAGCGGGGAGAATTTCAAGAATATCTCGCACTAGCTACCGAAAATCTTAAGTTAGCTCGGATTATTCCCGATCGAGCCAGAGAAGGTCATACATTAAATGACATAGGTTTAGGTCACCTCGGTTGCTGGCAAACTCAAAGAGCATTAGATTGTTTTACTGAGGCTTTGGAAGTAGCGCGGGAATTTGGCAATTTGCGAGCTGAAGCCACAGCAATGAGTAATTTAGGCTCTACCTACAGCCGTTTAGGCATGTTTTCGCCCGCACTAGAGTATTTTGAAGGTGCGCTGCAAATTTTCCGCAAATTAGAAGATCCTCAAGGTGAAATCTCCACACTCAATGATGTGGCGTTGATTTACACCAAATTAGGAGAACCAAAGCGATCGCTATTACTGCAAAACCAAATTTTAAGAATGCGGCGCTTGCTGGGAGATTTTTCTGGTGAAGCCACTACACTTAATGGAATTGGCTTTGCCTACAGTACTTTAGGCGATTATCAGCAAGCTCTAGAATATTTTGAAGCTGCGTTACCAATTCAACGCGCCGTCAAAAATTTAGTTGGCGAAGCTACCACCATGAATAATATTGCTTCTATGTATAACGATTTAGGAGAACCTAAACAAGCATTGTTGATTTACCATCAAGTGCTATTAACACGTAGAGCATTAAAAGACAGAGCCGGAGAAGCTACAACCCTCAATAACCTTGGTTTCGCCTACAATAATGTCGCAAATCATTGGCAAGCACTGAAATGCTATAAACAAGCTGTAGCCATTTATCAAGAATTAGGCGATCGCTTAGGGGAAGGTTCTACTTTGTTAAATATGGGTAGCCTGTACGCTAAAAGAAGACGCAAAAAATTGGCTCTCTCTTGCTACAACAACGCCCAGGAACTAGCTAAACAAATCGAATATCAACCATTGCTCGAAAAAGTAGAAAAGTTTATTCAGGCTTTATCTTAGATTTATCGCCAACCTAAAGGGATTTCCTAGTCATACAGCAGATTGCCCGTTGGTGAGGTACAGATTATCGTTGATTGTAGGGGCACTGGCACTGCCATGCCCTGAAGCGCGTACCTCATTTACGGGAAATATTCTGTAACTTTAGTCCTTAAATCAAAAACTAAAGTTCTGACTATGAATTCACCCAAAAAATTGTCTAACAATTTAAATATTGTTGGCGGTAAGTCGATATATTCTAGAGGGCATGGCAGTGTTCAAATTAAGCAAAAAATAGCCTCTTTCTTAGCTTTGTCATCCGCCTGAGAATAAATTCTCAGGCTAATAGCCCAAGTCTACTAAAGTAGACTCAAGATTTTGAGGATGGCTAATGGGTAAAGAAATTTATTCCCCAAAAAATCTGTATTTCCAGTCAACCGTCAACCGTCAACAGTCAACAATTACCATTGAGAAAAAGGATGTTTGACTAAATTACTGTTGTAATACTTGGGATTATCGGAAACCTCTTCACCAATCCAATCTGGTAGTTCAATTTGTTGTTTTTCGTCAGTGAGTTCAACTTCTGCAATTATTAGCCCTTTGTTGACACCTTCAAATTCATCGATTTCCCAAATCAAATTACCGTATGGAATTTTGTAGCGCGTTTTCTCAATTAAAGGGCGATCGCATAAAGTATCGAGCATTTCTTGCGCGTCTTCTACAGGGATAGGGTACTCAAACTCCGATCTGCTATATTGGACAGTCGCCCCTTTAATTGTCAAGTAACCTTGATTACCAACGATGCGAACGCGAACAGTAGCTTGTTTGGCTGTCGAAATATATCCCTGAACATATCGACTACCTTCAGCTAGCTTTCTCCAGCTATCGCCTTTGACTAAAAATTTGCGCTCTATCTCTGCTGCCATTGTATTTTAAAGGGACAAGGAGGACAAGGGAGACAAGGAGAGAAGTCTGAGCGCCGGAAGCCGGCGCTCAGAACTTCGGAGGGACAAGGAAGATAAGTATTTGTGGCTAATAAACGGATTGTTATATATCGCAATCCTAATTTAATACTAATTTGCAAAAATAATGCGACAAGTATACTACTAAAACCTGATGATAGGGACATCCAATTTTTTAAATACCCAATCAATTTGTAGTGCGAGCAGCGCTCAGTCGAACGCTGCTCGCACTACGGAATTTTGGTAATTTATTTTTTGTAAGTCCCATATCTAGCTTTGTTAATTTTGAATACTACCCTTCGGGAACGACTTCGTCGAACGACAGGCTCAGTACAAGTTTTGAATTTTGAATTTTGAATTGTAATGTCTAATCTAGTTTGGTTATCACAATTGCAACAACACCGGGCGATCGCAGTTATCCGGGCGTCAAAGTTAGAATTGGCAAAGCAAATGGCTTTGACTGTCGCATCTGGGGGAATGCAGCTGATTGAGATTACTTGGAATAGCGATCGCGCTGGGCAATTAATTAGCCAACTGCGTCAAGAATTACCACATTGTACAATTGGTACGGGTACTCTCTTTAATGTCACTCAGTTAAAAGATGCGATCGCATCTGGGGCGCAATTTCTCTTTACACCCCATGTAGATTTAGCGATGATTAAAGCCGCAGTGGCGCAAGATGTACCGATTATTCCCGGTGCGCTGTCGCCTACAGAAATTGTTACCGCCTGGAATTATGGCGCTAGCTGTGTCAAAGTCTTTCCCGTAGAAGCAATGGGTGGCGCTAATTATATCAAAAGCCTCCAAGGGCCATTAGGCGAAATTCCTTTAATCCCCACGGGAGGAGTTAATATCGATAATGCTAAAGAATTTTTACAAGCAGGTGCGATCGCGATCGGTTTAAGTAGTCAATTATTTCCCAAGCATTTAGTTACCGAAGGCGATTGGCTGGTGATTGGCGAAAAAGTGCAAAGATTGATACAACAGTTAGAATACTTTAGGGTAAAAACAGAAACTTTATCCTAAGCTTTCTCTTAAGTGTATTTACGATGAAAAGCTTAATTGATCGTCAATTGATGCGCCGTCTAGGTATAATTTTTGCCAGTATATCTATCACAGTAGGCGTAGCAAATGTAGGACTGTGTGGAGTTTCCGCCAAAGCAAAAGATAATACCACTACCCAAAGCATCGACACACTCAAAAAATCTGCGGAACGTTGGATTCAAATCGATTTGACAAAACAAAAGCTAATTGCTTGGGAAGGTAAAACGCCTGTTTATGCAATTATTATTTCCACAGGTAAAAAATCTACTCCTACCCGCGTAGGTACTTTTAAAATTCAAACCAAACTGAAATCTACCAGAATGCGTGGTAGAGACTACGATGTACCTAACGTTCCCTATGCCATGTTTTACCAGGGTAATTACGGAATTCACGGTGCTTATTGGCATCGCAGATTTGGTACTCCCGTTAGTCACGGTTGCGTGAATGTTGCCCCAAATCATGCAAAATGGTTATTTGATTGGGCATCAGTAGGCACAGCAGTATTTATTCATAGGTAATGGGCATTGGGCATGGGGCATTGGGTATGGGATATTAGACTTGAAAGCCTTTGTACAGAGGCGATTAATCGCGTCTCTAACAACTGACAAATTATGATGAATTTGGCTGACATTCCCTTAATCGATCAACATGCCCATAATGTGTTACGCCCGGAGGTAGCGGCGCGTTATCCTTTTGCGGCTGCTTTTACAGAAGGATATGACGAGGAAATAGTTAATTATCATGCGCGTCATACTTTATTTTATCGGCGCAGTCTGAGGGAAATTGCCGCGTTATTAGAATGTGATGCTACAGAAAGTGCGATCGCAGCGCGACGAAATAATTTAGGCTTAGAAAAGCTTACCCAGCTTTATTTTCAAGCGGCAAATTTAGAAGCAATTTATCTCGATGATGGTTTAGAAACTGAAAGTATTTTACCTATCTCCTGGCACGAAAAATTGATTCCTGTCCGCAGAATTCTGCGGTTGGAGGTGCTAGCAGAACAATTAATTCCCCAAAGCGAAGATTTTGCTTCTTTCCTCGCTAGATTTCACAGCGAAATCGATCCCCCACCATCGGGGGTTATTGGCTTTAAGAGTATTGTTTGTTATCGTACTGGCTTGAACGTGCAACCTGTAACTTTTGAACTGGCTGCATCTCGCTTTGACGAAATTAAACAACAGTTAAATAATCAACCACTACGCTTAGTTGATAAACCTCTGATTGATTTTTTGTTACAACAAGCTTTATTAATTGCGGCGAAATATCGCTTACCAGTACAATTACATACAGGCTTTGGCGATCCAGATTTAGATTTACGTTTAGCTAATCCTCTCAATTTGCGATCGCTTTTAGAACAACCCCAGTATCGTCATGCACCATTAGTCTTACTACACGCTTCTTATCCCTACATGCAAGAAGCTGGATATTTAGCTGCTGTCTATCCTCAAGTTTATTTAGATTTTGGTTTGGCAATACCTTCTTTAAGTGTATCGGGAATGCGAGCAGCCATCGGTCAATTACTGGAATTAACGCCAACTACTAAACTAATGTATTCTTCCGATGCACATTCAATACCCGAATTATATTATTTAGGGGCTAAATGGGGGCGTCAGTTATTAAAAGAAGTGCTAGAACAAGCAATTCAAGATGGGGATTTAACAGGGGATGAAGCTTTTGCGATCGCTACAGCAATTTTACGCGAAAATGCTTTATCTCTCTATAATTCTCAGTTGTGAAAAATATCAATTTTGGCTGTCAACAGTCAACCGCGCCGCACTGCGATGCCCTGAGCTTGTCGAAGGGAGCTTGTCGAAGTGTCAACAGCCAATAGAATTTTCCTAAAGAGTATTGTTAATTTACTCTTGGTCTAATATACTGGCGGTCAACTCCTTTATATTGACCTTCTAGACCTTGTTTAATCCAATTGATGCATTCAAATTCGGATTTGAATAATTTTGGTGCTGCAATATTATTCAGCAACTCTGGTGGGTAGTGGTCGTAAAAATATTTACCCTCCTGTTGAGAGATAATTATCAAATTGTAGCGGTAAAGATAGCGAGATTGAAAACTATCCCCGCAATTGATGAAATCTGCATTTTTGTTAATATGCTCCTTGGCAGTCTCAATAATATTATTGATGCTACTGCCGTAAATTCCTGCTGGATTCTCTGCTTTATGAAATTGGCTCTTATCTCCAATTTCTGCCAATAATTTATAGGAATAGATTTCGTAATTATCGGCTTTACCAAAAACGAATGGAATGATGAGATATCCTTTATATGACACTGAATTTTCATAAAGAAGACGACTCATCTCAACCTCCTTTGGTGTAACTGCTCCCTGAGTTTTTATGGCATTCTTTCTATACTAACAGATGATATTTTTCTGTCAGTTAATGTTAGGATGCATATAACTATGTCATCCTTTTGCAAAGGGGGTTATCACCCCTTTTTTTGGAAAAAATAGAAAGAATAGTGTTGGAACACAAAAATGTATAACTACCATTATCCATCTTATTGAAAATAAGCAAGCATGAGATATATTGCAAAAGTCAAAAAATCCTGAATTGAATTCCTTAATATTAATTAATAACTCTGAAAAGCCGATCTAATATAGGTTGATTGATTTAAAGATGTTACATTTTTGTCAAATATTGGTATAATATCTCATCGCAATTTCTTAATTAGCTAGGGGAAATGCTAATTTATTTTGCGCATCTCGATAGATGGCATAAAAAAACTTAATATTTGATTTAAAGCTAGACAATTTAAATTTGAAAAATCACCATAAACTTAACTGGTTTGGTGGTTGTTCCAGGTTATTCCACGGTAGAGGCGGAACTGCGACACCATGCTGTTCTAGTAAATTTTGAAAATGACGGGCAGTGTTAGGCGATCGCTCTTCTATAGGACAATGAACAAAGAAGTAAATTCGCACTCCCGCCTGTAACCATTGCTGAATCTGCGTTACCCACTCTTCCATAAAAGGTTGATTCACAGCTAAATTCGGATGAGAAATAAACCGAATCAAGCTAAAAGGCGCAGTAACGCTAAATTGTACAGGTAATTTCGGCTTGCGTCGCTCCGATTGCAACTGCGGATCGTCATCTCCCGTATAGATAGGGCGTGAATCTAACAGCACTCTCCCCACATTTAACTTTTCTAACAAAGCTGTCAAATTACTGGCGTGGGGTTCTGTAAACCAGTCAGGATGGCGAACTTCTAAAGCCAGAGGTGCTACACTATGCGGCCAAGCTTCTAAAAAACTCACCAAATCTGTCATCAATGTAGGTGCATAACTTGGTGGTAATTGGGCAAATATCGGCCCTAAACGCCCACCTAAAACTTGCATTCCCTCAAGAAATTTTAAAGCCGCCGGAATCTGCGGTTGCAATAAACCCTCATGGGTAATAATTCGCGGTAATTTCAAACAAAATTCAAAACCTGCGGGCGTTTCTGTGCGCCAACGAGTGACAGTTTCTTGATTAGGGATAGCGTAAAAAGTGGTGTTACCCTCAACAGTAGTAAACCGCCGACTGTAAAGAGAAAGAAACTCAGCAGTGCGAGTACCTTGGGGGTAAAGTTCCCCCACCCATCCTTTATAAGCCCAAACTGCACACCCAATAAAAAAATTCACCAGCCTTACGCCCAAAGCATTGATGTATCACGATTAATTGTACAAGGGCATGGGGCATAGGGCATGGGGCATTGGTATCAACTTAACGTGAAACCCTGATTTCATCTAGCTCCCATGCTCTGCGTGGGAGCGAAAATCTGTGGGCTGCTGCCTCAATTTATCAGCTTTCGAGGCAGCAGCCGACGAATATGCATTTCCAGGCAGAGGCTGGAAACGAGATAGATACAGGTTTTAAGCTTAAGTTGACACGTATGGGCACTGCCATACTCCGAAGTGCGTACCTCATACCTCATTTACTACTTGCCTCATTAACCAAACTACCAACTAGCTTTCTCTAACCAATGCCCAATGTCCAATGCCCAATGCCCATTTACCAACTTTTCTGAAAGTCTCTCAATATAGGGGAAAATGAAATCTTAACTGATTGTTACCAAAGCCTTGCGTGATGGATGGTAGAGAGTTCTATTCAAGTTTGATTCGGCTGCATATTCTACATCATGCAGTTAAGGAGCCAATTTTTGGTCTAGGTATTATTGAAGAATTGGCGCGTCACGGTTACAAACTTAGTGCGGGAACACTCTACCCGATGTTACACGATATGGAGCGCAAGGGATACCTGTATTCTGTTGAGGAGCGAATAGGGCGACAAAACCGAAGACTTTACCAAGCTACCGATTTAGGCAAAGTGACTCTAGAAACTGCTAAAGAAAAAGTACGAGAATTATTTGGCGAATTATTCGAGGAATTGTAACCCCTAACCCCTAGCCCCTATCTCCGGTACAGCTTCCCCATCAATCGCCTTGCTGGAAACATTAGATACAAAGCCATCTGCTGCATCTTTAATTAAACCAGCTAAGGGTACAGCAATTAACAAACCCAACAATCCGCCTATATAAGTGCCGATGAGTAAAGAAATGATAACCCAAATCGGTCTCAGTCCTGTGAACTTTCCTAACAACCGAGGCGCGATCGCCTGATCGATTAACTGGTCAATTACAATAGCTACAGCAAACACCTTCACTGCTAGCCAAAAATCATGAGAGGCGATAATTAAAGTCACTACAATCAGACTGACAACATCGCCAAAAGGAATCAAGCTTAAAACGCCAATTCCCAAGCCAAAAAGTAATGCAAACTGCACGTGAAAGGCTAAAAACATTAAAGTTTCGGAAACTCCCATCAGCAACCCTAAACTAACTTGACCAATTAAGTAGTTTTGAAAATTTTGTTGCACGGAATTTTTAATTTTTTGCGCAAAATCCCCAGGTAATTTTTTAAATATTCCTTCCCAAATTCTTTGACCATCTATTAATAGATAAAAAGTTAGCACTACTGTCACTATGGCTTCAGAAATACTATCAATTGTATCAATAATAATACTTAAAAGATGTTTAAATAAATATTGCAACTCATCAGGTAAGTGATTATTTAATTGCGTTAATATTTGCCCAATATTTACTTGCAAATTTTCGCTTACATTCCAAGCGGTTAAACTTTGAAATTTAGCCTCATTCGCATCAATCCATTGGGGTAGTAATTTAGCAATTTCATTAAACTGCTCTAAAACAATCGGTACTAATATCGCAGCTAACGCCAGTATAATTACCAAAGCAGGTATAAATACAGATGCGATCGCATAGTTACGTTGCAGTCCGCGTTTTTCCAAAATAGAAACCGGATAGTTTAAAATAAAAGCAAACAAACTTGCTAAAACTAAAATAATTACTATTGGTTCAAAATAATGGAAAAACTTAAATGCAAGCCATAGATTCAGAAAAATTAAAGGAAATATTAGCGTAAAAATTAATATTTTAATTAGTTGATTGAGAGAAGCATTCATAATTAGTCAGCATTGGTGAGGTAAAATTTCAACCCAAAAAGCATGTCAAATTACAAGAAATTTATCTATGCAACTAACACACTCTTCAATAATATAATGTAATGGATATGAAAAAATATAAAATATGCGTAGGGTGTGTTATGCCATAGGCTAACGCACCTTTAATTATAGAAATTCTTAACAGTACTTTGCGCTAAACTATAGCAATACTATTTGAAATGCAAACAAAAGGGACAAGGAAGACAAGTATTTATAATTCATTTAGGATTGCTATACATCCCTTTTGACTATTGACTATTGACTATTGACTATTGACTGTTGACTTACTACCCTTCTTTAAAAGCTAATAATTGTCCCTCATTAATCCGTCCTGCTTGATACAGAGTTTCTGTAATTTCCGAAAGAGTTAAAACCGCATAACTATTGTAACCATGTTGGCTTAACCTATTTTTTACACCCTGTTCGTGGTCGATAAATACAACAATATCTTGAACATTTAGCCCCGCAGATTTTAATTTCTCCGCGCCTTCCATCACACTTTTACCACTTATCAAAATATCATCCACAACCACAACAGTTTCACCTGGATTATAGTTACCTTCAATTACCTTACGAGTTCCATGTGCTTTAACTTCCTTGCGGGGAAAAATCATCGGACAATGAAGGCGTAAAGCTAAACCAGTAGCTGTAGGTAAAGAACCGTAGGGAATACCCGCAATCCGATCAAAATTGAGTGTTTCTAAAATACTTGCATAGCCACTCAAGACTTGATTAAAAACTTGCGGATTGGAAATAATTTTACGTAAATCGATGTAATAAGGAAAAGTTGCTCCTGATGCTTGCACAAAGCTACCAAACATAATGCAGCCAATATCGTACAATTGTAAAATTAAATCTTGCTGCGGATGTATATTGGAAACACTTACATCTGGTAACCACACATTACAAGTAGAATTCTCATCATTAATATTATTTTTACATTCATTAATTTCTGTGCATAAAGCTGCAATTTCTTGAGATAATTGGGGACTCGATAGCATATCTTGAGGCACAGGAATTATCAACCCCGTACCATTATCATTCAACCCAGCAGCGACAATTTGATTGAGATTGCTACCCTCTACCCAAATACTACGAGCCATAATCAATCTTTCCGGTGCAATGGCGCGAATTAACGCCAAAACTTCTGGATTATTAGTCCCAACTTCTAATCCTAATTGTTCTGGAGTTCCCCAATTTTTTGATTCTTTAACTACTTGCAAATATAAAGGTGTTTCGGTGACTGGATATTGCTGTAAACTCTCCGCACCAGGATTAGATGTACAACATAAAATAAATACTGCATTATCAGGATAAACTAGAAATGGTGCCACATGATCTTGTCCGGTATAAGGACTGAGTGTAATAGCATCAACACCCCATTCTGTAAACACAGTCCGCGCCAAAATAGTACTAGTATTTAAATCGCTATGTTTAGCATCCAAAATAATAGGAATGTGTGGCGGAATAGCTTTTAAAGTTTTGTGTAATAGTTCTAAACCGGGAATACCTAAAGCTTCATAAAACCCGAAAGTTGGCTTATAAGCACAGACATAATCTGCCGTTTCGGCAATAATAAATTGCAACCAATTCCACAAACCATCCATAATATCTAAAGATGCATAACGTTCGGGCATCATCTCAGGATTGGGATCGAGTCCTACAAATAGTAGACTTTGATTGCGGGCAATATTATCATGTAGTTTATCAAAAAATTTCATAGATAATTGGTCATTTGTCAATGGTCAATAGTCAATGGTCATTTGTTAGAGACGCGATTAATCGCGTCTGTACAATTGTCAATAGTCAAGAAGGTGATATTTATTTGTCCTCCTTGTACCCCTTGTCCCCCTTCCCTTGTCTCCGTTGTCTCCCTTGTCCCTTTTTCTTGTTATGATTGTTCAATTAGCCTGACTTTTTCACAGTCCTGCATACCATTCATAACCTTGGTCTTCCCAGTAACCTTTAAAAATTGATAACTGATTAGTCAGGGTAATTTGAGTTACCCACTTACTTTGCTTATATCCTAATTTAATAGGTGAAGCTAAACGCAAAGGCGCACCGTTATCAACTGGTAAAGGTTCACCGTTTTTTTGATAAGCTAATAAAGTTTGTGGATGCAAAACTGATGCTATATCCCAACTTTCATAGTAGCCATCGGCTGATTTAAAATAAGCATACTTGGCATTAGCTTTAGGTTGAGCAAGTGCAATTATTTCTTGCAGACGTACACCACCCCACTGTACAATTGCTGCCCAGCCTTCTACACAAACATGGCGAATAATCATTGAAGTCAGAGGTAAAGCAAAAATTTCTGGCAAACTCAAACTTAAGGGATTATTTACCTCACCATCAACAATTAAACGATACTTTTGCGGATCGATAATTGGCGTACTGCGAAAAGTATTAACTATTAGCGCCTTTGGTTCAATTTGGCTAGGGGAAAATTCTGGTACAGGCTTTTGGGGATTAAATATCAAAGTTTCTAAGCTTTGATTTAGCGGTTCGGAAAGTTTACCTACCAAATCTTCAAAACTTGGCGTACCGCACCCACCAAGTAAAAAACTCGCACCAGACAATCCAGAAATTTGGAAAAATTTACGTCTTGTCAATTGCAGACTATGACTGCGAATTAAACCCATATAGCACCAAAATACATTTTTCTACAGCCAGCGCAGCTAGTCTACCGAGATTTTGCAACATTCTCAATTACCATAGCCAGAGAATGCACACAATTTAATAATTAGGCGCTAGAACATGAGGAGACGCGATTAATTGCGTAATTGTAGAGACGCGATTAATCGCGTCTCTAAAAATAAAAAAAGGTTTGGTTGCGAGCCAAACCTCGATCATTGCTGTGCTTAACAACGTACTAAAATAATTTATACCTACTCTTATGACAGATCATCATCCTATGGGATGTATGCAAATAAGTCACAACCTGCTATCGCTCTAATTGTGCCAAATATTATCTGTTTTCCCAACTTTGCGAAGTAAATTATCATTACAGTATAATTATATACGATTAAAAGATGAAAAAGGCTTGGTTGTGCCAAGCCTCCAGATATACCAGGTGTTTACCATATATATAGATAATTTAGACATACTCTGCTTAGAGATCATCTTTCTCTTTGTAGTGTACAAATATGCTTAAACCTGATATGATATGTGCCAATTAAAATGGGAAAACTTTGCTGTTATCAATCCTGATTTGCTGGCTTTTTCGGTTGTCAATAGCCAAATTCTGATGAAAGTTGAGATTTATCATCACTATCCTTGACATCAGATTGCAGTAGGCGACATGCAAGCAGGATGAGCTTGGTAGCTGTTATTCAGCACGTTTACCACTGAATTAACAAATTCCATTGGTTCTATGGGCTTGACAAAGTAAGCCTGAAATCCTGAAGCTAGTGCTTCTTGTTCAACAGTTTCTTGGGCATAAGCAGTCAGAGCGATCGCCGGAATATGCTTGAATTGATTTGTATACATGGCTCTAATTTTCCGCATCAGAGTACAACCGTCTATTTCCGGTAAGCCAATATCGCACAGCAATACATCCGGTTGCATTTGTTCTAACACTGCTAAGGCTTCATAGGCTGATCCTGTGACTACTACATTTGCACCTGCATCCTCTAGTAAAAAAGTGAGTAAGAGCTGTGTATCCTCATTATCTTCCACTAGCAAAACTCTTAAACCTTCTAAAACTAGAGAATCTTCCGGAATGGTAGGATTAAGGCTTTTTTCGGAAAGCATATTTTATTCTTATCTCCAAATTTTTTTCCGAAAGTTAATAGTTTCTTCAGGATTCTAGCAGATAAAAAAAATATGAGCAAAGTGTGGCAATTGATCTGTGAATATCTCCAAAACTCTGGTTTTGAACGCAAATTTTCTACCCTGGGGTAGATGAAATTTATTATTGGTAATACCATATCCCGAATTTCTTAAAGAAGTCGGGGATCTAATTTTTCATAATTGGTAACTGAATATTCCAGAGAAAATTACAAAATATTTTGTTAAAATTTACTGACCTTTGCATAGGGAACATTGACCCGCACGATGACAAAGGTAAATTAATTTCTGGGCAATGTCTTCTAGGGGTAAAATCCAGTCTACAGCCACAGCATTCATAGCTGCTTTTGGCATCACAGAGCATTCAGCAGTTTTTGGGTCTTGAACAATAGCAAGGCCAAATTTTAATTTTACCATTTTTAAACCTTGCATTCCATCTTCATTTGCGCCTGTTAAGATCACACCAATAACTTGCTCGCCATAAATATCAGCCGCAGACTCAAATAAAACATCTATTGACGGTCGAGCATAGGAAACAGGCTCATCTGTAGACAGTGCAAAAAAACCAGATTCTACCAACAAATGATAATCAGCCGGTGCTAGATAAACATATCCTGGTAAAATTTCGTCTTTATCTTCCACTTCTCGGATTGTTAAAGCTGTATTTTCTTGTAAGATATCTCTCAAGCGATCGCGCGAATCTAGATGGCGATGCTGCACAACTATAATTGGACATGGGAAGTCATTTGGTATATTGTGGAGCAAGATTTTCAGCGCAGATAATCCGCCAATAGATGCACCAATAACCACAACTTTAGCCACCACTAATTCAACCTCCGATAAAGCTTTTCACCTTTGACAAGCTCTTGGTATTGTTGATCGTGAGTGGTAAAACGAATTGATTCTTGCTTGCCTAACCCTAAGATACCAAAAGGACAAAGGCTATGATAAAACAGTTCATGTACGCGCTTTTGTAAATCTTGGTTGAAATAAATTAAAACGTTACGACATATAACGATATGAAACTCATTAAAAGAGCTATCAGTCGCTAAGTTATGTTGAGCAAATATCATATTTTCTCGTAAGGATGCGCGAAAAATAGCATTATCATAAGCTGCCGTGTAATATTCAGAAAAAGAGGCTTTACCACCAGCTTTTAAATACAGTTGGGTGTAATCTTGCATGAGTTTTAAAGAATAAATCCCACTTTTTGCTGTTTGCAGTACTTTTTCATTAAAGTCAGTGGCATAAATCCGGCAACGTCGGTAAAGATTTTCTTCTTGTAGTAAAATTGCCATTGAATATACTTCCTCTCCTGTTGAGCATCCAGCGTGCCAAATGCGAATAAAAGGATAGGTGCGTAATAGGGGAATGACTTCATTTCTCAAGGTGAGATAAAAGCTAGGATCGCGAAACATGGAAGTTACATTTACTGTGAGATTCAGTAAAAATCTTTCTAAACATTCTTGATCGTGCAATACCCGCGCTTGTAAATCGGAAACGCTGCTAAAATTCTCTTTTTTTACAAAATGATGAATGCGACGTTTGAGAGAAGATAAGGCATAATTGCGAAAATCATAACCCCAATAACGATACACTCCTTCCAGTAGTAACTGGATTTCGATATCCTCTAATTTGATTTTTGGTAAACTCATAACAGGCACAACCAACTATTAATTAGTGATTTTGCTGTGAATATAGCAAAGTCAAAATCTCACAGTTGTTGGCTATTTCTAAAGTAATAGACATTAATATAGACCCAATTTCTTTAATAAAACTCATTTTCAATTTATAATTTTTACCGTAGTGTCACGACTGCCTCAAGTCAGATCGCTAAATCCTCTAATAGTTATATGTTTTCAGTTTTTCAACTTTAATATAAATAAAATCTAAAAATATTGAATATTTCGGACAATCAAATGTAAAATCACGACCAATTTACAATTTTTTTAATCAATAGACAAGTTTTAAAAATGGGCATAGGGCATGGGGCATGGGAAGACGTAGGTTGGGTTGAGGAACGAAACCCAACACCAAAGCGGCTTTGTTGGGTTTCGCTGTCGCTCTACCCAACCTACAATTATCTACAATTATCCTAGACAGGCTTCGTATTTATGAAAGAGTATCTTACCGATATAGCCAAACCCGTAATAAAGAAAGTAATTGCTCTGTATCTACAGGTTTAGTAATATAGTCTGAAGCTCCGGCGGCGATGCATTTTTCTCTATCGCCTTGCATAGCTTTTGCAGTTAAAGCAATTATGGGTAGAGAACGGAATTGTACCTGTTGACGGATAGCGCGAGTTGCTTCATAACCGTCCATTTCTGGCATCATTATATCCATCAATACGGCGTTAACATCAGGATTAGCTTGCAATATTGCTATGCCATCTCTACCATTTTCGGCAAAAATTACTTGCATTTGGTAACTTTCTAGCAAGCTGGTGATAGCAAAGATATTGCGGACATCGTCATCAATAATTAAAATCTTTTTATGTGCCAGGATAGTGTCAGAATTGCGAAGTTGCTCTAAAATTTGTCGCTTTGACTGCGGTAAATTAGCCTGGATACGATGGAGAAATAAGGCAGTTTCATCAAGTAAACGTTCAGGCGATCGCACATCTTTAATAATTATAGTCTCCGCTAGCCGTCGTAATTGGGTTTCTTCTGGGCGGGAGAGTTCCTTTCCGGTATAGACAATGATGGGAATCTTGACTAAATCGGGTTGTTGTTTGATTTGCTCAATTAGTTCTAACCCGTTCATATCCGGTAGACCTAAATCTAAGACAATACAATCAATCCGTTGCGATCGCAGTGTCGCTAAAGCCTCAGCTGCTGTATTAACTGCGGTACTTTGCACATCACCATTACCAATCAACTCTATAATACTGCGGGCTTGCACTGGATCGTCTTCGATGATGAGTAAATTTTTAACTTTTCGTTCCAAAAAAGCTTTAATATCAGTTAACGCCCCTGTTAATTGTTCTTTAGAAACAGGTTTTTGTAAATAAGCGATCGCGCCTAACTCTAAACCGCGTTGTTGGCGATCGTCAATAGATAATATATGTACGGGAATATGGCGCGTTTCTCCATTATGCTTGAGACGATCTAACACCATCCAGCCATCCATATCAGGCATACATACATCTAAAGTAATCGCATCTGGTTTAAACTGTTGTGCTAGCGCCAAACCTGCTTGCCCATGTAAAGCTAGCAAAACTTTAAACCCTTGTTGTTGCGCCATATCTTGCAAAATCCGCGCAAATTTTACATCATCTTCAATCACTAGCAATACTTTATCACCTACGCGGATATTTTCTCTATCATCAGGAATTTCTGGCTGAGAATTAGGGAGATTAACTACTGACAAAGAAGGAGAAACTAGAGGAAGAGAAGAAGTTAGTTGTGTAGCTTGCAAATTTTTCTGCTTGACAATTTCACTTGCTTTAGCTGTGACATTGGTTTGCATTTCTTGTAGCGGTAAATAAAGCGTAAAAGTGCTTCCCTCTCCTAGTTGACTTATTAATTCAATTCTCCCACCTAACAAATGAGCTAGTTCTCGACTAATAGATAAACCTAAGCCTGTACCGCCATATTTGCGGCTGGTGGTACCATCTGCTTGTTGAAAGGCTTCAAAAATTAACTGCTGTTTTTCTTTTGCAATGCCAATACCTGTATCGCTAACAGCAAAAGCCACTGTATCGGGAGATATTAACCTCACTTCTAAGCTGACTCTACCTTGTTCAGTAAACTTAAAAGCATTCGCCAATAAATTATTTAATACTTGTTGTAAACGTTTGGGATCAGTATAAAATTCTGGTGGTAAGTTTTGGTCAAATTCTAGATTAAAATTTAATCCTTTATTTTCTGATAATTGGCGAAAGTTAGCTTGCAAGTATCTTTGTAAATCAACAAAATTAACTGGCTTATTTTCTATAGTGAATTTACCAGATTCAACTTTTGCTAAATCTAAAACATCGTTAATTAAGGCTAATAAATCTGTGCCAGCATTATAGATAGTTTGACTATATTCGATTTGTTTTGCAGTTAAATTACCCTCAGAATTTTCCGACATTAACCGCGCCAAAATTAATAGACTATTAAGCGGCGTTCTTAACTCATGAGACATATTGGCTAAAAACTCCGACTTATATTTAGAAGATAAAGTTAATGCTTGAGCTTGTTCTTCTAAAGATAGTCTTGCTTGTTCAATTTGTTGATTTTTAACTTCAACTTCTCGCTTTTGTACCGCCAATAATTCGGCTTTTTCTTCCAACTCTTCATTTAAAGCTTGTAATTCCTCGTTAGATTGTTTTAATTCCTCCTGCTGTTGCTGTAAAAGTAGTTGGGATGCTTCTAAATCTTCTGCTTGTTGTTGTAATAACTGGTTGCTATTTTGCAGTTCTGCTTGTTGCGTTTTTAATTCTTCCGTTAATTCCTGAGATTGCTGGAGGAGTTGCTGAGTTAGCATATCAGCATTAATGGCATTTAAAGCAATACCAATAACTTCACTAACTTGTTCTAAAAAAATTAAATGTAGTTCGCTAAAAGCTTGCAATGATGCTAATTCAATTACAGCATTTACCTGCTTTTCAAATAATACAGGTAAGACTACAATATTTAATGGTGGCGTTTCTCCTAAGCCCGAACTAATGCGGATATAATCAGGCGGTACTTGGGTGAGTAAAATTCTTTGCTTTTCTAAAGCACATTGACCAACTAAACCTTCTCCCAAGCGAAATTGATTGGCTAAATTTTTCCGTTCTTTGTAAGCATAGCTACTAAATAACTTTAATATTGGCTGATTTTCGCGATTTTCCATTAAATAAATTACACCATGTTGGGCGCTAACCAAAGGTGCTAACTTAGATAAAATTGACTCAGTGACATTTACTAAATTTCTTTTTCCTTGCAAGCTATTACTAAATTCAGCCAAGTTAGATTTTAACCAATTTTCCTGTTCATTTTTTTGCTTAGTTTCTTGTAAATTAGCAATCATTTGATTGAAACTGCTTGTCAATATCCCCACTTCATCTTGCCGTTTTGTATCGGGGAGTTTAGCTGATAAATCGCCATCAGCAATTTTCGCAGCTACACGAGAAAATTTTTCTAGAGGTTGGGAAATATCACGAGATAATAAATAGCCAATCAAAGCTATCAAGATAAAAGAGATAGGAATTCCATAAGTAATAGTAGAAATAGTAGCTCTAGCCGCAGATTTTGCTTGGTTTGAACGCTGAATTAATAATTCATTCTCTTCTAATTTCATCTCCTCAGTCAGGTTACGGATTCTATCCATCAACCGCTTACCTTCATCGGTAAGAATGAGCTTTTTAGCTGCTTCTAAGCCTTGACTATCTCGCAATTCCAGCACTTTTTGCATGATAGTTATTCTTTCAGCAATTAGTGGCTGTAACCGTTCGAGCCGATGTTTTTGATTGGGATTATCAGCAGTAAACTCACGGAGTTTTGTTAGAGGTTGGTCTATAGATTCAATCGCTGCTTGATATGGCTCTAAATAACGCTTTTCACCAGTAATTATATAACCGCGCTGTCCTGTTTCCGCTTGTTGTAGCTTGCTATTTAAATCTTGCAGCAATCCTAAAACTTGGTATGTATGGTTTTCTAGGTATGATGTAGCGATCAATTCGTTAGTAGTGCGATGAGAAATGAATCCCAACGCAGTTAAAATGGTCAGGCCTAGAGCGAAACTAGTGCCAATTTTGCTGCCAATCTTCAAACGGTTTAACATTGCTAATGTCAATTATGACTATGTCAGCTTCAACAAATCAGGCATTCTCATGAGCTTACCATCTTTTCTCACTATAGGATTCTTGCCTGATTTTGGAAATATTCCCAGTGGATGCGATCGCCAAAATTTTGGTATGTCAGCTATTGTCTAGCCTACTCTATTGACGATTGACGTTTCATCGTAACGCGATCGTTGCCAAAATCAAATCGGATCTCCAGCAGAACTTAGGTCATGACCATCATGGCTTTAATCTTATTTTATTCCTGATAGCCAAGCAAAATAACGTAACATATATTACTCAAAATTATTAGGCTAATTTTTAATTAAAAGATATATTTTATACTAACAACTTGAAGAAAATATAAAATAAGGTTTGGAGTAATATTTTAATGGCTTGCCAAGCTTAGTTTATGTTAAATTACCTCAAAGAGTTATAGTTAAAAGAATACAATTATTATCTATATTTTCTTGCGTATTAATACTGAAAATAATCAGGAGTTCAGCCAATGTACGGACTAGTCAACAAAGCAATTGAAGACATGATTTGCAAATACCACGGTGAAGATACCTGGGAAACAATCAAGGAAAAAGCGGGACTTGAGGATGTTGATTTTTTTTTGGCGATGGATGCATATTCTGATGATGTTACCTATCGTTTAGTGGAAGCGGTTTGTGAAGTCTTAGGAATGCCTGCACATGAAGTACTCAAAGCTTTTGGGGAATATTGGGTAACCTATACTGCAGAAGAAGGTTATGGAGAACTTTTAGCCACTGCGGGAAATTCCTTACCCCAGTTTATTGAGAATTTGGATAACCTCCATGCGCGGGTGGGTTTGAGTTTTTCCGAGCTGCGCCCCCCATCTTTTGAATGCGAACACACCAGCGATCAATCTCTGCATCTTCATTACCAATCTAGCCGCCACGGATTAGCACCGATGGTAATTGGTTTACTCCACGGATTGGGGAAACGCTTTCACACTGAAGTAGATATCACCCAAATTAGTTTTCGCGATCGCGGTGATGCTCACGATGTCTTCTCGATCAAGTACAACGATTCTCACGCCGATGACAAATAATCAGGTTACTGAGTTCAGAAAATTCAGTCTTAGTGCCGACCAATTTGCAGCTTTGTTTCCCTTCCATCTGGTGATAGATCGCCAACTGAAGATTGTCCAGATGGGTGAGGTACTACAGCGCATTTTAGAACCGATTAAAATTCTTGGTAGTTCCTTAGATGAACATTTCCGGATTAATCGGCCTAGCTGTCCATTTAGCTTTGAAGCGATTAGTCAACAAACGCGATCGCTATTTCTGTTGCAATCTCAGCATAAAGAAATGCAGCTCAAAGGACAAATGGTAAATCTAGAGGATGGCGATCATCTGATGTTTCTTGGCTCTCCCTGGATTACAGAGATTAGCGATCTCAAAAAACTCGAATTGAGCATCGATGATTTTCCTCTCTATGACTCTGTTTCCGATTATTTATTTCTTTTACAAGCAAAAAATTCTGCCCTTGCAGATGCCAAAAAATTAACCACCAAACTCACACAACAACGTTCCGAATTAAGAGCCACAGCTTCGCGACTGCGAACGCTGATTGAAAGTTTACAGGTAGGTATTTTATTGGAAGACGAGAACCGACATGTGATTCTCGCCAATCAAGAGTTTTGCGATCTATTTAGTATTCCCCTGAAGCCAGAAGCTTTACAAGGAACGGATTGTCGCCAATCAGCCGAGATAAGCAAGCAACTTTTTGCTGAACCGGAACGCTTTACACAGCGCGTCCAGGAGATGTTGAGCAACGGTGAAATAGTTATGAATCAAGAATGGCCACTCCAAGATGGACGCATTTTTGAACAAGACTATATACCCATTATTGTCGATCATAAATTTTATGGACATTTGTGGAAATATCGCGATATTACCCAGCGCAAACAATCAGAAAATGCTCTGAGGTTAAGCGAAGAACAGTTAAAATTAGCTCTGGATGCAGTAGATGAAGGACTTTGGGACTGGAATTTAGCGACTGGAGAAGTTTATCGTAGTCCTCGCTGGTTCACCATGCTGGGGTACAATCCACAGGAGTTGGCAGACGATATTAAAGTTAGAAATCAATTAATCCATCCTGAAGACCAAAAGATAGTACAACAACGGCTGATCGATCACATCAAAGGTAAAACACCTTATTATGAAGCCGAAGTCCGCTTACTCACCAAATCTGGGGAATGGAAGTGGATTTTGGATCGGGGTAAGTTGGTGAACCGCAATTTTTCAGAAAAATATTTGCGGATGGTAGGAACCCATCTAGATATTACCGCCCGCAAACAGTCAGAAGCCGAGCTACACCAACAGTACCAACGCGCTTTACTACTCAAGCAAATTACTGAAGAAATTCGTCAGTCTTTGCAGCTGGAAAAAATTCTCCAGACAACAGTAACGGAAGTACAGCGAATTTTGCAAGCCGATCGCGTTTTGATTTACCAAGTTCATGCTGACGGTTCTGGTAAAGTTGTCCAGGAAGCAGTAATTCCTGGCTGGTTAGTTACTTTAGACCAAGATATTTACGATCCTTGTTTTCATAAATACCAAGGCTTGTATCGTCAGGGAAGGATTACAGCCATTTCTGATGTAGAGGAAGCGGGTTTACAACCTTGCCATGTAGCATTTTTACAGCAGTTTCAGGTGAAAGCGAATCTGGTTGTACCGATTATGGTACGGCAAGATTTGTGGGGGTTATTAATTGTGCATCAATGCGATCGCCCCAGACAATGGACGGAATTAGAGTTAGATCTCGTCAAACATCTCGCCGATCAAATGGGTATCGCCCTGACTCAAGCCCAATTACTCACCCAGGAAACCCGCCAAGCCCATTTGTTAGCCCAGCAAAATAAAGAACTCAGCCAAGCTAAACAAGCAGCTGAAGCAGCCAATATGGCTAAGAGTAACTTCCTCGCCACTATGAGCCATGAAATCCGCACGCCGATGAATGCGATTATTGGCATGACAGGATTGCTCTTAGATACTCCCCTACAACCGGAGCAACTTGATTATGTCGAAACCATCCGGAACAGTGGGGATACATTATTAACGATTATCAATGACATTCTCGACTTTTCTAAAATTGAGTCTGGCAATTTAGAACTAGAAGAACAGCCTTTTGATTTGCAAGTTTGTGTGGAGGAAGCCTTAGATTTACTGGCTCCCCAAGCAGCCTTGAAAGGCATTGAACTGATGTACCAATTCCAACCGCGTATGCCAACGCTAATTATTGGTGACATTACCCGCGTGCGCCAAATTCTCTGGAATTTAGTCAGTAATGCCGTTAAATTCACCCAACAAGGTGAAGTTGTCATTACTGTCACCGTACAGCCGCAAATTATCGCCCAGAAAGCCAATAATAGCGATCATGTATATTATGAATTTCTGTTTGCCATCAGCGATACAGGTATTGGCATCCCACGCGATCGCTTAAATCGATTATTTAAGCCCTTTAGTCAGGTTGATGCTTCCATGACTCGACGTTATGGCGGTACCGGCTTAGGATTAGCCATCAGCAAGCGCCTCAGCGAGATTATGGGCGGCAAAATGTGGGTAGATAGTCAACCCGGTCAAGGCTCTACCTTTTATTTCACAGCCACCCTCCAAGTCGATCCTTCTGCCATTGAGAATGCTTGGAATATCTATCCCGAACTGCTGGGTAAGCGATTGCTCTTCGCCACAGGTAACGCCAATTTACGCAAATGCTTAACTTGTCAAATTCAAAGCTTGGGAGTTTATGTCAAACCAGTAGAATCTAGTACAGCAGTTCTACAGTTAATGGCAGAAAATAGTTTTGACATCGCTATCTTAGATATTGATAGTCTCGACTTGCATATTGCCGATTTGACAGCTAAAATCCGGGCAATACCAACACAACAGGATTTACCTTTGGTCATGTTGAGCTTTAAAGGTAAGCAAACTGTAGAAATTAAAGAGGTAGCTACTGAATTTGCTGCCTTTTTGCAGAAACCTGTGCGACATTACCAATTGCACAACACCCTATTACAAATAGTGCGTGGTAACTGGTCTACTCGACGCATCAGTCAGAAAATTACCCTTCCTTCTTATTCCCGCTTGCCAACACCAAATTTACCCAACATTGATGCTCAGATGGGACAAACTTTGCCCCTGAAGATTCTCTTAGTTGAGGATGTGTTAGTAAATCAAAAGATTGCTTTGAAGATGTTGCAGCGCTTAGGTTACCGCGCCGATGTGGCTAATAATGGGCTGGAAGCTCTAGAAGCCTTGCAAAGGCAACTTTATGATGTTGTGTTTATGGACATCCAAATGCCAGAAATGGATGGTTGGGAGACTACTATCCACATTCGTAAGGAATTGTCTGAAAACACCCAACCTTGGATTATCGCCATGACAGCCCATGCGCGTCCGGAGGATCGGCAAGAATGCTTAACTGTGGGTATGGATGATTACGTCAGTAAACCCATTAGTTTAGAAGCTTTAGAAGCAGTGCTGAAAAAGTTTGATATTGCCGCACATCTAGCAGCAGCACCCCCAGAATTGACAGATGTACCGGAATCTGCATTGATTTCTACATCTCCAGAACCGGATCTAGAATCGGATGTTCCAGAGCTAATTGAGGTCATCGATGGGCGTTTTCTCCAAGAACTGCGTGCTATGGCGGGTAGTGATGGCGACGCTTTAATTGCTGAGTTGATCCAGGTTTATTTAGAAGATACTCCAGATAAAATCCAGACAATTAAGGATGCAGTTACCAAGGACGATCGCTCAACCATAGAAAAAGCAGCTCATGCTTTGCGATCGCCTAGCGTCAGTATTGGTGCTGTGCGTCTAGGAAATATTTGTGAAACTCTAGAGAATGGTGCCAAAGAGCGATCGCTAGATCAACTTACAGGACTAGTTAATCAGCTAGAGAAAGAGTATAGTAATGCGATCGCGGCTCTCCAAAGCCGGAATTTCCTCTAATCAACCCGCCCCTAATAAAAATTGTACAGACGCGATTCATCGCGTCTCTGAAAAATAAAAATTGTACAGACGCGATTCATCGCGTCTCTGAAAAATGACAACAATATCTAATTCACCAATAAAAATTTTAGTAATTGATGACGATCGCGTTATTCAACTAGTTTTAAAGCAAACTCTCCAAGCTCAGGGATATGAAGTAATTCTCGCTAACAATGGTCTGCAAGGCGTAGAACAAGCTTATAAACACCAGCCAGCCTTGATTATTTCTGATTGGCAAATGGAAGAAATGGATGGTTTAGAAGTATGCCGCAAAATTAAATCTGAACCTTCTTTATCAACCACATTTTTTATTCTCCTCACCTCACGTAAAGCTGTGGAAGATAAAGTAGAAGGTTTAGATACAGGTGCAGATGACTTTTTAAATAAACCGATTGAAGTCAATGAATTAAAAGCTAGAGTTCGTGCAGGACTGAGACTATACCAAACAAATCAAGAACTGAAAAAAGTAGCCCAAGATTTACAAATCCAAAAACAGCTGCTCGAAGCAGAATTAAATGAAGCTGCGGATTATGTCAAATCTATTCTTCCCGCACCCATAACAGGAGCAGTGACCATCAATTCTCAGTTCTTACCCTCCCGTCAATTGGGAGGTGATTGTTTTGATTACTATTGGTTAGATAGAGATAATTTAGTCATCTATCTTTTAGATGTTTCTGGTCATGGATTAGCCGCAGCCCTACCTTCCATTTCCATCCATAATTTATTGCGATCGCATTCTCTCCCCACAGCCAGTCTTTATAATCCATCTGAAGTGCTACAAGACTTAAATCAAGTCTTTCAAATGGATCAACATAATTCTCAATACTTTACTATTTGGTATGGGGTTTTTAATCTCAGTTCCTCTCAATTAACTTACTCTAGTGCCGGACATCCTCCAGCTTTGTTATTTTCACCCTCAACTGACTCTAGTTTAGAGGTAAAACAATTAGTCATCCGGGGTTTACCCATCGGCGCATTTACTCAAGCTCAATATCACAATGCTGTATGTGATATTCAAGCTGGAAGTAAACTGTATGTTTTTAGCGATGGCGTTTATGAGGTAGAAAAAGCTGATGGTAACATGTGGAATTTTAATGGCTTCATTAATTTATTAACTGTGTGCAATCAACAATTTCACACTAGTGTTAATCAGATTTCCGAAGCAATCAAAAATGTCACAGGTAGTCAAATATTTAACGATGACTTTTCTTTATTAGAAATTGAATTTAAGCCGGAGTCATCTGTTCCATAAACGCAGCTTGGTCAGGTAAAACCTCAAAAATAGTTGTTGTATTGCTGAGTTCTAAAATCATTCTAATTTGTTCGTTAATCGAACAAAGTACTAGCCTACCTTGTTCTTGTTGTACTGTCTTTAGCATTGACAGCAGAGTGCCAAATCCAGAACTATCCATAAAAGTAACAGCTTGAAAATCTAGCAAGAATGTTTTGGCACCCGCCGCCATCAATTTACTCATCTGTTCATAGGTTTCTCGACCTTGTTTACCATTAAAAATTCCGGCTGGCTGAATAACTTTCACTTGCTTTTCCATGAGTTTGATTGCAAAGGTAAGATCCAATAATAGAATAAGATGCAAAAACAAAGTTAAAACGCAAACAGTAAGCTATAGCAATCCTAAATGAGCCATCAATACTTACTCCTCCTTGTCCATGTTGATAAAAACTAATACCAACTCAAAATTTACCGAGTAATATCTTTCTTTAATAACAGGCAGTTTTTATCCCCCGCTTCCCGCGTATAACTAACAGTCCAACCGTAATCTCTTTTAAGCCGTAAAAGAAAAATACAGCCCCAGTGAGCTTCCCGATCTAAAGGGTTAAAACTGCCATTACTCGTTTGTTGATTAAGCTCTTCTAAAACTGCTTCTAGGTCGAAAATATCACCGCAATCCCAAATATAAATCTGGAAAGATTTGGAGTCAATTGTCGCTGCTAAGTCAACAGGAGTTTGTGAACTCAGGTGGCTGTGAGCGTGACGTACCACATTGGTAAAGCCTTCAAGCAAGGCAGTTTGACCTTCTATCCACATTTGGTATGGTAGATGCTTACTGTTAAATTGATCAAACCATTCTACAACTATTGCCATTTCATCTAAATCGCTGGCAACTTGTAAAGCAGAATGATGCAGAAATGAATTTGTTTGCAGTGACATTTAGACTGCCCCAGAATCTTTTTGGAAAAATACAGTAATTGTCTTGAAAATTAACTTTAAATCATAAAGTAAACTCCAATTATTTTGATAACGTAAATCGAGTTCGATTACATCCTCAAAGTTACGGATTTTTGAGCGCCCATTAACTTGCCACTCACCGCTAAGTCCAGGTTTGACATCTAATCTTTGCCAATTAGCAATTTCATATTTTTCCATTTCATCAGGAGTAGGGGGACGAGTACCAATTAAGCTCATATCGCCGATGAGAATATTCCAAAATTGGGGAAATTCATCTAAGCTAGTTTTGCGTAAAATGCGTCCAACACGGGTGATGCGTGGATCGGCATCATTTTTGAAAAAAGCACCAGATGCTTGGTTAGGAATAGTTGCTTTCAGTGCTTCTGCATTTGTCACCATTGAGCGAAACTTCCAAATGCGAAACCGTCTCCCCATCCAGCCACAGCGAGTTTGGCTAAATAATACAGGCCCAGGACTATCGAGTTTAATCGCGATCGCAATTGGCACAAATAAAACAGCAGTGAGCATTAAGCCCAAAATTGCACCGATAATATCAATAGCGCGTTTAATTGGCGATCGCACCGACGGATGGGTTAAGGGGGGACGCTGCTCAACTTTGCGGTTTAACGTCGGGATAATCGCCTCTGTATTAGCTTCAATCTGAAATATCTCTTCTAAACCTACCAAAGAAAAAGCCAGTTGTACCTGGGGTTGCACGCTCCAAAAGACTAATTCAATATTTTTGGCCTGTGCAGATTTATGGTTCGTGATCAATGCACCAACGCCACTACTATCAATCAGTGCAGTCTGGCCAAAGTCTAAGATAATTTTTTTGATTGTATCCTCTTCCAACCAAGTCTGAAACTGCTTACGGAAGGAAACAGCCTCAATCACAGTTAATCTGGCAGGTAGCTGGACTAAGAGCAGACTACCTTTACGAGTCGTCTTGAGAGATGCTGTAGTTGTAGTTTTCGTATTAGTTTGAGAACTCATAATTTAGACACACCTACTGACAATTCGGGAAAACTTTCACCAAAGCGAGCTTGTAGACTATTGCAAAGTGCGATCGCACTCGCTGTAGACACATCTGCAATCGATATCTGTTCGGGAGCCTCAATAAATCGCACCAAATCTCCCGGCGACCAAGCTATAGGTACATTCAACTGCGAAAGTGCTAACGCTAGTTCTACTTGATGATCGTCAACATGTTCCCCATATCTCTGGCTGCGAGGTACCAAAATATAAGGTTTATCCAAAGAATCCAATAGCAGTAAAGTTCCTTCGCCACAATGAGCAATCACGATTCGCGCCTGCTGTATCAATTCCTGAAATTGCTCTTCTTTGACAAAACGATAAACCCTCGCACCAGCAGGTAAAACGGCGTTAGAACTGCCATACTGCACCACAACTTCCTCATCAATGAGTTGTGTTTGCAGTAAAACCTCAATCCAAGACATCAAACGGTTGAAAGGATACTGTTCCGAACCAACTGTGACAAAAATCATAGACTTTCCTGGGGAATTATCAGTTCAGCTTGGGGATAACGAGCTTGTAGTTGAGGCCATTGCACATATAAGACGCTCAAAAAAGGCAAAGTTAACCTCGCAGATAAACTTAACGTCTCAATTCGCGTCACAGATTCAATAAACGCTGTTTTACAACCTAACAACTTACCCAAAATCAAAAAAGGTACAGCAACTCCTGCACCTGTAGAGATAATCAAGTCTGGTCTAGTTTGGTTAATAACTTGAAAAGCTAACAGCAAATTCCGGAAAAAATTCGGTACATTGCGATTAGTTGGACTAAAAGCCCAATACACATTTTCTTCGGACAAAGCTGCTTGTGTAGTTGCGCTTTTAAAAGTTACCCAAACCCGCTCATGCGGTTCCCAAAACGGACGCAATTGCTGCAGACCTTTAAAATGTCCTCCAGAGGAACAAACTAATAATACCTTCATAGATAAAGATAAATTTCCCTGAAAATGCTATTTTGTGGTGATAAAAGTCAGATTCTACCAATTTCTACAAAAATCTTGGTGCAAAATTATTGAACACCTTTTTTGAGAAGTTATAAATTGCTTCCTAACTTCTCACTTATATACCTTTATATACTATTTCACAACTTTCTAGTATTATCCAGAAAATTTTAGACATATTTGCTACAAATTTTTCTGGAAAATATAGCAAGTATTTACTCTTGAGGCGGGATAAACCTTCTGTATTTAGACAATCCACAGATAAACACACTTAATGGAAAACAATATATTTATTTAGGTAAAAAGTACTAAATAAAACGTTGTCAATTACGCAAAGATAAGTGTATGCACCGATGTAGATAAACATGATTTTATTTAATCTGTAGAGACATTAGTGTTATTAATTTGACAATGAGTGGTCATGCTAAAGTTTCTGTGATTGTGCCTGTCTATCAAGTAGAGAAGTACATCCAAGAAACAATTAGTTCAATTTTGCAGCAGACATGGCAGGACTTTGAGCTATTAATTATAGATGACGAATCACGCGATCGCAGTATCGAGATTTGTCGAGAATTTACCGATAGTAGAATCAAAATCATTAGCCAAAAAAATCGCGGATTAGCAGGAGCAAGAAATACAGGGATTCGCCATGCTCAAGGGCAATATTTAGCTTTCCTAGATTCTGACGATTTATGGCTACCACAGAAATTAGAAAAGCATCTACATCATTTAGAAAATAACCCAACTATCGGTGTTAGTTTTAGCCGCTCTGCCTTTATTGATGAACAAGGAAAGCCATTAGGTATCTATCAAATGCCTAAACTCAAAAATATCAGTGCTAGCGATTTATTCTGCCGCAATCCTATCGGTAACGGTTCAGCCGTAGTTATTCGCCGGGAAGTTTTGCAAGAAATTAAATTTGCCAAGACTGTTGATGGCATCTTCGAGGACTGGTATTTTGATGAAAGCTTCCGTCAATCTGAAGATATAGAATGCTGGTTGCGCATCATTCTGCAAACTCAGTGGCAAATTGAAGGTATTCCCGAAGCTTTGACTTTATATCGTGTCAATTCTGGCGGTTTGTCTGCCAATCTCCTCAAGCAACTAGAATCTTGGGAGCGAATTATTGATAAAGCCAAAGTATACGCCCCAGAGTTTATTGCACAATGGGAAAATCCGGCTAGAGCTTATCAACTAAGATATCTAGCGCGACGCGCCGTCAGACAACGCGATAGTAAAGTTGCAGTAGAGCTAGTCAATCGTGCATTGATGACTCATTGGCAAATACTGTTAGCAGAACCTCATCGCACAATCTTGACTATATTGGCAGCTTATTTGCAGCGCTTTCTCCCGCAATCATTCTATTCGCAGATAGAAGCTCTCACTCTGCAAATTACAGGCGCTAACCAAAAACGCCAAATTAACCAAGACCAATTTGTTTAATTGCGTTCATCTTTATTCGTTAAATCTAGCAATTTTCACTCATCTTCTCTTCAGTTTCGCTTTTTTTCAATATTAGCCTAAGCGAAGTCGAAGGCTAACTCCATTTTTAGTCTTGGCTGTTAACTGCTGAGTTAACAGTCAAATTTTGAATGGTTAATTAATAATATCTGAGTTTTCACAATGAAGCCAAAAGTATTCAATTTGATCAGCGACACAAAAATGGGTGGAGTTATGTCTGTCCTCAAAAGTTTGACTGATTCATACTTAAAAAATAAATGTGATTTTGTTATCGGCTCTAGTGAAAAATTATCCGAGAGTAAATCATCATTTCCAGCCATTATCGTTCATGATTCCTGCAATTGGCAACGCTTACTCAAGTTATTAATCATCAAACTTAAAAACCCCCAAAGCAAAATAGTTATTCACGAACATCATTATTCTGAAGGCTTTGTGCAATGTAATGTGCCTAACAAATTTCGATTTTATTTGATGCTCAAGTTATCTTATGGTCTTGCTGACTGGGTAGTAGCTATTTCTTCTGGTCAACAAAAATGGTTGCAAGAAAACCACTTAGTTTCTGCGAAAAAACTAGTTTTAATTCAGCCGTGTCGAGCGCTGAATGATTTTTTCACAGTTCCACCAAAACCTATCGAAAAACCGTTAATTGTCGGAGCATATGGGCGATTTCATCCGCAAAAGGGATTTGATACTTTACTAGAAGCCATGAAATTAATTCCCGATTCACCGATTAAATTACGCATTGCTGGTGAGGGGGATGAAGAATCCAAATTAAAACAATTAGCTCAAGGATTGAATAACGTTGAATTTATTGGCAGAGTTGATAATGTACCTGAATTTCTCCAAACCTGTGATGCGGTAGCAATTCCCTCACGCTGGGAGCCAATGGGACTAGTTGGTATAGAAGCTAAAGCTGCGGGTAGGTTTGTGATTGCTACCGAAATCGATGGTTTAACTGAACAAGTCTCCCACTGTGGCGTTCTGGTTCCCCCGCAAGATCCAGAAAAACTCGCTCAGGCGATCGCCTCTATTCCTGAGCAAGATCTAGAAGCACTAGGTAAAATCGCTCGTCAATCAGTAGAAGGCGCTTGGGAGAAATATTTAGACGAATGGGATACTTTTCTCAGCCAAATAACTCAATAACTTCCCTCATATTTTTCAGGAATAAATCAAGATGAATTTGGCTAAAGATTTCACCAGCAAAATTAGATATAAACTCTCAGATAAATTTATTCAAAATTTTAGTTGGCTAGGGGGAGCGCAAATTGTCTATCGCTTTTTTCGGTTAGCAACTACAATCACATTAGCTCGGTTATTAAACCCTGTTGACTATGGTTTAGCCGCACTCGTATTAACTACCAATGAATTTGTTAATGTATTTGCCCAATCTGGCATTGACGTTAAGCTAATTCAAGCAACAGAAACAGAACTCAATGAATTATGTAACACAGCCTATTGGTTAAATTGGTTGATGTATAGTGGGATTTTTATCATCCAATGTATAGTTGCTTTTATTATTGGCTGGGCTTATGGCGACATGCAACTGATTCTGCCAATTTGTTTAATGGCAACAGTTTATTTAACCATCCCCATTGCCTTAGTACAATGTGTGTTAATTCAGCGCGAAAATCGTATGAGCGTTATAGCTGTAACTCACATGTTGCAGCTCTGCATTGATTGCGTATTAACCATTATCCTGGCTTTTATGGGTTGGGGAATGTGGGCGATTATCTTACCAAAAATCTTAGTAGCTCCTATTTGGGTATGGCGATGTTATGCTCATCATCCTTGGCGAGTCAATAGTAAATTTACATTAAAAAACTGGCAAGAAATAGTCAAATTCGGTCGAAATATATTAGGTTCTCAATTGCTAGGAACTCTCAGGAATAATATTGATTATTTCTTGGTCGGTACATTTTTAGGAGTTGAGCAATTAGGAGTATATTATTTTGCTTTTAATGCAGGATTAGGTATTAGCCTGGGTATTATTACAGCCTTTGGCTCGGCTTTATTTCCTTATTTATGCTCTGTCAGCAATAATCTTGAACGGTTAAAAGAACGATTCTTTAAAGGTTTGAAAACCGTTGCTTTAATTACAATTCCGCTCATCTTACTGCAATCCACTACATCACCTTTTTATGTACCCTTAATCTTTGGCCAAAAGTGGGTAACAGCAGGTGCAGTACCCATTTTAATTCTTATTTGTTTATCTGCTATTCCTCGTCCTTTTGGAGATGCAGCTTCCCAAATTCTGCGTGCAGTTAATAAACCAGATATTGATTTTAAATGGAATGTAATTTTTACAGCCATTTTAGTATTTGGTTTATTCGTAGGTTTACAGTGGGGTTTAGTTGGTGTCGCCGCCGCAGTTTTAATTGTCCATGTTGTCACCATACCTATCTTCACCCTTTGGTCGAGTAGATACGTCATCACCACCCATCCCGATACAATCTTTAAAACATCAATTTAAATCTCAAATGGGATAAATTATATGACGAAAATTTCGGTTATCGTACCAGTTTATCAAGTCGAAGCTTACATTGCAGATACAATCTCTTCAGTTTTGGCGCAAACATACTCAGACTTTGAATTATTACTTATCGATGATGGTTCCCCAGATAAAAGTATAGATATTTGTCGGCAATTTACAGATTCTCGAATTAAAATTATCTCTCAACAAAATAGAGGATTAGCGGGAGCTAGAAACACAGGTATTCGCCACGCACAAGGCGAATATTTAGCATTTTTAGATTCTGACGATCTTTGGACACCCGAAAAACTAGAAAAACATCTCATTCATTTAGAAAACTCACCTTCTGTCGGCGTTAGTTTTAGTCGCTCTGCTTTTATCAATGAGACTGGAGAGTTCATGAATGAATATCAAATGCCGCGACTCAAAGACATTACCCCATTCCATTTACTTCAAGGTAATCATGTTGGTAATGGCTCCGCACCAGTTGTGCGCCGAAAAGTGTTTGAGGAAATTAAATTTACTGCAAATTTGCATGGTACTGTCGAGGATTGTTATTTTGATGAAGCCTTTAAACGTGCAGAAGATATTGAATGTTGGCTGCGTGTAGCTATTCAAACCAATTGGCAGATTGAAGGCATCCCAGAGGCTTTAACATTATACAGAGTCAATTCTCAAGGTCTTTCAGCTAGTTTATTACAGCAATTTGACTCTTGGAAACAAGTATTAGAAAAAACTCGTTCTTATGCACCTGATTTAATTGCTCAATGGGAAAATTTATCTCAAGCATATCAGTTACGATATCTAGCAAGAACATCTGTAAGGTTACGCATGGGCGCTCTCGCCGTCAAATTGATTCACCAAGCAGTAAAAACACATTGGCCTATAGTATTTGAAGAACCTCGATTTACAATTTCTACTTTAGTTGCAGCTTATTTGCTCTGGCTCTTACCAAATAATCTTTATAATAAAATTGAGGTTTATGCTATCGAAAAAATGCGAATTTTACGCAGACAGCCCATTTTTTCAGATAAGCCAGGACTCATACAATAAACAGATTTATCCCATTAATGTCAGAAACGCGACTTTTTGAAAAAGTCGCGTTTCTGATAGAGCGAATTAATGCAATAGATTACTAAACGCTCATTTCTTTCACAATAGCTAATAATTTTTGAGTATCAACAATCATATCTGCATCATGAGTTCTTAAGTCACCTTTAGGAGAATCACCCAGCAACGCCGCATATTCAAACCCCAAGCCGCCGCATAGCTCATAATAAGATGCAACAGGTACAGTTTTAGCAAATAGTTCAATCAGTTTTAAGTTTTTAGAGAAGATAATATTAGTCAATCCTGCTCCATGAGGAGATATGATCATCTTGGCATTAGCAAATAAATGAACTTGTTCGGCAAAACTTAGATCCTCTGTCACATAATCTACAAAACCCAATTTTGCTAATTCTTCAATGACTTCTTGCTCGTTCACAACCTTTCTAACTAACGTATTGCGTCGTGAAACATAAATATGGGTAGGAGTTGGTTTAGCTTTAATATCTGCTGGGAGATTACTAATTATCTTTTCTGCTAACCAACGACAAGAAGCCGGAGAAACATGACAGTAAAATCCATCTTCATCTTTTACAGAACGACGAAAAGAAGGAACTAGTAAATTATTTACTAACATCCTTTTGCTATTCCATACTTGATAATCTGCTTCGCTATAGCCCAATAATTTTAAGCTATCTATCTGATACTGTTGTAAATTTGGGCGAATGAGTAATTTGATTTTGACACCAAATTTTCTTTCATACTCCATTACCCCTTCTAATCTGGTGAGACAATCGATGAGCCAATGAAAATAATTATTATCCCAAGGGCATACTAGAGAAAAGACTGTATCTTGATGTGTACAAGGAAAGAATTTTTTGAGTAACAGAGTTCTCAAAGATAAAATTCTGGATAAATGGTCTGCTGTATATTGAGGCCAGCTTGTTTCTAAAATAACTCTACCTTGACTATCAAACCCAGTAGCATCTTTTCCGGCTAGCTCCCCATTTTTGATACTGGCTACAAATGGTTGAGGAAATACCAGATTTTCAAATTCGGTAAATTTTTCGTGTTCTCTTACATTCTTTCTTTTGAGAGAACTAACCTCATCTGCGTCTTGAAAGAAAAATGGATTAGCCTTTAGTAAATCATTGCGATCTACTACCTGCATTCCTAATAATTGCAATAAATTAATAATAGGCTGACGTAATTTATATTTAAAACCACTCCGATACAAGGCTCTGTAAACGACTCTGAGAGGAACTATTTTCTTGAGTGTGGATTTTAATGACATTTGTTTTTCAGGTTAATTATACGATTGGTAAAGAAACTATATTTAAATTGCATAGCGGAAAACAATCAAGCTCTTATGCTAGGAGACATTTTGACCGCCAAAATTATGCAAAATAAATGTTGCAAAAACTTTCACCAGCTTCTGCATGATAATGTAAACAAAGAATGATATTTTCATTACACGATAAACTTTGAAGCGGCAAATGCTACTTTGATTAATGATTAGCTTACAGCACTATATTTATTAGCCTAAGCTGACAGAAAGACCATTCAAGTTAAGATGCCTTATCAGCACAAGTTAACTATTTTTGCTAACTTATCGCTAACTTATATAGGTCAATTACTATATATAAAATAAAGAAAATCCTCTCAAAATACATCAGCATTTTTACATAACTCACTGTATAATAAATAAAATTTTTGAAAATCTATCAATATAATTAGCTGATTAAATCTGATATGTGATTTATGTCTAATTAGTAGCTACTGCAAATTGCGCATTTATTCATCAAATTAAAATTACCGTAAATTTACGGTTATAGATATTAAGCATCCGCTTTTATAGTTATTATTACCGATGGCTGTTGGCTATGCTTTGTTTATTCTAAGAATTTTCTGGATATATAGAAGGATTTATAGAATAATCAGTGCATATAAATTTTAATAATATTCCGATTAATAATGTGATTCAATTCAATCTCATTAATTGAGTGAAATATTATTTATAGCCAGTTTATTATGCTTGATGATTTTTGTAACAAAGCCCTAAGGATTATCAATGTGGCTTTAACAACTCTGGCTTTAGGAACACCTTGTTGTGCCTTACCTCTTTCTAGAGGCGATCGCCTGAATATATTCATGATAGAGGGAGAAGGATTTAGCGGTAGTTACGTAGTTAATCTAGACGGCACGCTAAATATACCCTATCTCCAGCCTTTACTTGTAGAAGGTTTAGAACCGCCACAAGTAGAACAAGCGATTTCTCAGGCTTTACTGGCGGCGCGGATATTTAAACCTAATGTTCTTCAGGTGAGCGTTCAAGTTGTTTATTGGGCACCTGTGCAAGTTAGTGTTGCAGGCGAGCTGTTTCAGCCTGGTACTGTGTTAATTAATGCTGCCTCTGATGCTCAAGCTTCTCTGGCTCAACAATCGACTCAAATATCTGGTAATTATCCAAGCGATCGCTATCTCACTTCTGCTCTACGTTCAGCTGGGGGAGTGATGCCAGATGCAAATATCAAAGAAGTTCGCCTAATTCGTGGTAATCAAGAAAAAATTATTGATGTATCAGCTGTATTTACTGGTGAATTCTTTGATGATGTACCGTTGATTTCTGGGGATAAAATTATAGTTCCTAAAACTGAAAAATTTCAAAATGAGCTAATGCGTCCATCTCGCATTACTCCACCAGGAATTAAAGTATATATGTCTAATTTAACAGTTCCAGCTACTAGTAATTCAACTGCTTCCATTAATCAAGATTCTAGTAGCTTTCCTTATGGTTCTCGCTTCTCTCAAGCTGTAATTGCCGCAAATTGTGCCGGAGGAACTCGTTCTACTAATGCCCATAGACGAGCTACTTTAGTCCGCACCGATCGCATGACTGGTGAGACAAAATATTTAGATCGTCCTGTAGAAGAACTGTTGCGAAAGTCCCACAATGATATGGATAATCCATTCTTAATGCCTTACGACGGTGTTATTTGCTATGATTCAAGGTTTACCAATATTAAAGATTTTCTAAATACTATTGGTGGGTGGATATCACCATTTTTATTACCATTTTCTATTTTTAAATAAGCTTAATATATTAAAATTTATGAAAAATATGTAAAAAATGCGATTTTATCCTAATTGTGAACACAAACAACAAAACCGTTGTATTTATTATTCGTTTTCAGGAAAAGAGCGAAAAATAAAAATGCTTCTACCAGTCATACAAATAACAAAAATTTTATGCTTATTATTCGATTCGATCAAGAGAGCGAAAGTTAAAAATGAGTACGCAGAAGACAGTTTATTCTTCTCATTGGATCTTGAGAATAAATCTATGGCGACAATTTCGTTACATAGGTTTAGGTTTAATTTTTAATTCTTTAATCTGGGGTTTGGCGATAACTTCTTTAAAAAAAGCAAAGCCAGTGTATACCAGCGATTGGGCTTTGATTGTACCAGGTTCGGGAGCAGGAGTGAATTTTAACATACCTGATATTGGTCAAGCTTCATCTTCTAGTGTCTCTGCATTTGGTAGTTCTTCATCAGATCCTAGAGCTAACTACAACTACATCATCACTAGTGAACCTCTTTTAAATGCAGCTGCTGCTTCTCTAAAACTACCTCCTGATAAATTTGGTAAACCACATATCAAATTAATCGATAACACAACAGTGATTCAACTTGAAGTTACTGGTTCTAGTGCAAAAGAAGCTCAACAAAAATCCTGGGCTATTTATAACGCTTTAAACAATAGACTTAATAAGCTAAGAACTGAAGTAGCTGCTAGCCGTGATGAAGGAACTAAATCGGCCTTATTAGCTTCTCAAACTAAGCTAAAAGAAGCTCAAAACCGTCTCTCTCAATATAAGGCGCGTTCTGCTTTAACTTCAGTTGAACAAATTAAAGACCTTTTAACTAATATAGAACAACTGCGTAAACAACGCTCTGAAACATTAGCGCAACAAAAATCAATTTCTAATCGTCTTCAACAGTTATCTACGAACTTGCGTTTATCACCCCAGCAAGCGGCTGATGCTTTAGCTCTACAATCAGATCAAGTTTTTCAACAATATTTAAAAGACTATAGTGAAAGCAGTGGAGCTTTAGAAATTTTGCTGTCTAAATGGGGGATGAATCATCCCCAAGTTATTAGCGAGCAGGCTAAGTGGATGGGTATTCAAGATGCTATAATTACCCGCGCTCGTTATATCTTAAAAAGAAATATAGATAAAGAAAGCATAGAACAATTATATTTAACAACTGGTTCTGGTAGAGTCTCTTTATTTGAGAGTTTAGTAGGATTAAACGCAGAAATGGAGGGAGTAGCTGCTGAAGCTCAGGCTTTAGACGAGCAAATTAAATTGTTAGAAAAAAGACAAAATATCTTGTCGCAAAAAGAAGTGACTTTAGATAGTCTTGAGAGAAATGTCAAAATTGCTGAGGCTGTTTTTAGTTCTACTTTAGCTAAGGTAGATTTGAGCAAAACTGATATTTTTGTTGACTATCCATTATTGCAAATGTTAGTAGAACCGACCTTACCTGATAAGCCTAGTTCACCGCGACCTCCTTTTGTCTATGCAGGAGCATTATTCGGTTCTATATGTACTACATCTGCACTGGTTATATTATGGTGGCGGAAAAAATTAAAAGAGAGAGTTTCCCAAATGATATCTAAAACTAAACCAGAACCCGAGTAATTTAATTATGGCTAAAAACGAAGAAATAACTCCTCGTAATTTTGAGGAACGTGTGGTTTGGTACACGATAACTTGGACATATGGCTTGTATGTAGTTGGTGGACTTTATATTGCTGCACCAGTTGTTGCTTGGATATTAGTATTTTATTTGTGCAAAAAACTTATCCTCCAAAATTCTCAAACTCCTGTGGAAGAGCGAATCACAATTCCCTTTGGAGTTTGGGTTTGGATAATCAGCATGATAGTAATGTTAGTGGCATTATTTATGGGTCACTTTGATTATAATTTGAGTAATGGAGAGATAATTAAATCAGCCATAGGTTGGGCTAAGGGTTGGGCATTGTTAGCAATATTTCCCCTCATTGGCTGCTTAAATATTCGTCCTGAGTTGGTATATCGTGCTGGTTGTGTTGTTTGTTATCAAACGTTGCTATACTTTCCGATATTTTATATAGCCTATATTGCACGTTTACCTGCAACCTTGTATGTTTCTCCCTTGAAAGCTGTGGGAGGCCCCGGGCCAGACTTTTTTGCGATGAATCTTTATGAAGTTGATCCGGAAGCGGGTTCAGCTCGATGGCGACTATTTACGCCTTGGGCCCCAGCTGTAGGATTTGTAGCGAATATCTACTTTATTTTTGCTTTTCAAGAAAAGTCTAAAAAATGGCGTCGGTTGGGAATAATTGGTAGCCTACTCATGTGTCAGGTTTCTGCTTCCCGATTGGCTCTAGTTAATTTGATAGTGGTGTCATCTTTAACCTGGGTGTTATCTAGGATGACTCGACCTAGAGTTTTAATGATATTAGGTTTTGCTTCGCCTGTAATCGGTCTAGTTGCGCCATCAATTATCAAAGCAATTCAAAACTTCAACGATGCTTTTAAAGCGGCTCGTGCTGGTTCATCTAGGGTACGTGCGGCTTTAGGGCGAATTGCTTATGACCGATGGGAGAGTGAAGCGCCAATTTGGGGACATGGAGTTGTGGAAAAAGGGCCCCATGTGGCAGAACACATGCCAATTGGTTCTCATCACTCTTGGTTTGGGCTACTATTTGTCAAAGGAATTGTCGGCTTTTTCGCTTTGGCTGTGCCAATGTTTTGGACTTTTCTTGAATGTTTAATTAAATGCCAAACAAGCAGTGTAGCTAAGTCAGGATTAAGTATAATTTTTACATTATTTCTGTATACATTTGGTGAGAATTTAGAAATATTAGCTTATCTTTTTTGGCCAGCTTTAGTCATTTTAGGAATTGCATTTAAAGAAAAGGTAGGTAATCCTTTTAATCAGATATGATAGGGCGTTGCAATTAAAGATAACTAGCGATTGGTCATTAGTCAGAGACGCGATGAATCGCGTCTGTACAAGGGTCATTTGTCATTAGTCATTAGTCATTTGTCATTGGTAAGGGTTGCAAGGGTGTAGCCTTGCAGATATAGTTTGATTGATTTCTACCTATTTACTAATTAAATTTCGTTGACAGGTTTAACTAAATTTAAATCGTAAGGGCGTTCAATATCGTCTTCACCTAAATACTCACCATTTTGAATTTCTAAAATTACTAAAGGAATGGAACCGGGATTTTCTACTTTATGGAGTGTTGCGGCGGGAACATAGGTAGATTCGTTGCGATTCAAGAATATTTCTTGTTGTCCACAAGTTATTTTAGCTACACCAGAGACTACTACCCAATGTTCATTACGGTGATAATGAATTTGTGGTTTAATACTATGTCTTGGCTTGATTTCTACCCGACTAATTCTATAGTTATCGCCTTCTTCCACAACTTCTACATTTCCCCAATATCTTGCACCAGAATGGGAAGATTGGCTGCTATTTGATTGATTATCGCGTTCTTGGTCTGTCATATCTAATTTTTATACCCGCTCGCTTTAACTAGATGTTTTTTCCTAATTTAGCTTACAAGCATGAGAAACATCAAAACCATTTCTCAATCCTTAATCTTTAATGCCTGTATATTGAATCCTGTAGATGCGATTATTGGCTTCTTCTGTGACTAATAAACTACCATCAGGTAATACCAGTAAACCGACAGGTCGCCCCCAAGTAGTTGGTACTGATGGATTGAGTAAGAAGCCTGTGAGGAAGTCTTCATAGTAATTTTGCGATCGCCCATTTTGATCGAAAGGCACAAATACTACTTTATAACCTGTACCGCGATCGCGGTTCCAAGAACCACGAAAAGCTACAAAAGCACCATTACGATATTTTGCAGGAAAGGTTTTACCATCGTAAAACTGCAAACCCAATGCGGCTGAGTGGGCTTGAAACAATACATCTGGTGTTTTGGTTTGGGCTACTAAATCGGGGCGTTTACTTTTGTTATTGGTTGTCTGGCGCGGATCGAGATTATTTGGTGCAAGATAAGCATAAGGCCAGCCGTAAAATTCTCCTTGTCGCAGGCTTGTCAAATAATCTGGTACTAAATCATCGCCAATCCCATCGCGTTCGTTAACCGTAGCGTACAGTTCTTTGGTTACCGGATGGAAATCTAATCCCACTGGGTTACGCAAGCCATAAGCAAAAGTCTGCTGTTGCGAACCATCCAAATTCATCTGCTGTACTGAAGCTCTGGGTAGGGATTCTTCATCTACATTCGATTGTGAACCTACAGAAACATAGAGTTTGTTACCATCCGGTGAAACTACTACGTTACGTGTCCAATGTTGGTTATAACCACCGCCAGGTAAATCAGCAATTTTTTTACCAGTACCGCTAAGTTGCTGTTGACTGGGATTATAGGGAAACCGTAGCACAGCGTCAGTATTCCCCAAAAAGAAGGAATTACCCGCAAAAGCCATACCAAAAGGAATATTTACGCCATTTTTCTCATCTGCAAAAGTCTGGCGGACATCAGCTACCCCATCACCGTTGTTGTCACGTAACAGCAGAATGCGATTTTGTCGAGTTTCGGTTACCAGCACATCACCATTAGGAGTTAAAGCCAGCCAACGAGGTGCATTTAAATTTTCAGCAAAGATATTCACTGTAAACCCCGGTGGTACGCGCAGCACTGGATTTTGGGGAATTGTTACAACCTCTGGGCTTTTGGAAGCGCTATCTGTAGCAAACGGCGCTGGTAAGTTCTTGAGGTTAATCCGGATTGGTGTGGGTAATAGTGGTTCAGTTGGGATGATATTTTTGGCTGCTGTGGAATTCTGTGCTACCGGAACCGGAGATGTAGATGGTTGCGGTGTGAACTCATCTAAGGAAGCGCGAGTCTGGTTACAAGCTGTCAGTGCAGTCCATAACAATAGCAGGGGAAAGAAACGCTGTGGGAATGTCATCATGAAACGCTTCCAAAAGTAGCAACACAATCACAACAAGCGATCGCTATTTTTGAGTTTAGCGAAAACACCCTAATTATCTATCCCTCTCAGGAAAGGCAATTCAGAATTCAAAATTCAAAATTCAAAATTCAAAATCAATATAATATTGTTATCCCATGCCCAATGCCCCATGCCCAATGCCCCAAAACTATTAATTCCCAGGCAACAGCAAACTATTCTTAATCGCTTCCCGCACCTTGGGTGTAATTTCCGCAGAACTATTGAGACAATCTAATAATAGTTGATTAGCGTACCAATACTGTTGTAACTGTTGCCAATCTTGTTGATTAAATTGCCAATCATGGCCAATTTTGCGCTCATCAATCATCAATTTTCGTAGGTTTTCAATCCACGCTTCTCCATGATTCTGCCACCAAATTTTTAGGGTTTCTCTACTTTGTTTTTGTGAGGGTAGCTGTTTTTTTAAATCTTGCAGCAATGTTTGTAAAGCTGGCTTTTCCTTCAACAAATGTTTTAAATCCAGGGCTAAACTTAAAGCAAACAACCGTTGAAAAAATATCTCTGCCGTCATGGTTAAGCTGACAGCTAAAGCGTGAGTTAAGGCTAAATCTAAGGCTAAATCAGTGCAGAGATTTCCGGCTAAACGCCCATCTAAAGATATCGCAAAAATTTGGTTACGAGCTAGAGGATGCTCTGGTGGTAAGGCTATGGTAAAATAAAATGCCCGGATACTGGCTGGATGATAAGATGCTTGAATATCAACAGATTTTTCTGTTACCCAATTCATAAAATCATTTAATTGACCCTTGACACTGGCTAAAGCCGCAATTTTTTGCTGCATGAGCTGCAATAAATCATCAGCAGGCTTTAACATCCCAACAGTGAGTAAAAATATTTCTCGCCAACGTTCTTCATGAATATGACTAACTAGTTCTTGCAGTGTTAAGCTATTGGCATTCGCAAAAATTTCTCTGGCTGTAAAATATTCTTGAAATGTTAAATGAGAAAAAGAATAAATTCCTCTAGCTCTTTCAATTAATAATCCATGTTGCGCTTCAATTGCTTTTAATACTGCTTCGCTTTCTAATTCCAAAGCATCTGTATCTTGTATGGCTTGGGGAAGCTGAGATAAATAGTCAGCAATCAGTTGGCGCATTTTATTTTCTGGTAGAAAATACTGCCCTTGGGTAAAGGTAACTGCTGCTACGTGACTCAGGAGTTTAATTTTTTGCAGGAGTGATAAATTGCGATAAAGGCGATCGCGTTTAATTCCTCTAGCTTCATCCCAACGGACTAAGAGTAAGTCTAACCCTTGTTTATATAGTTCAGCACGTTGCGAGGGAAAATCTTCGGCAAATTGAAATAACAAACAGGTGAGATTTAATAAAATTGGTGTAGCTGCCAATTCGAGAATGGGGGCATTTTCTGGCAGTTCCAATTTTTGCATAAACTTCTGTGCCAATTCCTGAGCTTTAGCTGGGGTTTTCTTGGCAATGACTAAAAACCATTTGTAGGCAAAGGTGATAATTTGTAATTTAGTAAAATCAGCTATTTCAACTTCTGTAAATCCTTGGAATCTATAATGTTGGGCAGCAATGCGGCAACTAATAATAATTTTATTTTGATGAAATATTTCCAAAAATTGGCGGATAATTTTGGTGATTCTTTCGCTATCCTTTTCGGCAACTTCATCTAAAGCATCTAACAAAATTAAAGCTTTACCGTGAGATAATATGGTAATTATTTGCTGTTCGCTAATATTAAAATGAACAAAGCTGTTATGAATATAATTTACTAAATTAGTTTGCGGTGTATCTTTAGTGTCTTCCGCCAAATTTTTTAAATTAATAAAAATTGGCAAGCAGTCCGCTTGAAATAATCCTTGATTACAGCTAATAGCCACTGACTGTAAAAAGGTCGTTTTTCCTGAGCCTGGTTTACCTAATATCATCAGCTTAGAATATTGGACAACTGCTTCTAGTCCGCTTACCCGTTGTTGTTGGACTTGACCTAAGCCGAAGCGCTCAAATTTATCAGATTGACAGTTTTGTAATTCATTAATATCTATCCAAGTTTTACTACTCATTTCCTCCAAAATATTCACATCTACATATAGTTCATTTAAGGCGATGGGACGAGCGATATCTAAAAGATGCAAGGTTCCGCACTGGGCTTGAATTTTCCCATAGTGCAGAGACCTTAGCCTGTCTACTAAATTATTAATATCTAAAGTCGCCTGAGTTGGTTTATCTGCTGGGACTGCTTCTTCTTCTGTAGACTGTTGCAATATTTCTGCTGGGTCTAATTCTAACGCCAAGCAAATTTCATTAAAAGCTTGGCGATCAATAGGTTTACCAGTGAAGAATTTCCAAATTGGTTGGCGGGTTTCCAAACCAACAGTTGCGGCTAAATATTCTTGTGTCCAGCCTTTACGTTTAAAGGCTTGTTTAGCTTTTCTAATACCTTCTACAGATGCTTGTAGCGATCGCTTTGCCATTAGTTTTATTAAAAAATAGATATTGTTTTAGTTTTTCGTATACAAAATATACAACTTATACAAATTGGACGTAATCTTATACTGAAAACATAACACAACTAGGAAGACGACTTATTTATAATAGTCTCAAGTCAGCCAATTCTACATACCCAACTAGCTTATGGCATTGCTAAACAATATTTTGCCTTGTAGAGCAATGCCGAAGCTTTTATTTTAAACAAACTGGTGTTATCTAGAAAAAATTTTAGAAGAAATTTTCTAACTCTGCTGCTGGTAATGGACGACTTAAGAGAAATCCTTGCATAGCATCACAGTTATTTTGGCGTAAGAAATCTAGTTCTGCTTCTGTGTCCACACCTTCAGCTATGACTCGCAAATTAAGATTATGAGCCATTTTCATGACAGCTATTGTCAGTGCGGCTTTTTCTTGATTGGAGTTGACATTATGAATGTAGTATCTGCCTATTTTTAAGGTATTAAGCGGTAATTCTTTGAGATTGGTTAAGGAAGAATAGCCGATACCAAAGTCATCTAGGGCAATTTTCACACCTAAAGCACTGATTTTTTGCAGAATTGCGATCGCTCTATTTAAATTCTGCATAACTATACTTTCACTAATTTCTATTTCTATCCGTTCTGGTGCGACTTTCTTTTGCAGGAGAATGGCAGAGATATCTTCAATAAACTGGGGACAGTAAAATAAACTGCTGGAAACATTGATATTAATAGTCAATGACAAGAAATCTAGATTGTACTGCCACATTTTAATTTGTTCGCAGATGCTAGTGAATACCCAGTTTTCTAGGGGGAGAATTAAACCTTTAGCTTCGGCGACTTCGATAAATTCTAAAGATGGGACTGAACCTAGTTCTGGACTTTGCCAGATCAGAACATTTTCGGCAGCAATAATTTTACCTGAGCCAATATCTACTATTGGTTGATAATATAATTCAAATTCTTGAAATTTATCTTGTTTAACTACTCGCTGTAAATAAACTTCTAACAATTGCATTTTGGGTGAGCTAGCCGTTGTTGCTGACTGAGTTGATAGCAAGTGCTTTTTCAAAGCCGCCTGTTTTTCTAGGCGATTCACAATCGCACTTAATAATTCAGCCCTGGTAAATGGCTTGGTTAGGTAGTCATCTGCTCCCATATCCATTCCTTGACGAAAATCGGCTTTAGCAGATTTAGCGGTGAGAAAGATAAAGGGAATTGTCGCCGTTGAAGGATCTTGACGTAATGTGGTTAACACGCCATAACCATCCAATTCGGGCATCATCATGTCACATAAAATTAAATCGGGAATTTCTGATAATGCTAAATTTAGCCCAATTTTGCCATTAGCAGCCGCAAGGGTATCAAAATCTTCGGCTTCTAGTAAATCTAAAATATTTTCTCTGACTAATTCTTCATCTTCAATTACTAAAATTTTCGTCATAATTTTTAACCTATGGTAATTTGATTATTTAAGGGGATAGTAACTTTAAATTTTGTGCCTACTCCTAATGTGCTGTCAACAGAAATTTTCCCATTATGGATATCAACACACTTTTTCACAATAGCCAGTCCTAATCCTGTACCCAGGATATTATCTACATTGCTGGCTCGATGAAATGATTCAAACAAATATGGTATATCTTCAGGAGGAATACCAATGCCTTGGTCTTGAATTTCAAATATTACTTGCCCTCCTTGAGAATTTAGCGTAAATTCGACGAGGCGATTAGATGGCGAATATTTGATAGCATTGTTCAGTAAATTACTGAGGATATATTTCAGTAATTTTTTATCCATCAAACATGATATAGTTTCTAACTGACTAGTAAAAGAGATCAGATGGGGATTGTTGTGTTCTATGCCCACTTCTTCTACAAGTTGATGGCAGTATTGCACTAAATCAAAGGCTGTGGGTTTTAGTTCTAAGATTCCAGCTTCAGCGTTACCAATAAACAAAACATCGTGCAACATATCGGTCATGCGCTTCACAGCAGTTTGAATCCGTTGCAAGTGTGTAATTTGTTTTTCTTCAGTCCATTTATGGCGATAATGTTCTAATAATTCCGCAGAAGACAGGATAGTGCTTAAAGGCGTGCGGAATTCATGGGAAGTCATGGAAATAAACCGCGATTTGAGGTCGTTGAGTTCTTTTTCTTTTTCTAAGGCTAGGATCAGTTCTTGCTCTAATTGCTTTTGTTCGGTAATATCTGCGCAATATCCAACAAATTCTACAAGCTCACCAGTTTTATCTCGGACTAATCTACCTGTATCATATATCCAACGATAGCTGCCGTCTTTATGTAGAAAACGGTATTTTAATTTATAGTAACCTCGCTCTACGGCAGATGAAAGTTGAGTTGACACCTGGGGTATATCGTCTGAGTGAATATGACTCATCCAAAAACTGCTATCTTCAAGAAATTCCCTGGCTTCATAACCCATAATTGTTTTGACGTTTTCGCTGAGAAAGGTAGTGCCAAAATCTCCTGATGTTTTGCAAGTATAGATGACGGCGGGGGTAGAAGAGAGTAGGTATTGCAGCCTTTGTTGACTGACAAGTAGTGCTATTTCTGCTTGCTGGCGTTTGGTAATATCTGTTTGAATGCCGATGTAGTGAGTTAGATTACCTGTAGCATCATAAACAGGAGAAATATTTAACTCATGCCAAGCTAGTTCTTTATCTCTGCGATAATTACGGAGAATCACGGTACAATCTTGACCGGCTTGCATTGCAGCATTCAATTCTTGTAAATCTTGCGGATGAATTTCATCATTTTGGAACAAACAAAAGCTTTGTCCTATGACATCGGCGGCGCTGTAGCCTGTCATTTGTTCGTAAGCCGAATTAACATAAATGATGGGGCCGTTAGGGATGCTGGCATCAGCAATGATAATACCATTACTACTGGCAGCGATCGCGCGATCGCGTAGTCTTAAACTTTCCTCTGCTAGCTTACGTTGGGTAATATCTGTATATATACAAACTGTACCCACTGTTTTGTTTGTAGCATCTTTAATCGCATCAGCACATAAATATACCTGCACCATCTGACCGCTACGGACTTGCATTGTGACTTCACCACGCCAAGATTCACCCTGTTGGAGACTATGCATTACCTGTTGATAGTCTGCTAGTTCGGTAAAAATTGCAGATAGGCCGCCAATGGTTTGTAGTTCCTCTAAACTGTATTCATAGAGTTTGATAAATGCGGGGTTAATATAAGAAGTTTCCCCAGCAATATTACCCATAGAAATAGCATCGCTGGCGCTTTCAATCGCTTTGCGAAAGCGTAATAAAGATTCTTCTTGTGATTGTCGCTCGGTAATATCTGTACAGATACCACATACAGCATAAGCTACACCACACTCATTTTTTAAAGGGAAATTAATTGTTAAATAATTATGTAATCTATCCGACTGGGGAACTACTTCTTCTACAGTGATGGCGATGTCATTAGTAATTACCCGATGGTGATTACCTGCAAATTGATCGGCAATTTCTGGACTCCAAATTTCGTAGATGCTTTTGCCCAATATTTCTGCTTGCTGAATATTAAACAGTTGTTCGTATTGGCGATTAATGAGTAAGTATTTATTGTCAGTATCGACAATATAAATCACTGTTGAGGAATTATCTAAAATTGCTTTTAGCAGCTGTTGACTGTTTTGCAATGATATTGCTGCTTGTTGTTTTTGGGTAACATCACGACTGATACCCCGATAGCCTTGGAATTCACCTGCTGAGTCAAAGAAGGGTATACCAGTAGTTTCTAGCTCTACTAGACTACCATTTTGATGAATTTGGGTATTTTCTAAACATTGGAATGCTTGGGGTGTCACAAAAATTTTGGCAAAATCTGCACTCAGATGCGATCGCCTTGGCAATAGCATAAACTCTAGAGGGCTTTTTCCTAAAACTTCCTCTGGTTCATAGCCTAAAATATCTCGTATTTTCGGACTAACATAGGTATAGAGTCCGTTTTTATCTACTTCCCAAATTAAATCGCTGCTGGTTTCTACTAAGTGGCGAAACCGTTCTTCACTATTTCTTAGTGCTTCTAGGTTAACTTGGCGATCGCTATTTGCTGGTTGCTGTTGGTTAAGATCGCTATCTAACAGTTGATAACTGCTTTCTTTTGTGATTGTACCAATGAGTCGCTCTTGTTCATCTACAACTAACAGCAAATTCAACGGTGATTGACGCAACTGAGTCAGCAATATTGCTAAATTCTCTAGTTGAGACTGCTTAACAGTCATTGTTACCGGATGCATCACTTGAGAAATTTTTGTGTCTTTGAGGTCAATTTCTGAAGCTAACAGCCTGACAATATCTTTTTCGGTTAAGCAGCCGAAGATTCTTGCAGATGAGGCAACTACAGCAATTTTACCTTGCTGCGACATCAAGGCGATCGCATCTAATAATGATGTTTCTGGTTCAACTGTTAAAGGCGAAAAATCAATTATTGACTCTAAGCATTTTATCCACAGCAGCTGCGGTATGGCTTGCATATGTTATTTCAAGCAAATCCTGGTTGTATGTTTTGTATTTTTTTAAGTCAACTCAATCTCATATTTTGGATATTTACAGGCTATGAAGATAAAAATCATCATTCTCAAGCAGTAAATCTGGCAAATTTGGGCAGGCAATAAAATTGTCATGAACCATCAATGATGTTTTTAGAATTTAGCATTTTTTTCCTCAGAAAGTGTCAATCTTTATAAACTTAAATAGGAACAGATCGTCAATCATCTCGTCTTTGCATCACTAATGAACGTCAAAGTAGCAGAACAAGCCAAGCAAAAGGTAGACTAGTGGCACAAGAGAGGTAAGCTAATCTGCTTTTAAGTTGCACAATCAATTGTGAGGGCTGTTGACTGTTGACTGTTGTACGGGCGGGTTCACAAATATCTTCGATTGTTAACGAGAATCTCGGTTAACCCGCCTCTACAGACTGTTGACAGCCCTGATTAGTAGTTATGCAATTTAGATGCACATTAGTTTATGACTAATTAACCGCACTCTAGTAGTCTGTCAAGGGAGCATCCCAGTTTTGACGCAATACCCTAGAAGGGTATTGCTATAGCAACAAAGCCTGCCTACCCTTCGGGAACGTCTTCGACGAACGCAGGCTATCAAACTTTTAGCCTGCTCAGGCAGGCTTCGTATTTCTAGCCCCACCCTTATAGGGTGAGGGCGTTTTTGCACATTTGGGATGCTCCCTCTGTCAATTTTGTTTTGAGGGGTTTTTGGTAGTGCGGGCAGCGTTCGACTGAGCGCTCACGCCGAAGTCTTGCCCGCGTGAGCGAGACGCTCACACTACTGTCCCTCATTTCAACCCTGACAGACTACTAGGACTCATATTTGATTTGGAGAAAAAAACCAGTACACTTTTATTCCTTCTTACCTGTTCCCTGTTTCCTGTTCCCTGTTCCCTGTTCCCTCCCTACGCAAATAATGTCAGTAATCAAAGCGGATTCCTATAGATACGAATAATTATCTATTGCAATCTTCTTTCAATTATGAAAAATATCGGTTTTGACTCTTGACTGCTAACAGTCAACGACAATATATGTAATATTTCACAAATCCAGAAACGGATTGCCATAGTAATTTTATGACATGCTGAAGTTAACCATAAAGTATGGTTATCAAGAAAAAAACGCCTGTATTGCTTGATTTCCGAGATAGTCAATTAAATATAAATCTACATACACACAGATAAATACTAGCGTTTGTTCGCGTCGATCGGCAGTAATTGAACCATCAATAATTCAATTGCATCATCAATAGAGAAATCAAGCCCCTACCAATATATTTGTATTTTTTTTACAGAAATTGGTACAGTAAATTCACTGTATAAGTGTAGCCAATTGATATAAGTATGGCAAGGGGCAGGGGGACAAGGAGGACAAGGAGGACAATTGTACAGACAAGGGTTCATCGCGTCTCTGACAATTGACAATTGACAATTGACCATTGACAATTAACTATTTACCAATACGCGATAACATGTGACGTTCGCCGTAACGCAATAGTCTTTCAATAGTTGCTAGGCGATTTTCCCAAACTTTGACTTGATAGGGATTGTCTGTAGCTTCTTGGCGCATCCAGATTCTAAATTGAGATTGGAAACGAGTTAGGGAAGCCTTAGCCGCAATAAATCTACTGGCTGAAGGTGCATCTGCAAGCTGAGTTAATGCTGTTTGTAAACTTTGTGCTTGCTTATTAAATTCAGCAATTTCTGTTGCAGACATGCTTAATTGTTCATTTTGTGACATCATCTGCCATTCTTTTTGTAAGGCGGCGTAACGCACAGCCGCAGTTTGAAAAGGTTGGCGGTGGGGAATGGGTTCGTTAGTTCTCGGTTGTACTTTACCTTGGGTATTACTAAAGACTTGGTGTAATTCATTATTTAAGTTTTCAACCGCAAAGAGTGCATAACCGCTAACTGGTAAATCCCTAACTAATTGCAGCTGATCGAATGCGCCAACTGTGGGTAAGGAAAGTAGGCGAATTCCTGGGACTAGTAAAGTTGCGCCTAATTTGGTAGAGATAATCCAAGGTTGGGCGAGGCGTTGGAAACGTGGGGTATCTAAGGCGTAAGTCATGGGTACAACTAAATCGATATCTCCCTGTCTCGCCCAAACTTCCCAATTTTGTTGAATTTTCTGTACCCGTTCGATTTCTGGTAGGGGAAAGACGGCGACTGAGATGATGAGATTCGATCGCTTTTGGCGTAATTGTTGAGAAACTTGGGCGACAAAGCTATTGACTTGTTCGGTGCGAAATGCTGTCCATTGTTGCCACAAATCGCGATCGCTTGGGGAAATTTTCAACGGATCTACGCCTGTCCGTTGCTGAAACTGCTCTCTAGCAGCTTTACCATAACCGTAAACCCGCCCTGCTGCTGGATCTTGGAAGGGATAGCGAATGTAGTCTAGCTGAATTCCATCGACTTGATAACGAGTAACAATTTCTTCGTAGAGTTTGAGTAAATACTGCCGCAGTTGGGGATTGGCTGGATCGAAAAATGGCTTGGTTTGCCCTGGGGGAATGATGTTACCGCGATTATCGTAATTTGCCCAATCGGGATTAGCTGCTAAAACTGGGCCGAGATAATTAGACGGTTGGTTGAGAATTTGGTTATGGCGTTGATTACCCGCCGCAAATACCCATACCCAAGCGTGTAATTCCATACCTCTGGCGTGAGCTAATTTCACTGCCGAGGCTAACGGGTCCCAACCGCGAACTAAGGGGTTTTGTTGGGGTGCTACTTGGCTGGGATAAATGGGATAACTGGCGTTGAGTGTTTCAAAAAATACAGTGTTAATGCCTGCTTGTGACAGTCGATCAAAAATTTGTGCCAGTCCTTGTTCGCTACCTGCGCGGATAATTGTGCCTCGATCCAACCACACAGAACGGATTTCAGGTTGAGCTAATGGGCGATCGAGGGGAAACTGTTTCCATAACAAAGCTTTGGCTTTCAACCACTGCTGACGGGCTAAAGCGTAGTTTCCTTGGGCGACTAATTGGGGTAAATTTTTGGCGATTTCTCTAGCTTGGGCGATCGCTTGCTCGCTATCGGGAATGGTAACACCAGATCTGCTGGCAATAAAACCCACCCGGTCTACCTTCAATCCTGGGGGGTTACTGGCTGTGCTTTCAGGGTTACCACTGGCGGAAACAACGGCGGCGGCGATATGGGCACTTTGGACGCGCCCAATCAGATTTTCTAACTCTTGCTGTAAGGCGATCGCTTCTCCTCTCCCAATAGGTGCATTAGAATTGGGCACAACATCCAACCTGACTGTGTCTTCTAATTGGTCAATTGCTTCCCGGGAATTTTGGGGGATGACGTTTATTAGGGGTCTAGGTTGGGGCGCAGTGGCGATCGCTCCTGATGTGGGGGGATTATTCGGTGGTGAGGTTTGGGGGCTGGGTGTGGGCGATTTTGGCGTGGTTGGTTGTAAAGCTGTGGGCGATGGCGCTGGTTTAGGGATGACTGGTTGTAAAGCTGCGGGTACTCCTGGTTGGGGATTAGTTTTCAGAGCAACTTCGGCAGAATTAGCGCAGCTAGGTGCGCCACCTTCAACTTTGCGGCTAGCGCTGGGGGGTAATTTTGTATGACGCTGAATCGCCGCTTGTAACCACGCCCGATCTAATTCGGCTGAGGTGACTGTATTCACTCCCCAACGCCAACCTAATAAGGTAGAACGATCGGTTGTAACAACGGCGGCTGGTTTATCTTGAGCATTCCACACTGCGGCTGGTGCGCTCAAGCTTTCGGCGACGAGAACACCGCCATAAACTTTACCAAACAGTCCATCTTGATTGAGCCAATCTTCGGGGAGTTTGGTTTTGGTGGGTTGTAACTGCTGAGTTTGACTGAGGCTAAATCCCCAATAACCGCCTAACAGCGTCCGCAACAATTGTCTTACCCCTGGTGCTGACAAACTCCCCACAGGGCCGCTAGCTATTAAGCGTCCACCTTTACTCATCCATTCTTCTAAGGCGATCGCTTGGGCTGGTGTTAATGTCTCCACATTCGGCAAAAATAACACCCGGCGATCGCCCCAATCTGCCGGACTTCTAACATTATCTAAAGCAATTACACAATATTTCACCCCTGCTGCTTGCAAGCGGTTAGTAATTGTTGACCATTGATTACTATTATCTTGACTATAAACAATACTCAATATAGGTTCTTCATTTGCGGCATTTGCTGGTAAAATGCCCAAACTATTTAATAGTAAAAATTGCAAATTAAAAATGAGGAATCCGGCTTTTTTAATTTTTCGCTGTATATTCTTAAATCGCTCTTCCTGATGCTTCACTCCCCACTCCTCACTTTATTAGTTAGTTATGAACCGTCAACCAGCAACGCTTCAGCTTGGCAGCAATCAAGCGTAGTTGAAACTAAGTAACTAGTAGTTAATAGTTACTTTTTATACTGTTGACGTTTAAATTTTGACCTTAGCAATTTGAGATTTTCGATTTTAGATTTTAGAATATTTAGGTTCCTGCGAAGGCTTTTGTCGAACAAATCCTTGCAGGGGAAAATTTTCGATTTATAGCTGTAGTAGTCTGTCAATTTTATGTTGAGGGGTTGGTAGTGCGGGCAGCGTTCGACTGAGCGCTCACGCCGAAGTCTTGCCCGCGTGAGCGAGACGCTCACACTACAGTCCCTCATTTCAATCCTCACAGACTAGTAGCCAGATAGATTAGGATATTCAGCTAAGATAAAACCCTAACAACAAAAGGCTTTCTAGTCTGTCAACAGTCAAAAGTCTGTAGGGGCGGGTTAACCGAGATTTCCGTTAAAAATCGAAGATATTTGTGAACCCGCCCGTACAACAGTCAACAGCTATAAGATTTAGGCATGTTTCAGCCACAATCCAAAATCGCTGGATTAGTTATCGTTTAAGCAATACAGGTATCGAGCAATTCTGCAATTCCGGCTACAGGAAAGATTTTAGTTCCGAGTTTGCTGGCGACTTCTGCAATACTCATATCATCTAAAAATAACGATTCACCATGTTTTAGCATGACACTTGGCAACAAAATGCCATCACCTAAATCTTGGTCTTGTAAATTTAAAAGTAGATCGTGCCCTGTCAATAAACCTGTAACGCTAATCTGCTGTCCCCAGTAATCGCTAGCTAATGCTCGCATATTTACCTGCAAACCTCTCACAGCATTTAACTGTTGGAGAAGCGGTTGAAATGCTTTTTCTACTGCATTACCAACTACCCAAGTTAATTTTTTATTGGGAGAAATTTCTGACGGTAATGATTGAGCCGCAGCAGTGAATTGCTTAATAAATAACCGAATCGAACCAACACCATTATCAATTTGGGGATATTCTTCATATTCTTCTTCACTAGGCAATTCCTCACCTGCAATTAAAAACCATTCATCAGCTAACCAAACCACACTGGAACCGAACTTCTGCCGCAAGTCAACAGAAAGCGATCGCACTTGGGAAATCACTTCTTGAGCTTTTGCTGGGGTTACCGGGATGAGTTCATCTTCTTGGGGACGAAACTTTGTTAACCCTACTGGTACCACCGCCACGGATGCGATCGTTGGGACTTCACCAGTATAAAATGACGCTAAATCCCTGATTGTGTGTTCCAAATGTATACCATCATTTATACCCGGACAAACGACAACTTGGGCATGAATTTGCAATCTTCTTGCTTGAAACCACTTAAGTTGTGACAAAATTTGCCCAGCGCGGGGATTTTTTAATAATCTAGTTCTAATTTCTGGTTCTGTAGCATGAACCGATACATATAAAGGAGACAGGCGCATTTGTTCAATTCGCTGCCATTCTTTTTCAGGTAAATTAGTCAGAGTTAAATAAGAACCATATAAAAAGCTTAAGCGGTAATCGTCATCTTTAAAATACAAGCTAGAGCGCTTACCCGGTGGTTGTTGATCGATAAAGCAAAATGGGCAGTGGTTATTGCACTGAATTAACCCATCAAATAAAGCCGATTCAAATTCTAGCCCTAAATCATCATCGTAATCTTTTTCAATTTCCAGGTGATGAGTTTTACCAGCAGCATCTAAAACTTCGAGTTCGAGAACTTCATCTGCACATAAATATTGATAATCAATTAAATCGCGGGGACGAGTACCGTTAATTGCAACGATCGCATCTCCCGCTTCAAAGCCAATTTCAGCAGCGATGGAATCTGGTAATACTTTGCTAATTCGGGCGGGATGGATTGTACTCATGAGTTAAGAGTCAAGGATCAAGGATCAGAGACGCGATTAATCGCGTCTGTACTAGGGGTGGGTTTAACTAACATATCTGTTTTTTTGTGAAGATTTCACACAACCCACCCCTACGGACTAGGGACTATTAACTATTTTTCAACAAACCGGCACTAATTGCCCCTAAGATGACGATACCAAATACCAATCGATACCAAATAAACACCCAGGTGCTACGAGTTTTCAGGAAGCGCAGCAAGCCGGCGATCGCAATATAAGAAAAAATCCCCGCCGAAATTACACCTGCAACTAAGGGAATGATTTGATCGTTGCTTAATCCGGCTTCCACAACACTTTTTAACTCAACCAAGCCGGCTAAGGTAATGGCGGGAATACCCAGCAAAAACGAAAACCTGGCGGCGGTTTCCCGTTCTAATCCCATAAATAATCCCCCCGTCAGGGTAGAACCAGAACGGGATACACCAGGAATTAAGGCTAAAGATTGGGCTAAACCCATCAATAAGCCATCTTTCATCCTCAGTTTCTCAAAATTGCGTTCCCGCTTACCGATTTGTTCCGCCAATCCCAATAACAGCGACATCACTATAGAAGCAATGCCAATTGAACCTAAGCTTCTAATGGGAGAATTATCAAAATCAGGAATAAATTTTTTAATTAACAGTCCAAAGAAAATAATCGGTACAGTGCCTAAAATTATTCCTAAAGCCAAGCGTAAGTCATAGTCATGATAATCTTTTAAAGCGATCGCTCTCACCGAACCTTTAACAATCCGTGATAAATCCGGCCAGAAATACCACAGTACCGCCGCAATACTACCCAGTTGAATAATTGCTGTAAAAGCTACCCCCGGATCGCCCCAACCCAGTACCACAGGCACAACTTTTAAATGAGCGGTACTACTAATTGGTAGAAATTCGGTCATTCCTTGGACAAAACCTAAAATAATCGCTTGCAATATATTCATTTGTTGCACCCCTTCACCCACCACTGGGGTAGGCTGGGTGCTGAGAACTTGCAGAGGAAATGCAGCTACCGAGAGGCTAGCAGATAGCGCACTCAACATTAAGAATTTTTGACGTTTCACTAAAGCCATTACGTTACCTGAGATCGCTGAAAATACAACCAATTACACAAATCAACCACCTGGGAAACCTACCAGGATAATCACAAAACACAGTTATAGGGTTATACATTTATCCCCACCAAGACGCGCCATTAATTTAGCACTCTCAAAGAGATTAGCGGTTAATAGCTAGAGTTTCCCTGAATTAGATTAAGTCTTGACGACAATCTTTTAAAGTTTTTGCGATCGCTAATTAATCAATAGTCATTTCTTAGAGACGCGATTAATCGCGTCTCTACAATTTTCATTTGTCCCCCTGCTCCCTGCTCCCTGCCCCTGCCCCTCACCCATTTCTCGCAAAATCATGTATGATAAATATGCCCCAGGGGGGGATTTTTCAGTGTGATATCTTAAGTAAGATAAAGTTTAGTAACAATTATTAAAAACGTTGATTAATAATACATTGTCATCTTACGGTACTTCTACCAACTCTATAGATACTGAGTTACACAGCATTACTCAGGGGCGTAATAGCATCGGTGAGTTAGAAACAACACTCGCGCAATCGCCCAATCTGCCAATTACACCTACTTCCACAAAGCTTTGGCTAGTATTAGCGGCGGCGGTATTTTTGGTATCAGTACCGGTATTTATTGAAGCGCCATTAGTGCGATCGCTTCCCAGTTTGAGTTTAGCGATGACAGGATTGTGGGTATGGCTGAGTTTTACCTTAATGTCACGTTCTGCAACTTATCTTTGGGGCGATTTGTTGTTGGGTTTTAGCTGGAGTTGGCTAGCAGGGGCAATTTATTGGGGATGGTTCCGTTGGGAACCCTTATGGCATTTACCAGTAGAATCTATTGGATTACCCTTTGCTTGTTGGTGTCTGGCGCGAAATTGGCACAAAGTTGGTAGCTGGTTTTATTTAGGTTCTTTATTCGGTACAGTCTTAACGGATGTGTACTTTTATGTAGTAGATTTAATGCCCTATTGGCGTCAAATCATGCGCGTAGAGCCTGAAGCTGTCCCCGCAATTTTACAAACCGCTCTCATCCAAGTACAAACACCTTGGGGACAAACTTGGGCAGGAATTCTAGCTTTGTTACTATTAACCTTGGGAATTTTACCTTTATTCAACCAAAAACGACATTGGTATGCCTTTGGTGGTGCAGTGTTAAGCACCATTTTGGTAGACAGCTTATTTTTGTTAGCAGCAATTTTCGCTTAATCAATTCCTATTAATACCAATTCAATATGAAGATGCATATAATTTAGCCTGCTTAGGCAGGCTTTGTTTATTTATGACCAAATTTGGAGCCTTATAGCTTTAATGCGCAGCTTCGCTTTAGTGCTGACTATTAACCTACTTAAAATCCTCATTAAAATCTGATACTAATTTAAAAAAAGAATGCGACAGATGGTAGAGGCATGGCAGTGCCATAAACTCTAGAATATGGAGATGTGCCGCAAAATTTAAATTTCACTCTAAAAAAGCATTTACACCAGTACAATCACGCAAAAAATCGCTAAAAAATAGTCAATTGTATTACAGTTATCTTTCAACCTATAAAATTATTTGTAAGATTGATTGCTGTAAAGCCAGAAGCTACGCTGATACATATTCATTAATTACAGGGTATTTCAGGTAAATGAGGTACAAGGGTAGGAGTGCGATCGCGGCTGTGGCTTTACAATTATCTGTACCTCACCAATTTGCAATCTGCTACATTTGTCAATAGGGCAGTCAGCAAAAAAGTCAAGTAATACCAATTTAAAAAAAGAAGGCGACAGAAGCTAGGGGCATGGCAGTGCCATAAACTCTAGAATATATTGATGTGTCGCTAACATTATTTGAATTGGTATAAACGCAGAATTATACCTAAAAACTATCAATAATTCTTCATAGTCGTGATTCAAAACTTACTCAGCAATATTAGTGAACTGCTACAATCAGAACTTACTGGATTAATTACCCAGACAGCACAACATATTCTGGATATACCAATCTCAGCTACGGAAGCTGAATTATTACCATTAATTGCTATTTATCCCGGTAATTTAGAAATTAGTCCCAAGTTTAAACAAAGTAGTTCCAGTCACCCAAGTCTGCAAGAAGTACATCAAGAAATTATTCTTGATAATTCACCAGCAAATTTTACTTATCAATTGGATAAAACACCTGTTCAAGGTTTTACTTTATGCCATCTTGTGATTGATGGAGAAGATAATCTGCTTGAGGAAAATATTGATTTTTTTATCGATTACCAACAAGCAACAATTACTTTGAAAACAAATTTATCAACAGCTAGTAAGCTGCTGATAGATTATTCTTTTATGAGTATTCTGGTAATTCAGGAATTCATGCAAGAATTTTTTATAGATATATGGAACGATAGCTTAACTAATATCGATAAATATTCTTCCTTGATTATGGGGATTATTCTTACTAATAATGATGAATTAATTAATGATTATAATCTCAATTCTCAATTAACCCCATACCAAACACATCACATTTTTAATACCCACCAGATTAACCAAATTCGGGTAATGAATGGTAGTTACAGCAGTTTCTCTAGACCATTTAAATTGCAATTAAAATTCCAAGTAATTGGCCAATTAAGGATTAGGAAAACAGTTAGCGAATCTGGAGCGCCAATTTAAAAAATGCTAATTTATCGGGAATATCGAGTACAAATTATATTCATCGTAAAACCAATTTACCGCAAGAAACGTAATACCAATTCAAATAATCTTTGCGACACATCAAAATATTCTAGAGGGCATGGCGGTGCCAGTGCCCCTACAATCTGTCGCATTCTTTTTTCCAATTGGTATAAGTTTCTTGCTGATAGCTGAAGTCATCTCAAGATGACTAGATATTCTGAAAATCTTGAGTCTACTTCAGTAGGGGCGGGTTCACAGATACGCTCCAATAATTCACGACTATCTCGCTTAACCCGCCCCTACTTGGGCTATTAGCCTTGAGCGTAAAGCCTGCGGCATAGCTTCGCTTAACGCGCAGCGCCTCGTTCGCGCAGCGTCTCCCCTTGGGAGAAGAGAAGTCGAAAGGCGGGCGAATCAGCCTACTTTGATATTTGCCTTAAAATCCCATCGCCTGGGCTACGGCTCCTAATTCGGCGGCAATTCCCTGTTTAAATTGGCTATTGCTGTGCTTAATAGCTGTATCTGGGTCTTTTAAACCATTGCCGGTGAGGACGCAAACTACAGTGGCTCCTGAGGGAATTTGGTCTTTAACTTGCAATAGTCCGGCGACAGAAGCGGCGCTAGCTGGTTCGCAAAATACACCTTCGCTGGAAGCTAACAAGCGGTAAGCATCGAGAATTTCTTCATCGGTGACGGCGCGAAACTCTCCTTGGCTAGCTGATTTAACAGCGATCGCTTTTTCCCAACTGGCTGGATTACCAATGCGAATCGCTGTAGCGATGGTTTCTGGGTGCGCTACTGGCTGTCCGTTTACCAAGGGGGCTGCACCTGCGGCTTGGAAGCCCATGACTTTGGGTAGGCGATCGCATTTCCCAGCTTGGTGATATTGACAAAAGCCCATCCAATAGGCGGAAATATTCCCCGCATTGCCTACAGGAATACACAGCCAATCGGGAGCATTACCTAAGGCATCGACAATTTCAAATGCGCCTGTTTTTTGCCCTTCTAGGCGGTAGGGATTGACCGAATTTACCAAGGTAATCGGATAGCTTTCCGCCATCTCTCGGACAATTTCCAAAGCGCGGTCAAAATTTCCTTTAATTGCTAAGACTTCCGCACCGTAAAGTAAAGCTTGGGCTAATTTCCCTAAAGCTACATAACCATCAGGAATTAGCACAAAGGCCTTCATTCCTCCCCTTCTGGCGTAAGCGGCGGCTGCGGCTGAAGTGTTACCCGTACTGGCACAAATTACCGCCTTAGCGCCTGCTTCCTTCGCCTTAGATATGGCCATAGTCATCCCCCGGTCTTTGAAGCTACCAGTGGGGTTAAGACCATCGTATTTCACATATACACGTACTTGTCTACCAATGCGTTCGGCGATCGCTGGTACGGGAATTAGTGGCGTGTTACCTTCCAACAAGGTAACTACCGGCGTTTGTTCGCTGACAGGCAAGTATTGACGATAGGCTTCTATCAGTCCAGGCCAAGGTTGGCGATAAGATTTAGCAACAGACGGGCTTACAGTCACGGTGATTTATACAAATTTTTTAGTGCAAACAGAAAAATACCAGTGGTACACATCTTGCACCACTAAAGGCTCTTAACACAAGAATCTAGTAATTTCTTATGGGTTTGGCGTTTAACCATAAGTTTTATTTACTACTTTCCTCCCAGTTTGGCGATGTTTTCCCTGGAACACATCTTGGGTAATTGGAGTCTCTTATCACATAACTCCAAATCTATTAGAGTAAATGATAGAAACGATACAATTATTTAACAAAGCTTAAAACTACATTATTATAATATCTCTAATGGTGTGAGTTGAGTTGTGGATCGAGTTAACTATGTCTACCTATTCATCTAGTGTTTCTGACCGCTCTTCCCAGCAAGCTTTAGCAAGCAAGTTAAACAAGTCTTATTACCAAGACGATCAGCAAATCAAGTTCATGCACTTACAAGCAGAGATTGATTCTTTGCTGATGCAGTTGCAGAACCTCAAAGAACAGCGCCAATCTAGCAATAGCCAAGAACAATAAGCAAATCACAGTCTGAAGTCTGGAGGCTCAAGGGACATGAAAAATGTCCGCAATTCCATGCAGTAAATTTACTGAATACATTCTCGCCTCTAGCAAGGCACCCTCCGGGTGTCTACATACTTCAGCCTGATTGCTGTCACTACTCAAAGCGTTGATTTTTCTGAGACCAGCGCTTGAGGCTGTACTGATTGCCATTCTCTACCAACAAAGATAGAGAGTGACTGTTTGCCAGTTTAGCGATCGCTGTCAGTGCTTGTTCGGAATCGGATTGAAAATCAGTATAAAGTACTTTACCGCTATCAGACAAGATGATAGTGCGGGGAAGGGATAAATTTTTTGGCTGTATAGTTTCTGGCTGTAAGGATTCTTTCAATAAAGCGATCGCTTCTGCGGAAATAGTCAGGATAGTTTCTGGTCGGGAATTATTGGTTAAATTCATTACCTGTACGGGCCAGTAACTCAATTGTTGCTGCATTTGCTGCAAACTAGGCATAGTACCTAGCGGAATTTGACCAGATTTTTGTAAAGTTCGCCACACCGTAGGTAACATAGCCTTAACTCTGGCGGGATCTTGTTGGGCTAGTTGTTCCACTGTCAAGGGTGATGGTTGTACCCATTCTAAAGCTGCATCTGTTAAAGCTAAAGGCTGGGGTTGCAGTAAGTTATTGCCATCGTGAGCAATTTTTTCTCCCGCTACTAGTAGGCGCAAAGCCCCATCCTGTAATTTGATACCTTGAATAGTCGCAGTAGCGATTTGTTGTTCGCCATTGGGTAACCAAACTACAAGTAAAATCTCTGGGTCAGAATAAATACCCAAAGTTTCCCAAATATATTTTGCAGGCGAAATTTTTGGTAGCTGTAAATTAGCAAAGGGGAAATTTAGCCAGCGTTTACCGTCATGAAATGCACTCACTTCTACTTGATACCAAACTTCGCTATCGGAAAGTTGCAAGCTTGCTTGGGGGTTTGGTCTAAGCCATTCTGTACTAACTACCTTGGTAATTGGTTGGACTGCACCAATAATGCGGCTGAGGTGAGTAGAGATGATTCTGGGTTTAACCCCTTGATTATTCAGCATGACTAATAACTCTTGAATCCGCACCAGAGTATCGGCGCTAATTTTTGGTTGTGCTTGCAACCAAGAAATCGCTCTTTCTTCCCCCCGTTGTACGGCTAAAATTAAGGCTCCCCAAGCTGCAACTTCTGGGCGATTGGGATTAACTCGCAATGCAGTGGTGGTGCGATTCCATAACCTACCCCCATCCATTTGTAAGAGAGTAGCTATTTCTTGGACATTCTCAGCAGATGCAGCAAATACTTCTAAAGCCTTCTCCCAACGACCATCAATCAAATCTGCAAGTACTTCTTGACTGGGAATCGCCCAAATTTGATCGGCTTGGCTTTTAGTAATTTGCGAATGCATTTGCATCAGCGCCATTTGTCCTTGGACTTCTGGCGGAAATGGCTGTTTTCGCTGTTTTTCTAAAGATTTCAACCATTTATATGCTGGTGTCCACAGACCATTGCGGGCGAGTAATAAAGCATCTTGGTAAGAATTATCTGGTAAGAATGGTGTTTTTAGGGAAATTTCTGCTAAGTGAATCGATTTAGCTGCTAATTTTGCCGATTTAACTTGATAAACGCGGATTTGTGGTTCTAAGCCGACTGTTTGGTCAATAACTAATTCTTTGGTAGCGTCGCCGGTTACTTGCTGCCATTTAGGTACTTGTCCATTGGGGCTTTTCCAAGCCAACATTTCATGCAGCTGGTGGCGCTGTGGATCGTAATAGACAATTTTACCGTAGGCGATCGCACCTGCGCCTTGGGGTACTTTACCTTGTAAATCAAACCAAATACCTGTTAATGGGGTTTCTCCGGTAAAGCGGTTTAATTCATTTAACGATAAGGGGAGGCTGTTTTCGGAATTGTCTGCTTCACTATCTTCATTATTGCTAGCCCGAACAAAAGCTTCATCTGGCCCCGCGATCGCTAATTGGGAAACCAGATGGTAATATTTTTCCGGTTGGGCTTGTAACTCTACATCTTGGGATTCTTGATACACCCGCATTTCGACAATTACTTGGCAATCTAATTGACAATTGACACGCTGTTGGATAACTGGGAGTAAAAACCTGTTTTGTCGATCCTTAGCCAAAGCGATGATTTCCCCTGCTACCAGTTTTTTTTGAATCAGGCTGGCTTTAATTTGTTTGAGGGTTTGGGGTTTTGCTCCCACATTGGCGACTGTAATTTGCGCCCATTCCGGTAAATATTTATTTAGCCAAATAATCTTCTCTGGATTGAAGATAAAAAGAATGCTAATCCAGCTAAAAGCAATCAGTAAACCAGCACTGCTGAATAATGCCGCGATCGCTATGATTGAGATTAACCAATTTCCCAGCTGACTATTGCTTTGGGGTTTGACAAACAGAAAGTTGATTTTACCTGCACGAGGCTGAATTTTCCCTGAGGGTTTGGGTGTCAGTTTTCGCAACCGATTTACCATGCTAATTTTCACTCGATCCAGAGAGTCTATAGATACTAAGTAATTTATCTTTTATACTCGCGCCGCAGAAATATTGCCCAGAAATTTTTTATTTTTATTTGGCAAATAGTAGTGATTTTACTCAAGATGTTTAGCAATAAAGTTACATATACTGAAATTTCACCTGTGTAACTAGAGTAAAAAAGTTGAACAAAAAAATGATTAGCCACAGTAAGAGTAAAGCCTGGATGCTCGCATGGTTAATCATGGCGGGCGTCAATGGTGTTGTACAAAAAGCCACTGCGCAAGAATACAGCTTACCGTCCTCCACGAATCAGCCCGATCTAGAAACAGTAGATCCGATGTCACAAATCACATCGGTGTCTCAACTCAAAGATGTACAGCCTACAGATTGGGCTTTTGGTGCATTGCAATCATTAGTGGAACGCTACGGTTGCATAGCAGGTTATCCTAACAGTACCTATCGCGGCGATCGCGCTTTGACTCGCTATGAATTCGCCGCAGGTTTGAATGCTTGTTTAGATAGAGTTAATGAGTTAATTGCAACAGCAACTACTGATGCTGTGACTCGCGAAGAACTCGACAAAATTCAAAAATTACAGTCAGAATTTGCTCCCGAATTAGCCAATTTACGGGGTAGAGTTGATAATTTAGAAGCACGCACTGCTGAACTAGAAGCTAATAAATTCTCCCCCACAAGTAAACTTTCAGGAATTGTTATCTCTGGTGTTCAAGGACGGACTAGCAATCGCGGTGACGTTAATCCTCGCGATGGAATTAAAGATTCCAATGATGCTGGTACAAATATTAATGTTGTCTCTCAAGCACAAATATATTTAACCACCCAATTTAACCCTCGCGGTTACCTATTTACAGGTCTGTTATATGGTATTGGTAATACAGATCCGCGATTTACTGCCAATAACGTTTCTCGTAATGATTTTTTTCTCGGTTATGAATTTAATACTAATAATGAATTAATTATCAGTGACCTCAATTATCACTGGCTAGTTACTGATAATTTAGCAGTGATGGCGGGAACAGAAGGCGTCAATATGACAACTGCTTTTCGCGGCCCTAATCGCGTAGAAAGCGCCGCTACAGGGCCGCTATCTTATTTTGCTCAACGCAACCCAATTTTAAATATGGGTTTTGGTCATGGTGGGATAGCTGTGGATTGGCAATTTGCTAAACGTGCCAGCTTACAAGCAATATATTCTAGTTATAATCCTGGCAATCCTGGTAAAGGTAGTGGCTTATTTGATGGCAGCACTACTACAGGGGTACAGTTACTGCTAACGCCAATTAAGACTCTAGATTTGAGTTTATATTACGTCAATAATTACTCTACAGATGGTTGTTTGCTAACTTTTGTTGGGGATGAATGTTTAAGCGCCAACTCAGAACCTTTACAAACAAATGCTGTGGGTGCAACTGTCACATGGCAAATTTCACCTAAAATCACCCTTGGTGCTTGGGGTGGTTACACTAGTTCTTACATTCCCGGACAAACTGGGAGTGTAGAAACTACAAATTATATGGCATTTCTCAACTTTCCCGATTTATTTGGTAGAGGAAATCTGGGGGGAATTTATGTGGGACAACCACCAAAAATTACTAGCAGTACCTTACCTGATGGTAGCAATGTACCTGATTTGATTAATACAGGTTTAGGCCGTGCGGGTGGACAACCAGGAACTACAACGCAAATTGAAGCTTTTTATCGCATTCGCCTGACAGATAATATTAGTATTACACCAGGAATTATTCATATTATAGAACCTGGTCATACACCTAATAATGAGTCGGTGACTGTGGGTATTCTGAGAAGCACATTTCTTTTTTAATATTGGTCATTGGTCATTTGTCAGTGGTCAGGGTTTTATACAAATTTTATGTGAGGCTGCACATAACGCCCTCAGGCTGTAAGCCTGGGGCTAGAATTACAAAGCCTGCCTTTGCAGGCTAGATTATATGCATCTTCATGTTGAATTGGTATTAGGTGTATTAACGTTTCTTAATATGGTTGGGTTGATTCTCCCCGACTTAATGAAAAAAGGCGGTGAGGAACATACCCCACCGCCTTTTTGCTTTTTCCTATCTCGAAGAATTTAGAAGGTGAAAGTGGTTCTTAAAGTACCAATCAGTGCATCGTCGCTATTAGCAACTTGACCGGGACTGGTTAACCAAATCACGCCGGGAGTGATGGAGATATTGTCGCTGACGCGGTATTTATAGAACCCTTCAATATGGTAAGGGCGATCGCCACTGATACTACCTAAATATGGTTGGGCACCTGCAAAAATACCCAAAAGGTTGCCTTTTTTACCAAAATCTGGTAAGGCTACACCCACACCATAGCTCCAAACTTCATCGTTACTATTGCCAATTAAGCTGTTAATGTCGCTGTACATTAAAAAGCCACTAATTGACAGTTTATCGCTGGGTTTGAAAGCAGCTGCCACACCATAGGAGTTACTGTTATAGGGATTACCACCACCAACAAAGTTAGCTGGTGCGGTACCTACAACACCAGAGGTTAATCCACCGAAATCAAATAAAGCAGTGTTAGCATCATGATAACCATGAACGTAGGTGGCGGCAAAAGATAAGCGATCGCCAACGTTCAAGTTTAACTGCGCTAAAGCTGCATAGTTACCTTCAAATAAACCTGTGCGTGGTGCGGGGTTATTAGCTTGAGATGCTAGATAACCTAAGGTTATAGAAGGTTGGAAACCACCATTACCACTACCAAAAACAAAGTTTAAGCCACCACCAGCACCACCGCCAATCCGGTAAATTGGGCTTTCAGATGCAAAGGTAGATAAAGCACCGTTACCACTGTCATAACCTTCAAAGTAGGGGTTAACGGTAGGCGCGTAATCGCTGTGAATACCGCCAGTTGCGGCTATATAAACTTGGGAGTTACCCAAGGGGAAGTAATAGGATAACCAGTCGATAATCGCGCTGTTACTACCAGTATTGCCCAGGTTAAAGGTTTGGGTACTTTCAAAGCTGTTACCGGGCAAACGTAACAAATTGGCGTTACCAGCCGCAATCCGGGTGTGTAAGGTATCTCTACCGGTAAAGCTGGTTTGTAAGTCTAAACGTACCCTGTCTTGAAAAACAGTTTTGTTATTGTTGTTTTCGCCAAAGGTATCAGTAACGACGAAAATTGCTTCACCAACTAACTTGGTGGTAGTCGAAAATTGATTTGCTTCTAGTTCTGCTGTCCGCGCTTCTAAAGAATCTACTCGACCGCGTAAGGTTGCTAATTCGGCGGAGAATTCTTCTTGTAAACGCTGGAGGGTAGCTAAATCTTGTTTGGTTACCAAGTCGGCTGTTGCTGTCGCAATCAGTTCGTTAACTCGATCTAAACAAGCATTTAAACCTGCTGCAAATTCATAACGAGTTAATGCTCTATTTCCTCGATAAGTTCCGTTAGGATAACCGGCAATACAACCATAGCGTTCAACGAGAGATTGTAATGCTTGGAATGCCCAATCGGTTGGTTGTACGTCAGAAAATTGCGATACTGACGTAACTTGAGACATCGAGTCTTGATTAATTGCTTGACTAACTAAAACTTGATTTTCTTCTGTTTTAGCTGGTTTTGCTGGCTCTAAGGCAGTTGTAGCATCGCTAGAATTTGTGGCTGCTGCTGAGTTAGCAGAATTTAATAATTCCGCAGCCATGACACTAGATGAGGCTAATGCATTTGCACCCAAAAACACTGGTAGTAATACCAGATTTTTCCAAAATAAATGAGACATATTTCCGTTTTCCTCTCCACGAAATATCCATAATTAATTGCTGGTTTTAGCAATTAATCTGGGAATTTCTGCACACCTATAAAGTAAGATACGTTACATTGAGTTATGATGTAAAGTCAAGACTCATAACTTAGCTTTTCTCGTTTTCAGAGCAACTGTTGTTATCAGTGATTTTACATATTTGCTCTAATGCAACCTAAAATCAAGGGTTATCAATAGTTATTTGCAGCTAAATTAGCTATAAAGAGTGTTAGCTCTGGCTAACTCATGCTGAAATCAAATTTTAGCCCAAGATAGTTGTATCTATTATGCATAAAAATTTGTAATTTGCTACACAAAGTTTTACTTTTCTATTCCTAAAATTCATTCTTTTGATGCAGAAAAATCAACCAAAAATTTCTGTAGCAAAACTTACAAAATTTTAGTACAACAACTGATGTAGAATAAACCATCTCTCAGTCACTTTTATAAAAAAACCACATCTATTTTGAGAACCATAGTTTTAAAAGTAGTGGGAGCATCTTGCTCCCTACTCTTCGTAGCAGGCTTCTAGCCCGCACTACTCCAGGTTTGAAAATAGACGAAGTGTAATTGAAACAATATCTCAATAATCAATAATAAGCTGCGATGCATCTAATTTGTATATCAGACGCGGGCAAGACTTCGGCGTGAGCGCTCAGTCGAACGCTGCCCGCACTACAATTATTTTGCGTTTTCGACCTATATAATTTAGCTGTGCAGCTTACTTAAATTTTCGGAAAAAATTGTTATTAGTCAAAGAACCCCGACTTTTTCAAAAAATCGGGGATATTAACAACAGTAAGCTGTGAAATTAACCGTGAAAGGTTAATACTGACTGCCAGATTTACGGTGTTCGATGGCGGTGACACCTTCATGTTCTAATACTTCACCCTTATCAACTACAGCATAAATTAAATATCTGTCGCCGCATTCGAGTTGATTTTGGACGGTACATTCTAAATAAGCTAAGGCTTCAGTGAGAATCAAACAGCCATTATCGGCGGTTTGGGTGGGAAGATGAGCAAAGGGATTTTCGCCTAAACTGCTTTGACGGGAAAAATAGCGGCGGACATTTCTACCTTCTTTGAGGATATTCAGAACAAATTTATCCCCAGGATGACACATTAAATCGGCATTTTGTTCTTGAGCGATCGCAATCATAATTCCTGGCGGGTTAAAGGTTGCTTGAGATATCCAAGAAGTTAAGATACCTTTATGATTATCGCGATCGCGAGTTGTGACGACAGATAAGGAACCAATAATTCTACCTACAGCTTGTTCTGTGCGATCTACATGGGTTTCTGTGACTACCTGGCGAGAAGTCCGCAGTTTTTTGGTTTTTTTGAGGTTTTGGGCAAAGCTAGCACCTGCATCTTGACATTGCTGTAAAACAAAAGGAGTCGGGCTGAAGCGGACTCTAATTGTCTCAAAGCCTAAGCGATAATTGGCATCTTTGAGCTTATTTTCCAGTAAATCAATCGCCTCGCCACTCCAACCGTAAGAACCAAATACCCCAGCTAGCTTAGTTTTCGCTGCCGATGAGAGGACAATTCCTAAAGCTGTTTGAACTTGCGTCGGTGCGTGTCCGCCTAAAGTAGGCGAACCGATAATAAAGCCATCGCAAGCTTCGACAATGCGAGTAATTTCTGCTGGTTCTGTGAGTTCACAGTTGATCGATTCCACATTAATGCCATTTTCAATTAAACCTTGAGCGATCGCATTAGCGAGAATGGCTGTATTTCCATAAGCTGAGGCGTAAAGTAAAGCGACGCTTAACTCTTGAGACTTTTGACCTTGACACCATTGACGGTAATCATAGGTAAAACGACTCAAACTATAACGTACCACCGGGCCATGTGCGGGAGCGTAACATTTAGCACCCAAAACTGTGAATTTATCTAAAGCAACTTCCACCTGCTTAGTTTGGGGCGCATGAAGACATTCAAAATAGTATTTACGTTCCGCATCTAAAGCTTTCCAATCTTCATCGAATAAAGTATCTTCACAGATATGAGCGCCAAAAAACTTATCAGTGTAGAGAATTTTCGTAGCGGAATCGTAGGTACATAGCCCATCAGCCCAACGGGGAGTAGGAACGGTAATAAATGAGAGTTGATGTCCTTGGCCTAAATCCAGGGTATCTTGCGATCGCACAGACTGAATATGGGATTCCCATTCCGGAAAAGCAGTTTTTAAAGCATTAGCCGCCGGACGAGAACAAATTAAAGTTACTTGGGGCGCTAAAGACAGCAACTCCTTTAAAGTGGCTCTACGGTTGGGGTTGACATGACCAAGCACAATGTAATCTAAGGTAGTTAAGTCTATATGCTGTGCTATTTGTTCTAAAAAAATCTCCGTAAAAGACTCACCAGGAGGATCAATTAAAACCTTTTTGTCGGCTTGAATCAAATAAGAATTTGCTGTCGTACCGCGTTGACGAGAATATTCAATCTCAAATTTCAGACGTTCCCAAGTACGCGATCGCAATATCAAAGTATTAACACCAATCTCTGCAACCTGAACATCTCTACTGCGGTTGGGTATTAAAGTAGCATTCATAGTAACCTCTTGATATGGGCATGGGGCATTGGGCATTGGGCATTGGTTAGAGACGCGATTAATCGCGTCTCTACAATAGTCATTTGTTATTTGTCTCCCTTCCTTTCTTCTTAACGTCCGTTGTTTTTGGCTAATTCTTCTAGATAGCGACGTTTATAACGTTTGGATACTTCTTGTTCTGGATCGATACCTTCAAAGGTGGGGGGTAACCAAACTCGCAAGAAAAGTAGGATTCCTAAAACTAGTAAAAATGCACAAGTTGCTAACACTTGACTAGAAGTTATTTCTAATACGCCTTTAACAATTACTTCTCGCAAGGCGGAAACAATAGAAACTTCAACAGCTACACCAATAGATATGCGTTGTTCTTGAAGATAAATAATCAGCAGTCGGAATAATTCAACGAGGATCAGTAAAAAGAGAATATCAGCAGTGACAACATGAAAATCTAGGGGAGGAAGCAAGGAGAGAAACATATCTCTCACCTGAATCACCATGAAACTAAATAACCCAATACATAAAGAAATCACAATTATGTCTTGGATAAATTCCAAGCTACGCACAATCCGACCCCGATTAATTTGGTACATGGAAATTGGGTTATTTTCAGCAGGCTGATACATATAGCACTCTCAATTATTGTGTGAAGCGGTAGTTATGAGAAGGCAGAAGGAAGACAAGGGAGACAAGGGAGACAAGGAGGACAAAGAATTTTAGATTTTAGATTTGCAATTTTGGATTCTAATCTAAATCTAAAATCCAAAATCCAAAATCCAAAATTGTTTCAATGCCCCATGCCCAATGCCCCATTCCCAATTAATAATGATTACCAATTTTGCGGTGGTGGACTGCTGTTAATCCATCGATTTTGGCGACTCTTCCTGTTTGCACAGTGCTATAAATAATCCAATGATCGCCACAATCTATGCGGCTGGTGATTTCGCATTCCATATAGGCTAAAGCTTCAGCTAAGATGGGCGATCCATTAATTGCCGGATAAGTTTTGACGCCAGCAAAACGATCTGCACCGGGAGCAAAACGCTTGAGGAAATGTTTCATTAAGCCTTGATATTTGCCCTCTTCTAATACGTTTAATACGAAGCGATCGCCTACATGCATCAAAGATTCTATGGCTCTATCTTTAGAAACTGCAATGGCTACACCTAAAGGATTGAGGCTAGCTTGAGTTACCCAAGAGGCAAACATAGCACTTTGCACTTCGCCTTTTTTGGCTGTAATAATATACAGTCCGTTGCTAATGCGACCGAGGGCTTTTTCTAAATCTGTGTTGATAGATTTGATTTGTTTAATAGTGCGATCGCGGGTTAACCATTGACCTAAATCTGTACCTGCTTCTTCACACAATTGTTCTGTAGATTGGCTAGGATGTTCTTTAATTAAGATAGGTGGAAAGCCTTCAGTTAAACCTAATTCTTGAAATTTGTTACGTAAGGGATAAACTGGTTCATCTTCGCCACCACCTGATTCTAATAAGCCGATGGTTTGTTTTTGATGCACCGCCGCTAAGATAGTACCAATCGCTGCATGTGCTGTAACTGAATTTTGGGATGGCATACTAATGACTAAACCCGCAGCTTGTCCGACTAATTCCCGGACTTCTTGGGGTTCAGCGCTATTAATATCGACTAATTCGACAGCGACACCTGTTTTGGTACAACCATGTGCGATCGCTCTCACTAATTGTTCGCTATAGCCATAATCTTCAGCATAAAACATAGCTACTAATGTTTCTGTTTTTGCTTGTTCTAGGCTCCAAGTTCCATATCTACCCAACCATTCAGAAATATGGTGTTGTAGTAAAGGCCCGTGTCCTGTCGCTACTGTACCAATTTCTAATTTTTCAATTCGCTTTAATGCTGCTAAAACCGAACGCGCATTAGGCCCCATCAGGCAATCATAGTAATATTTAAAATCTTCTTCGATGACAGTAAAATTCTCATCATAGGTGTGATCGTCGCAGTAATGCATTCCAAAGACATCACAGGTATAGAGAATTTTAGTTTTATGATCGTATGTCAAAATGGTGTCTGGCCAGTGTAAATTCGGCGTAGAAATAAATTCTAATTCATGTCCATTCCCTAAGTTTAAACGTTCGCCACTTTTCACTAATTTTGATTTAAATGGTTGGTGAACCATATTTTCTAAAAATTGAATTGCGACCTTAGCACCAACTATGGTGATATCAGGAGCCAATTCTAAAATGTTTCTCACCAAACCACTATGATCGGGTTCTGTGTGGCTCACAATTAAGTAATCTATCTGTGCTGGGTCAATTAATCCAGTCAACAATTCTAGATATAAGTTCTCAAATTTGCGGTGAGAAGTATCTACCAAAGCGATTTTTTCGCCTTGAATTAAAAAAGAGTTATAGGTTGTGCCGTTCCGCAATCCAAATTCAATATCAAAACGTTCTCTATCCCAATCAAGACAGCGAATAGCAGTAGTTTCTGCACCTATTTCCGCAGTCTCAATCGTCAACAGTCCAGGTGCTTTTGTAATTGGATTAGCTTCTGTAAGTAATGCCATGTGTTTTTACCAAAAAGATATTTTCTATAGTTAAAGTTCTTACTCTTATATTGACTGCAAACTAGTCAATTAGTAAAATGTTAATTTATAAAGGTAGTTATCAGTAAGACTTATTATTCCTCGGATTGAATAATCATTGATTTGAGTCAATATGTAGCATTGAAGTTTTAAATACTAATAAATCTGTTACTTAGGCTCTAGTTTAGACATTACTTATTTATTCAGAAAATAGAAACTAAGGGCTACAATATGAGAGATTTTTTCCCAAAATGATGCGTCACAGGTGCGTAAAATACAGAATATTTCAAGTAACACCAATTGGAAAAAAGAATGCGTCAGATTGTAGGGGCACTGGCACTGCCATGCCCTCTAAAATATTTTGATGTGTCGCAAATATTATTTGTATGCAAATAGAGGCATAAGTATTACTTTGCCCCTACAGCGTGGTATTTTTACCTGATACCAATTTAAAAAGACAGACAAATATACAAGCCTAAACCCTTGTCCTGTCCGCATTCTTATCCCAATTTACAACATATTTCAGGTAAATGAGGTACGCGCTTCGGGGCATGGCAGTGCCAGTGCCCCTACAATCAACGATCATCTGTACCGCACCAACTGGCAATCTGCTGTAGTGTTTGCGCTACATCAATATATTCTAGAGGGTATGGCATTGCCATACCCCTAGCATCTGGCGTATTCTTTTATAATTCGTAATTAATGAATTATTACAGCAGTTTTCACCTATTTGAACCATATCTGTCGTAGGGGCACGGCAACAGTAAAATTATTGTATGTACCAAAAGATTGTCGGTGCCGTGCCCCTACCGCGTGGTCTATTTACAGGAAGATGCTGTAATTACGAATTACGAATTACGAATTACGAATTACGAGTTATTGCTCAATTCACCAGCACCTTATTGTCTGCTGGTAGTTGGGCGCGAATTTCATTTTGACAGGGGCGACCTTGTTCAATATCAGTAATATTAGATATGGTTGCCTCAGAAATATTACGCAAAGCTTCTTCTGTAAAGAAGGCTTGGTGTCCGGTGATTAGTACGTTGGGAAATGTTGTGAGATATTGGAACACATCATCTTGGATGATTTCATCAGATAAATCCTCAAAGAATAATTCTGATTCTTGCTCGTATACATCGACACCAAGATAGCCAATTTGCCCAGATTTTAACCCAGCAATTACTGCTTCGGTATCAATCAGCGCACCTCGGCTAGTGTTAATAATCATGATGCCAGGTTTCATGTGGGCGATCGCTTGCTCGTTGATTAAGTGATAAGTGTCTTCTGTCAGGGGACAATGTAGGGAGATGATATCAGAGTTAGCAAATAATTCTGGTAATTCTACATACTTACCACCGATGGCTTCTAATTCTTGGTTGCGAAACACATCATAGGCGAGGAGGTGACAGCCAAACCCTTTCATGATTTGTCCGAGAATTAAGCCGATTTTTCCCGTACCGATAATTCCCACAGTACGCCCGTTGAGGTTGAATCCGAGTAATTTATCTAGGGAAAAATTACCTTCTCGTACCCGGTTGTAGGCGCGATGAATTTTGCGATTGAGGCTTAAAATTAAGCCTACTGCGTGTTCTGCAACCCCATAGGGTGAGTAAGCAGGTACGCGCACAACGGTAATACCTAAAGCGGCGGCGGTTTTTAAGTCTACATTGTTGAAACCAGCACAGCGCAGAGCTATCAGGTGAGTTCCATGTGAAGCGAGAATCTCTAAAGTCGAAGCATCTACCTGATCATGTACAAATGCACAAACCGCAGGAAATCCGGCGGCTAAGATGGCTGTATCTCGATTTAGTCGGGGTTCAAAGAAGGCTAAATCGTGCTGTTTGGGATTATTTGCAGCTTCTAAAAACTGCCGATCGTAGGCTTTGGTACTGAAGACTGCTACTTTCATGCAAAAGTTGAGTTTGACGCTGCATTATTTACAAACTAAATAATAGCTTGATTTTATAAAGCGCGATCGCTGTTGTGATGTTGTCAGAGCTAGACTTTCACCGCGATGTCAGCAAGTGTGGAATTACAGCAAAACTTTAGAATTCCTGATTATCTTTGCATCACAGCAATAAGAGTAAGACTTACGCACCAAATACAAAAACCCTCACAAGGGTGGTCAAAAGTCAAAAGTCAATGGTCAAAATTCCGGTTTTTGGACTATGGACTATTGACCATTGACAAAAAGCATAAAAACTATCTGACACTGTGTAAGTCCTAAAGAGTTAAAAAATAATCCCCTCCATTTTTACAGGAGGGGATATGAATTTAAGCGGGTTCAAATACCCCTGAAGGAATCGGTACTAGTTGCGGCGTTGATAAACAGATTCCCTGTCTGTACCAAATCCCCTCAACTTCAAAAGCTTCAAACTGTGTGGTTAAAATTGCCCAAGCTTTTTCATTGAGTCCAGCAGAATAAGTCCAAGTGAATCCCCTATCGTTGTGCAATCTTTGTTCTAGTTCGGCTAAATCTTGCGGTAACCAAAACTGTGTCATAACTCTGTGTGTCGCAATTTCTGGTGGTGTTTCTAGCATCTCAACCATTGGCTGATTCACAATGATTTGTTTGCGAGTATCTTGTCTCACTATACTTACAGGGCGATCGTTTTCTGCAGCCGCAACCATGCGGTATAACAACTCTGACGGGACATGTAGCTGGCTGCAAAATACCGCACCCTGATATTGCAAAATCCGCTCGGCTGTCTGTGAGGTTGTAGGCGCTGCTTTGGTAGCCATCCACCCAAAAAATTCAATCGGTTGCTTACAGCCTCGCCATTTAATCCGCACTTTACCATTAATTTTGTATGCAGTTTCGCTGAGTGCTTCTCCGTAGCTTTGCGCCAAGTAAGTGGCATCCCGCTTGGTTGGGGCTAAAATTGAAACCCCTTCATAAGACATTTTATAGTTCCACCCCGGTAAGTTGAGGATTTTAAGAATACTCGCACTCATCTTGTTTGACACCTTGAGAATCTTTAAATACTTTTACACCCTGTGTATCTTGATATACGGAAATTTTAAAAGTTTCTTCCCAGATTTTTTTTCTTTCTTCTTCTGGGATAGCTAAAGCGGATGTAATAATCGCAAAATCTCCTGGTGTTGGTAGTACTTCGCCTTTGGCTAAGGCGGGTAAGTTTTTCACCCCACAACGCTTGAGTTTTGCCATGTTGATTCTGACGACATCAGCAATGGTTTTTGGCGCTGCTTTTTGCATGTTGAGCGCATATACATCTGTTTTTTTAGCTATCCACTCTTGAGCCATCTCTTCTAAAGCGTCGCTTTGAGAAATGCCTAAGCGGGCACAAATACTTTTAAACTCTAGGGCTAATTCCAGGGGGATATAGCCGCTAATTTGTTTGTAATCTTCAGAGCGCCTTCTGTCAGTCATAAGTCAAAATTGTGAATATTGTCCTTGTCTCTATTTTCTCTCATGAATTCCAAAAAGCAAGACATTCGTATCTGTCACATTTAAATGACAGCTTGACAAAAAAAAATGACAAGCTTAATATGATGACTAGGAGCAGTAAACAGCTGAAGATCAAAGAAACGGTAGACCACCCAGAAGCTAGCTGCTTTTTTTGCTAGTTAGCTTCTCACCTTTATTTAGGAATCCAAAGGGTTTTTTAGACCCTTAAGTTCAGTATATATGCTCGTATTCATTCCGCAAGCAGAGATCGTCAGATCTTTAAATTTGCCTAGTTTAATTTACAGTTACATTACGGTATTAATGGTCTGTCTCCTGAATTTTGCTAGTTTGTCAGCACTGCAAACCTCATGAAACAAACTACCAAAGTCTATCGCACAAAGAATTTCGCGCCGTTTAAAGTAAGTCAAATTATTCGCACTCAACCACAGTAGACACCGTAATAGCGGCTTATTTGGGGTTGGAACCTATTCATAACATCGACTCGGCTAGAAAATATGACACAATTAACTTTCGATCAATTCGTTCATCCTTTATCTGAGTTTCCCAGCATTGTCCATTTGGAAGATAGCGATGAGCCGATGTTAGATATGTATACTATGGCAGGTGTGTTACTGTATGCGGCTTGTGCCAATGGTAATTTAAAGGCGCAAGAAAATATTTTAGAAACATTAGCAGCCCATAGAGAATTAGATGGGAATGTTTTATTTGAGCGGTGTAGAATGGGCGATCGCGCGGCAATTTTACAAACCACAAGTTTGATAGTTGCTGGCTTAGAAAACAGTATGGAGACAGTGGAAGTATTCTAGATTGTAGGACTTACGCACCGAACACAAAAACCCTCACAAGGGTGGTCAAAAGTCAAAAGTCAATGGTCAAAATTCACGTTTTTGGATTATGGACTATTGACCATTGACAAAAAGCATGAAAAATATCTGACACTGCGTAAGTCCTAGATTGGTGATTTGTATCGGTAGGGTGATGTTTTCCCTAGCCCAGACTAGAGAAAATATGATAAAAACTTACCGATCTATTGATGAATAGCTTAGTTCTGCCAAAAAATATTCAATCTGTGCTAGAGAGAAACAGCGATCCTGACGTTATTTTTAGGGAAATTTTACCCCTAATTGGCGAAGCGTTACAGTGCGATCGCTGTTTTCTATATTTACGTAATCCAGACAAAAAGCTGGCGCAAGTCGCTTATTATTGGCGACGCCATCCAGATATACCAGAGGCGACAACTTTCGACTGGGGATTAGAATCAGAGTCTTTACCCCAAGAAGATCCTTTATTTGCGGCGGCACTCCGCGCCGATCCTTCAGTTTATGTTGAAGATATAGAAATTGCTAGTCCAGAAGTTGTCAATAAAGACTTTGAGCATCAGCACATGGGACATAGAGCCTTAATTCATGCTCATTTGCGATATAATCAGCAATTATGGGGAATTTTGCAACCTGCTGTTTATGGGAAACCGCGAATTTGGTCACAAAGCGATCGCGCTTTGGTGACAGAATTAGAAAATAAACTTACACCCATAGCGATCGCTTATGTCAAAGCGGTAACTGAATCTGAATTTGGTAATTAAGTATGGCAAAGCCAGATACTCCACTCACAGGAGAAGCGTTAATTAAAGAAGTTTGTCGTCGCATTCGCGTGGCTCGCAGCTATTGGGACGCTCATAACAATGCAGCTTGTCGAGGTGAACGCGATCGCGCATTGACTCTTTACAATACATTAACCAAAGAGCAAAAACAGCAGATACCGCAAGTTTTACGGGTGTGGCTGCGTTATCGCAGTGAAAAATATTTTGGCGCACATCGAACGCAGCCTAAGTCAGCACGAAATCGAAATATATAAAATTTCACTGCTTTTCTAGGATGCAGAAAAGTGCTTTGGGAAGGGGATCTAGTGTCCCATGATAGACCGTTTGTTTAGCCGAATGCAGAGCAAATTGCTGTTTGAATATCTGCTGAATTTCCTCTAGAGTAAAGCGATAAGGGCCTTGTTCTCTTGTCTCTTCTTGAGAAAAGCATTTCAGTAACAGATAGCGCTTTGGCTTTAATAAGTTTGCGACTGTTTGCACGTAAGTATCATAGCTGTGGGGTGGTAGAACATGGAAGCAGCCTCTATCTAAAATCAAGTCAAAAGATTGTTGTAGATGACTGTTAAGAATATCATCTTGCTCAAACGAAATTTGTAATCCCTTCTGATTTGCTTTGACTGCTGCTTGACGAATAGCAGCCTCTGATAAATCTGTCCCCATCACCTGAAAGCCGCGTTCAGCTAGCGCGATCGCTTGGGTTCCCGGCCCGGTTCCTAAATCTAGGACTGAACCATTGCTCAGTTCCAGCTTGAGCAGGGCTTCCTCAACATCTGGATCTAAGCTAGAGTTGAACCAGGGCATGTTTTCAACGGCTTGTTCTTGATAGAGCGCTTCCCAATTCGGAAATTCTCGTTGAGTCATTATTAGTTCCCTTTTTTTATTTCGCTTCTCTACGAGACGCTACGCGAACGTGTGTCAGTTGTCATTTTACAAATCTTTGCTACTAACCACTGACTACTGACTACTGACAAAACTCCATTTATGGGTGGAGTTTTTGATATATTTTAAATAGTCGCTTTAGTTGGTGGGGGAATCCAGTAAACGCTGAGTGCATGAATAATGCTGACTAACATCTCAACTTCTGCTGGCTTAACTAAGCAAAAATTTACGCCTAACTCGTAAGCTGATTCAATATCTTCATCCAAAGCCGAGCCAGTTAACATTACTATCGGCATTTGCTCAAATTCTGCTTGTTTTTTTACCCAGTTCACAAGATATAATCCTGATTTTCCCGGTAGGCGTAAATCTGTTAACAGCAGACTTGGCAAAGGATGAGCTAATCTGTCTTGATAAGGAGGTTGTCCTGATAGATAACGTATAGCTTCTTCTGATGTTGTGAAGACTCGTAAATTAGGCAATTTACCTAATTTTGAGCGTTGCAAGGCACGCCTCACCAATAAAATGTAAGCAGCATCATCTTCAATATATAAGACAGTTCTGGCATCCAAATCTGCCATTGTTCTCACCTTAACTTCAGGCTCAATTGAAAAATAGGGGCTATTGCAAGTGATACCTTGGGTATGGCATCAAGTAAAAATAAGTAGTGCGAGCATCTTGCTCGCGCGGGCAAGACTTCGGCGTGAGCGCTCAGTCGAACGCTGCCCGCACTACAAAAATTACAGCTATTTTCAGGTAAATAGACCACACTGTAGGGGCACGGCATCCACAATCTTCTCATATATACAATAATTTTACTGGTGCCGTGCCCCTACGACAGATGTGGTTCAAATAGGTGAAAACTGCTGTAAATTGTTCAACTTATTTTTACACGACTCCTAAGCTTGGCTAACGCAGATCAACAAGACAATCTAGATCGGCAAGTTCCGGAATGTGGATGGAACCGCGATCGCTTTTATCTTGTTGTGGTTAGAGTTGAAAAATACGCCCTAGCCCCTAGCCTAAGCGCCCCTTACCGCCATCGCCGCCACCTCATCAGCCGCTAAAACTTCCCAAGCTGTACCTTTGTAACCATAAGCAAAAATTTCTGGATGTAACATTTCTGCCAAAATTTCTAGGGAATCTACCAACCTGGGGCCGGGACGGTTAAAGTAAGCATTGCCATCAGTAATGTAGACTCTACCAGTTTGCACAGCATGAAGTCCCTGCCATTCTGGAAGTTTGGTTAATAACCGCGCTTCTTGGCGAGTGCGCTGTAAATCCCAACCACAAGGCATAAAAATAATTACATCGGGATTGCTGGCTACAAGTGTTTCCCAAGTTATGGTAGCTGATGGCTGACCGGAAGAACTAAATAAGCTTTGTCCGCCTACCAAATTGACTAATTCCGGAATCCAATTAGCACCTACCATCAAAGGATCTATCCATTCAATGCAAGCGACAGTGGGTAGTTCTGTTAAAGACAATCCTTGGATTCTTTGCTGACAAATCTTCACCCGTGCTTCCAGGTCTTCTAGCAATTTTACTGAGTCTACTTCAAAAATATTACCAACCCGCTCAATATCTTGCCAAACATCTGCCAGTAAATTTGGCTGCAAAGAAATGATTTGTGGTGAGGTGTCAATCAGATTGGCAACTGCTTTTTCTACTTCTTGCAGACTCACAGCACAGACATCACACTGGTCTTGAGTCACAATATGGGTGGGCTTGACTTGCTGGAGAATCTCAGTATTAATTTCGTAGATACTCACAGCCGATTGCAATAAATTATTCACCTGTTGATCAATTTCCTGACTGGAAGCATTGCTATTTAACCGTGCTTTGGTACAAATCGGGCGATTTTGGATTTCTGGGGGATAGTCACATTCATGCGATCGCCCGACAATAGCATCAGTCAAACCCAGTGCCGCTAAAATCTCTGTTCCACTGGGAATGAGAGAGACAATTCTTATACTGCTATCTTTCATCGCTCCACCTCTGCAACAGCTGCTCTAATCTAATTGTCGCAAAATATATGAGGTCGCGTATCTCTATCTAAAGAAATAGACCAGTGTTTTTCATTAACATTTAGTAATAAACTGAGATGGTTACCGATCTAAAGGTAAAATTTCTATACCTCAAAGGCTTGAATTTCTGCCTAAAGGATGATAAAGATTTAAAAACCATCTCTGATGCGCGCTTGCTAACTCAAAATGGCGTTTTATGTCTGAAGCAACGTTTGAAGGCATAATAATACAAGATCGGGGAATAATTTTCAATGCTAATTATGTCCTGGTAGAAATGACTGATTATGAACTTGCAGAAGCGATCGGTAAAAACGGCCGGGAACTGATTGCGCTAGAATCACAAGAGTTAATGACAAAAAATATACTTTCTGGTTCGGAAATCCCTTGTGAAGTCATTGTAGTCAGAAAGGATGGCTCTACTTTTTCAGCAGAATTTCAAGGCAAAGTGATTTCTCACTCAGGTCAAAAAATGCAGGTAGTTGCGGCTAGAGATATTACAGAATCTAAAAATTCCCAAGAAGTGTTGCAAATCCGAGAAAATGCGCGCCGAAAACAAAGCCAAACCCTAGTGCAACTAGCAAGAAGTAAGACATTTCAACAAGGTAATCTCAAAGCCGCCTTCCAAGAGATTACAGAAGCTGCTGCACGTACCATCTCAGTAGAGCGAGTAGGGGTGTGGTTATATAATCAAGACCACTCTACTTTGGAATGCGTAGATTTGTATGATGTCAGAAGTAAAGAACACCGCAATGGTTTATCACTCCTCAAAGCTAATTACCCTAATTATTTCCAAGCTTTAGAAGCAGAGCGTAGCCTTGCGGTTGATGATGCCATCAACGATAGTAGAACTGAAGAATTATCTCAATCTTATCTTTTTGAATTAGGAATTGCATCTCTATTGAATGCTCCAATTTGGTTGGGAGGTAGATTAGTCGGCGTAGTCTCCCACGAACATTGCGGTGAAGTTCGTCAATGGACATTAGAAGAAGAGAACTTTGCCGGTTCTATTGCAGATTTTGTCACTCTCGCCATAGAAGCCAGCGAACGCAACGCCGCAGAAGCCGCACTACGTCAAAGTGAAGCAAAATTCCGAGCAATTTTTGAATGTTCTTCTATCGGGATTGGACTGATAGATATGCAAGCGCAAATAGTCGATGTCAATCCCGCGCTATGTCAAATGCTGGGTTATAGCCGTGAAGAATTATGTGGTAAACAATTCACAAATTATGTCTCTCCGCAAACTGGCGATTTAGAACTGTTAGAACAACTAATTTCGGGAATTAGTGCAGATCCACAACAGCTAATTGAAAGACATCGCCTGGAAATGGAAAGGCTGTTTTTACATAAACAGGGAGGATTAGTTTGGACTCATTTATCAGTTTCTGTTATTCCCGATAGTTATGGTAAACCGGAATATTTCTTAACTATTATTGAAGACATTACCGAACGCAAGCAAACAGAATTAAAATTGCGTGCATCCCAAGCTGCGGCTGAAGCTGGGAGTCGTGCTAAAAGCGAATTTTTAGCTACCATGAGTCACGAATTACGCACGCCTCTGAATGCAATTATGGGTTTATCTCAATTGCTGCAACAGGAAATGGTAGGGCCTCTGAATGACAAGCAAAAAGAGTACATTAGTTGTGTGTATAGTAGTGGCGAACATTTATTAGCACTGATCAACGATATTCTTGATTTGTCGAAGGTAGAAGCAGGTAAAGAAGAACTTTTTTTATTACCTTTACGAGTGATAGATATATGTAATTCTGTAATTTCTACAGTTGGCGATCAAGCTTTAGATAAAGGATTACAAATCACCAGCCATATAGCACCCCAAGCTGATATTTGTGTTGCTGATGAACGGCGGATTAAACAAATGCTGTTAAATTTACTTACTAATGCGATTAAATTTACTTCTAAGGGAGAAGTTGCTTTAGAAGTGAAAAAAGTTAGCAATGGAATTACATTTACAGTTGCAGATACTGGTATTGGGATTGATGCTAATCAATTTCATTTTCTGTTTGAGCCTTTTAAACAACTTGATAGTCGGTTAAATCGTCAATATGAAGGTACTGGTTTAGGTTTAGCTTTAACGCGCAAATTAGCAAGGTTACATGGTGGTGATGTAACAGTAGAATCGACTTTAGGTAAAGGTAGTAGATTTACTCTGTTTTTACCGGATCGAGCATATTCGATGGATGAGGATAGTAGATGATTCGGCTTGCTATTTTATGGAAAAGCTAGCTATAGCAATCATAAATGATTTATGAGAAAACACGTAAATATTTAAGCGTGATTTATAAAACTTGTTTTTAGTCTATATATTATGCAAAGTATATAATTTTAACCTCAAACTTCAATTAATACGAGTATTTGAAAAGACATTAGCATGTTCAGTGTTTTCTCACGTATGATTCCGGATTGCTATATCAAATTCAGTCTTTCAAGATAGCTCGAATCGCTAGCAATTACAATGCTGTTGCTATAAACATAACTTATATGTTATGGAGTTACTGACTAAGCAATAATATAGCAACAGCTATGCTATTGCTGTGTTTATGAGTTACAATCGGTTAGCAGAAGTCAAGCAAATGTATGATTATACAAAGAAGTTGTAAAAATGGTAGCCCTATTCAAGTTTATGAGTCGAAAAAGAAAACCAGTAGGTTATCGGCTTGATGAAGTCGTTATAGATGCCCTTAAAACACTGGCTAGAAATGAGAATACTAGTGTTAACAGATATATAGAAACTCACTTTTTTAAATTAGCAAAAGAAAAAGGTTTAATATCTAATGATACTGAATTGTTAGGTGAAACCCGTGGAGGAGATACCAGTAATAAAGAGGAAAATTAAAAATCAGTGCCTACGACAGAACAATTAAAAACCTTTTTTCGTATATGTGTACGGGCAAGTAATTTATTAAGGTCAATTGAGTTAACAAGATACGATACACGCTCACAGCGAATCGTTGTTTTAATAGGTGAAGAAATTCAAGTAGAAATTTTGACTAATGGCGAGGAAATAATTCAATGAGTGATATTAACTATCAACAATTAACAGAAGTTGAACTAAGAAATTATGTTAAACAACATCCGGAAGATGAAGACGCTTTTCAGCACTACCTTGCTATTATGCGAGCAAAACCGGGTAGGGTTGTAGTTAGCACAGAAGAACAAGCTGTAATTGAATTTCAAAAGAGAATACAAGCTAAATCAACACAATAATCATAAGTGCTATGTTTGAAAAGTCGGGTATGTTGTAAAAAAGCTCTCTCAGTATAGGCTGTGAATAGATAATAAACAGCACCGAGAGAGCGATATAACTAAAGCTTAGTAGGGGAATGGCTCAATTTAATCTGCGCCTTCGATGGGTGCGAAACCTTGGCGTTGAATGTTTTCTGTGATGGTGCGGGGTTCTAGGAATTGTAGCAGGTAGTCGGGGCCGCCTGCTTTAGAACCAACGCCAGAAAGATTGAAGCCACCAAAGGGTTGACGAGCAACGATCGCACCTGTGATGGTACGGTTAATGTATAAATTCCCGACTTCAAATTCTTGCTGTGCTTGCTGGATGTGGGATGGGGTACGCGAATACAGTCCCCCAGTTAAAGCATAGTTAGTACCGTTAGCTACGGCTAATGCTTCCTCAAAGTTTTTGACGCGAATTACAGCGAGTACAGGGCCGAATATTTCCTGTTGAGCAATTATCCCATTGGGAGGGACTTCGCTAAAGATAACGGGGCCGATAAAATATCCTTGTTCTGGTGCTGGTAACTCTAAAGCTAATTTTGCTTCTGATTTACCTTTTTCAATATACTCGCGAATGCGATCGCGGGCGTTGGCATCAATTACCGGGCCGACTTGGGTACCTGGTAACTCGGTTTCGCCAATATTTAGCGATTTTGTGGCTTCTACTAACCTTTCCACAAAGCTATCGTAAATTGATTCTAGGACAATTACTCTAGAACAAGCAGAACATTTTTGTCCGCTATAACCAAAGGCTGATTGCACTACCCCGACAACAGCTTGGTCTAAATCAGCACTTTCATCAACAATGATGGCATTCTTCCCACCCATCTCGGCAATTACCCGTTTCATGTGCTTTTGACCGGGTTTAAGGATAGATGCTTCTGCGTATATTCTACAGCCTACTTCTTGAGAGCCAGTAAAAGCAATGACATGGGTATCGGGATGATTTACCAAATATGCACCAACTTGGGAACCTTTACCGGGTACATATTGATAAACACCTTGGGGAATCCCCGCTTCTACTAAAATTTCTGTGAGTTTGGCGGTAATTACTGAAGATGTTTCCGCAGGTTTGAGGAGAGTACAATTACCAGCAACTAAGGCTGCTACAGTCATACCACAGGCGATCGCTAAAGGGAAGTTCCAAGGCGAAATTACTACCGCAATTCCCCGTGGTTGGTAAAGATAACGGTTGGTTTCTCCCGAAACATCATAATTTACCCCTTTATCCAACCGTTCCATTTCATCGGCGTAGTACTTACAAAAGTCTATCGCCTCGGAAACTTCTGCATCTGCTTCCTTTACCGGCTTGCCAACTTCCAACACAATCCAAGCCGAAAGTTCAGCGCGTCGTTGTTCCATTAAATCACCAGCTTTGCGTAAAATATCCGCGCGTTGCTTCGCTGGTGTTTTCCGCCAAGCAGGAAAAGCCGCCTTCGCTGCTTTCATCGCCTGTTCAGCTTGTTCAATACTGATGAGTCCAACCTTACCAATTACCTGACTAAAATTAGAAGGATTGAGAGAATCAATAAATATCGAAGTGTTAGTATACTCACCATTAATCAACGGTAAATATGTCTTACCTAACTGCTGGTGAACCGCAGCAAAAGCCGCAGAGGATTTCTTTCTCTCTTCCTCTTCTGCATAATCAGTATCCGCCGCACCCACAAATCCTGAACTATATTCTTTAGGGTTTTGCGGAGATAATTTAGCTGCTGGCGGTGCTATTAATTCCTCAACAGGTCTATTCTCCAAATTTTGCCGTAAAAACGAACTATTCGCCGTATTTTCCAACAACCGCCGAATTAAATAAGCCATCCCCGGTAATAAATCACCGTAGGGACAATAAACGCGAACTCGGTAACCCTTATCCACCAAAGCCTTCGCCAGTTTATCGCCCATACCGTAGAGAACTTGCATTTCAAAACAACGGCGGGGAACTTTTAAACTTTCGGCTATGGCAATTGCTCTAGCTTGCGATCGCACATTATGACTACCAATGGCAGCATACACATATTGATGATTCTCTAGCAATAGCTGAGTTATTGCCTCAAAATTAGCATCGCTAGCAGCTTTGTCATTATATACAGGCTGAGGCCAATGTTTTTGCGCAGCTTTAATAGTTTCCTGATCCCAATATGCGCCTTTAACTAAACGAATAGTTAACGGATAACCGCGCTGTTTCAACCAAGCAATAACATCTCTCGCATCTTGCTCGCTATCGCGTAAATATGCTTGGATGGTAATGCCAATATCTGTTCTTTGTCTAAACTCTTCCTCCATTAATAAATTTTTCAGGATGTGAAGAGTTATATCTTTATAAGCATACTGTTCCATATCAAAATGGACAGCCGCGCCTAATTCTTTAGCATGACGTAAAAGAGTCCGAATGCGATCGCTAACTCTCGCCTCGCTACCAAGAGCATCTAAAGGATCGAATTGGGAATAAAACGCCGTTAACTTTACAGAAACCTGGACTTTTGCTAGCTGTTCCCCATCCGCTTCATCAATTGCGGGAATTGTTTTCCAATTTTGCGCAGCAGCTACCAATTGGGTAATTAATTCTGAATAGCGTTCTAAGTAAGATTTAGCTTCTGTTTCCGTAATTACCGCTTCACCAAGTAAATCAATGGTGAAAGCCATTTTATCTTTACGTAACCGTTCAACGGTTTTGATAACTTGTGTAATATTTTCCCCAGCAATATATTTATGGGCGAGAGTTTCTACTGCTGTTGCAACTGTTGTAGCTGCGACTTGTCCCGGCATAGAATCAGGGTTAGCAAAATTCAGCATTCCCTTTAAAGCTGCGGGTAATTCTACAGATTCATCCCCTAAATATTCTTGTAAATGGGCAGCAATTTCCGGTTTGCTGCGTAAAGCCGGTAATGTATCGATAAAGCGAAACAATTGCACCCGTAAACCTGGATTGCTCATCGCCCAGCCTAGTAATTTATCATCCCAGCGCATTTGATCGCGCAAGGAAGCAAAAAACGAGCGATTTTCTTGGGTAACTTCAAGAAGTTGTTTAGCAATTTCTTGGGTTTTAGCTTCGTAAGTGCTGGTTTGTACTTGTAATACCACGGATAGTAAACTCCTAATTCCAGGTAAAGCTTGTTATTCCAAGCCTCTGTATTCTATTTTGACTCTTAGATTTTGTACTCACCATATTTCCAGAGTGTAAAGTTCACTTCCACAATCGCCAAACAGATATGCTACCCAATCGTGGTAGAAATTGGGGAGAGTTAGAGAAAAATTACATGATTAACAATCAGCAGGTGGATCTACCTTATTTTGACCAGTTATTGGCAGACATCGGTAAAGGAAATACAGAAGTTATCAAAGCTTTTGGTTTACATGTACACTGGGGTTATTGGGCGAATCCTGCATTAGCAGATGGTTCCATTGATGACTTTGCTACCGCCGCAGAAAATTTAACCAGAAGAGTCTGCGATGCTGGCGGTGCTGCGCATGGACAAAGTATTTTAGATTGTGGTTGTGGCTTTGGGGGGACTATTGCCAGTTTAAGCGATCGCTTCCATCATTTAGAGTTAACTGGTGTAAATATTGACAATCGCCAACTCGAAAGAGCGAGAGATCAAGTTAAACCTCGCAACCACAACCAGATAAAATTTGTCCAAGGAGATGCTTGTCAGCTAAGTTTTGCCGATAATTCCTTTGATTTAGTCTTAGCTGTGGAATGTATCTTCCATTTTCCCAGCCGGGAGCGTTTTTTCCAGGAAGCGTGGCGAGTTCTCAAACCAGGCGGAAAACTCGCTATATGTGACTTTGTCCCCCAAGACTTTGTCAGTCCCCTGATGAAGATTGGCGGAAAAGTACTGCGCCCAGTAATTGGTAATACCTACGGACAAGTTGATAGTACTTTTACCCTTTCTGATTACCGTCAACTAGCTAAAAATACAGGCTTTAAATCACTCATTGAAGAAGACATTACTACCAATACTATACCTACTTATCCACTGCTAAGACGACTGCAAACGGAAACAGGAAATCCAGAATCAGCAAATTCTACTTTTGTGACTGAAATCATTAGTCGTTTAGGAATACTGCGTTATTTGATTCTGTCTTTTCAAAAGTAAAAAATACTAAGAGAAAATAATTCATAATGAGGACTTTAGTCCTCATATTTAAAAAATTTAACTTTGACAGATAGCAGTGGTATTTACTTTATGAAAATCAATATCTTTAGTTCCTGACTTATCCCGAAATACCGCCGTCACCCTATAAGGGTGCGGCTAATTGAACAAAAAATGTTAAAGCAGGCTCTAAAATTCAGCCCATGAACATGGGCTTCGTAACCTTAGCCCCAGGCTTTGAGCCTGCGGGCGTTCTTTGGTGTCAGCGCGAGAACTAGATTTCCCACTGATCCCGAAATCCCGCCGTCACCCTATAAGGGTGCGGCTAATTGAACAAAGCCTGTATTTACAGGCTCTAAAATTCAGCCCATGAACATGGGCTTCGTAACCTTAGCCCCAGGCTTTGAGCCTGCGGGCGTTCTTTCGTGTCAACGCGAGAACTAGATTTCCCACTGATCCCGAAAAACCGCCGTCACCCTATAAGGGTGCGGCTAATTGAACAAAAAATGTTAAAGCAGGCTCTAAAATTCAGCCCATGAATATGGGCTTCGTACCGTTAGCCCCAGGCTTTGAGCCTGCGGGCGTTCTTTCGTGTCAGCGCGAGAACTAGATTTCCCAATTATCCCGAAAAACCGCCGTCACCCTATAAGGGTGCGGCTAATTGAACAAAGCCTGTCAAGCAGGCTCTAAAATTCAGCCCATGAATATGGGCTTCGTACCGTTAGCCCCAGGCTTTGAGCCTGCGGGCGTTCTTTCGTGTCAGCGCGAGAAATTTTTTAATTCGCTACCATTATCAATTGAAAAATACTAATTTAAAAGCAGAATGCGTAGATTGCATTGCCATGCCCTCTAAAATACATTGATGTGTCGCCAATATGATATGAATTGGTATAAATATGTGGGGAAGAATTTAAGGCTTTCCTAGAAATAAATTATCAAATTTTGTAAGGTTGACATCCAACCTTTGTCTATGGGCGGGCGAGACGCCCACCCCACAAGAAAAGTTGTATATTTTCCCGATGGTTATGAGAAGCTATGCACCAAGAAAATTTACACGATATTTTATCGTCTCGCTGGCAAGAAACAATTAAACATTTACCATTTAATCAAATAGCTGCTAATCAAATATTTAATGACATAATCACAGCCTATTCTACTCCTGACCGTTACTACCATACATGCAAACATCTTCTACACATTCTCATTACTATTGATAATTTAAAAACCTATGTTAAAGACAGACAATCTGTAGAGTTTGCTGCTTGGTTTCACGATATAATTTATGACACTCAGGCTAAAGATAATGAAGAAAAAAGCGCAGAATACGCTGGTGAATTATTGCCTATTTTGGGAATAACAAATAATAATATTGACCAAATAAAACATCTCATTCTCAATACCAAACACCATCAAGCGGCGACAGATGATGTTGATAGCCAAGTCTTACTCGATGCAGATTTAGCAATATTAGCTGCTGACCCAATACAATATCAGGAATACGCCACAGCCATCCGCCAAGAATATGCATGGGTTCCCGAAGCTGAGTATATTGTAGGTCGCCAGCAAGTATTAGAGCGCTTTTTACAACGCGATCGCATTTATTTTACCCCCTTGATGTACACAACAGCCGAACAACCCGCCCGCAGGAATCTTCAGGGAGAGGTTGAGTATCTGCAAGGGAAAGGGGATAAGGCGGAAAAATAACTATTCCCAATGCCCAATGCCCAATGCCCCATGCCCAATATCAGAACGCCGGCGCAAAACTTCCAGCAGCTTTAAAAATGTTGGCGGTGGGGGTGCTGTAACTTCAATGAGGTTTCCTGAGAGGGGATGTTGTAACTTGAGTTTCCACGCATGTAAGGCTTGTCCTGGTAAATTTACACCCACGGAACGACCAGAACCATAAACAGAATCGCCTACTATGGGGTGTCCTATCTTGGCGCTGTGGACGCGGATTTGATGGGTGCGTCCGGTTTCGAGTTGGAAGTGAATTAAGGTATAGTTTCCCAGCCTTTCTTGAATTTGCCAATGGGTGACAGCATTACGTCCCCCTTCTTCAATGGGAACTACAGCCATTTTTTTGCGGTCTTGGCGGTTACGACCGACGGGTAAATCTATTGTACCACTTTCGGTTTTTGGCGCACCGTAAACTACGCCTAAATATTCCCGTCTAGCTGTTTTGGCTTGAAGTTGGGCTTGCAAATGTTGATAGGCGATATCTGTTTTGGCGATCGCGATCGCGCCTGTTGTATCCTTGTCTAAACGATGGACAATTCCCGGACGCTGTACGCCCCCAATTCCAGGGAGGTTGGGACAATGGGCTAATAAAGCATTCACTAAGGTACCATCAGGATGACCGGGCGCAGGATGAACAACTAAACCTGCGGGTTTGTTGAGAATGATAATTTGGTCATCTTCATAGAGAATATCTAAAGCAATAGCTTCTGCTTGCAGTTCTAGCGGTTGGGCTTCGGGAATTTCTAAATAAATGCGATCGCCTACTTTTACATTGATTTTTTTGGACGTACAAACTGTACCATTAAGTTGGACGTTACCTTGCTCAATTAACTGTTGAATCCGGGAACGTGATAAATCAGGTAATTCTTGCGAAAGGTAGCGATCGAGGCGTTCGCTGTTGGCTTGAACTTGTAAATTAAATTCGCTCACAATCTATCTAAATTAATTCCCCTGTCTTGAACTGTTGTTAGTCAAGTTTTAGCTATTTAATTTTAACAAACCACAGCTTTTTTGCAGCCCTTAATTATAGCTAATAAATTATATTTAACCATGAGGTGCTTCACCCCTCATTTAGATATTAGTAATTTATCTATAATTTCTAGGTCTAAATTTTATTGCCCTGCTCCTGTCATTTTTTCATTCATGCTGAAGCCTTAGAATCTATGTAGTGGCTTGGTAAGGCTAAAATGTTGCAAAAAAATGTAGGTTGGGTTGACGTAAGGAAACCCAACATATGCATCTATGTTGAGTTTCTGAAATTCATGTTGGGTTTCGCAAAGCCTCAACCCAACCTACATCTGACAATTGACAACTAACAACTGACAACTGACAACTGACAAATATCAAAAATGATAAATTACTGCACATTTTTGCTGAGTCCGATAGCAATGATTAAATAAATTTTTTTTCATATTTCCGAGATTGACTTATCATAAATTTCATATATTTTCTTTCCCACTGCCTAAGTTTTGCAGTAACCTAGTTTTTATTGAGCAAATTAATTAATATCTACCATTTAGCTGAAAAATTCTATATTTCAGCTACTTACTATGTAAATATCCTTTAATCTCTAAAATTAGCCTATGGATCGATGAAACTAAAAAACGTTGCTTGTAGGCGCTACTGAAATTAATTTCTTGTTGACAGTTGACGGTTGACGGTTGACTGTAAACGACATCAATGTAAAGTTTAAATTCGTGGTAATTTATTGTAAAAGTAATAATTTTATCCCAGAATACAGAGAAAATCTCCACAATCTCCCCCTGGGATCGAATCATTACGACTTACGAAAATGGCTCTGTAAATCAAGGCGAAGGTTGTCAAAAGTCCACAGAGAACTAGGGAATATCGACAGCCTCAACTATAAATTCCCAGACACTTACGTAAGCCGGATCAGCAATTGGTTCTTCACTTAGTTACAATAAATACGGTGAGTTTAAAAGGAGTTAGAGCCAAGGCTAAATTAGCTGTAATCTCAAAGTGTCAAAACCTCCAGCAGTAGCGCTGTCATCGGTTTGAGACTGAAGGTGGTACTTTAGTTGTCAAGGCTAGGGTAACCGCGATATGAGCGAGATTAGCCAAAGATACAGAATGTAAAGCTGATTTTTGGAATACTATTTCCTAGCAAGAAGTATAGCCATTTTGCTACTGAGCGATCGCATGGCTGTTTTACTTCAGCACGAGTGCAGCCTAATGCACTATAGTGTGACAGGGAGTGGGGAGTTGGAGATTGGGCAAATTGCCTACACTCATGCAATAGTCAAGCGCTATGTTTAACTGAAGGCGCTTGTGACTTTATCCCTGGAATGCTGAGAAAGGGTTTCCACAAAATTCAACTGCAAATATTGCTTTTATATTAGAGCCGTTCCCAATGAAGACACTTCCTATTAGTAGATATCGGTTTTTTCAAAAGATTCAGCCCCTATCGCTTTTAAAGAAAATAACTAATAAGTCTGTTAGCGGATGCTTACAAGTATTTACTCAATCAGGTTCTTGGTCAATATATATAGATGAAGGTAAACTCATATATGCTTCCTATTCCGAAAAGATGTTTGAGCCGCTTTATCGGAATTTGCAGCGTTTAAGTAAACAAATTCCCACGATTCCCCCCAAAATTAACGAGCAGTTACGCGCCATATTTGAAACGGGAATTGAAAACCAAGCCATACCCAATCCTGATTATTTAGCTATTTGTTGGTTAGTCAATCAAAAATATATTACTCCTACCCATGCGGGAATTTTGATTGAACAATTAGCCAGAGAATTTTTAGAAGCATTTTTACAACTAGAAGAAGGTAGTTACGAATTTATTCCCGAAAGTTTTTTAGACGATTTACCCAAATTCTGCCATTTAAATGTGCGCTTACTAGTAGAACATAGTCAAACATATCGGGGAGATTCTGTTGGGCGTGTCACATCATCACCTCATCACTCAAAACCAGGGGCATTTACTAGCCCAAAACCATCCCAACCTGGAGTAAAAGTACCATCATCACTCAACTACCCGACGACTCAGTTAGCAGAAAGACCGCACTATATGCCCAATTATACCCACAATCGCGGTCATAGTTTGGAACAAGTTTCTCCTCCAATTAACGACACAAAAACATACACGATTTTTTGCATTGATGATAGCCCCAGTGTTTTGAATATCATCAAAAACTTTTTGGACGAGCAAATGTTTTCTGTGGTTGGTGTCACCGATTCCTTAAAAGCTTTAATGGAAATTCTCCGCACCAAACCAGACTTAATTTTATTAGACATTACCATGCCTAATTTAGATGGGTATGAGTTATGTTCGCTATTGCGAAAACATTCACAATTCAAAAACATACCTATAATCATGGTGACGGGAAAAACCGGGTTAATTGATAGAGCCAAAGCCAAAATGGTGAAAGCCTCAGGTTATTTAACCAAACCTTTTACCCAAGGCGATTTACTCAAAACCATTTTTCACCACATGGTATAAGCAAGTGGTGTAAGCAAGTGGTGTAATTTCTAAATCAGCAGTATAACGATACCAAGCCAATACATTTTTGTAGGGGGTTGAGGTTTGAGTATTACTTGGGCTGGGAAAATTTTGATTATCAAAGATTCTCTGCGAGAATGGCAAGTAATTAGTCATTATCTCGAAGATGGGGGATACAACATTGTTAAAGCTTCTCATGCTCAAGAGGCTTTAGAAATAGCGTTAGAAGAAAAACCAGATGCGATCGTTACCGACGTAGTTAGTCCAGCAAAAAGCGGTTTTGAATTATGCCGCTTTTTGAAAATCCATTTAACTCATCAAAAAGTGCCAATAGTTGTCTGTAGCAATAAAAATCAGGCAATTGATAACTTATGGGCGAGGAAACAAGGTGCCGATGTTTATTTAACTAAGCCTTTCACTCCTGAAGATTTACTGAGGGCAATTCAATCAGCAACCAGGTGGAATTATATTGTACCACGAATAGTAACAATTTAACAATAGGGAATGGGGCATTGGGCATTGGGTAGAGACGCGATTAATCGCGTCTCTACAATAGTCTTCCTCTGCCCTCACGTTGGACGACAGCCAGATAAAATACTGTGCATGTTCACGACTGCGCCAATAACAGCGATCGCGGGGGCTTCAAATCCGGTGTTTTCGACTTGCTCGACTATGGTGCCGATTTTGCCAATTAATTCTTCTTGATCTGGGCGCGTACCCCAACGGACTAAACCAATAGGGGTATCTAAACTTAAGCCTGCGGCGGTCAATTGCTCGACAATATAAGGTAAATTGTGAATCCCCATGTAAATCACAATGGTTTCGGAACCTTGAGCGATCGCACTCCAATTAATGCTCGGTCTATACTTACCTGCTGACTCGTGGCCAGTCACAAAAGTTACAGATGAACTATATAATCTATGGGTTAAGGGTATCCCTGCATAGGCTGGGGCGGCAATACCCGATGTAATTCCCGGCACAACTTCTACAGGAATTCCCGCTTCTACCAATTCTGCCATTTCCTCGCCACCGCGACCAAAAATAAACGGATCGCCACCTTTTAGCCGTACAACTATGGCGTGTTCCTGGGCTTTCTCAATTAGCAGCTTGGTTGTATCTTCTTGTAAAAGCGAATGTCTTCCCATCCGCTTACCCGCATTGATTTGTTCTGCTTGGGAATTAATCATCGCCAGAATTGCGGGACTCACCAATGCATCATAAATTACCACATCGGCGCATTCCAGCAGACCTTTACCTTTGAGTGTCATTAATCCTGGATCTCCAGGCCCCGCACCTAACAAATATACTTTTCCCAAAAACTTATTCTCCTGCGTATCTGTAGAGTTCATGTATTAATTAAATCCCAGATTAACTGGGCTAATTCTTGTGTATTGGCACCCAAGGGCGGTGCTAAATAAAAATTTACAAGGGGAAATTGTAATTTTAACTGGTCTATGGATTGGGCGATCGCATCGGTGATGCTACCAGGGAATAAAAAGTATGGCAAAATTGCAATTTCTCTTTTACCAACAGCAATCAAATCTTTGACTTTTGCTTCTAAACTCGGATCTATAGACCAATAAGCGACAAATGCACCCAAATTTTCTGCTATTGCTTCTACTTGCGCTTGCGAGCTAGGGCGACGGCTACCATGTGCTAAAATAATCCATGAAGCTGTATTTTTTTGCGAAATTTGTTTGGCGAGTAAGCTTTTTAAATTGGGATGAGTGCCTATATATGGTTGTAAGTCCACAATCATATTTTCACCAAGGGCTTGTTGCGCTAAAGCTATTTCATCGGGAATATCTTTCATAGCATGTACTCCCGGCGCTAGAAATAAGGGTATCACCTCGAGGCGATCGCACCCAGCAGTTAAAGCAGTGACAGCAAATTTTTTAATCTGCTGATGCAAAGGTTCCGGCTGCAATTCTAAACAAGCACTATCAAAGATACCTTCTTTTGCTTGCTCCCGGATCAACCCCAACAACTGCTGGACAGCAATTTCCGGACGGGGATCGCGACTTCCGTGAGATACCAGCAGATATGCACAAGACATGGGCAAGGGTTGAGGGTTTAACAGTTATCTTTAATATGTTACTTAATAGTGAACTACCCACACTGACCTGACGGTACAGTGTGGGCTTCTGTACTCACGGGGGAGTGCCGCAGATGAGACTTTCGCCCCATCTTTGGTCTTACCTCCCCTCCTACAGCAGAGACGGCTGAACCTTCCGCCTTTAGCATTCTGACACCCTCTGCTCTAATGTTTATCGCAGCGTTTCCATCGCGGTCATGATGTGCGCCACAGTGAGGACAAGTCCATTCCCTCACATCCAGTGACATCTCGCTAACCTGATAGAAACAATTAGAGCAGAGCTTGGAACTTGGGAACCATCTGTCAATTTCTACCAACTTCGCACCTTTGCGTTCTAGTTTGTAGGCTAAGAAGTTGGTAAACGTTCCCCATCCAGCATCAGATATTGCTTTTGCTAACTTGTGATTAAGAACCATGCCCTTGACATGAAGATTCTCTACTATGACAGCTTGGCTATCGCTGACCAACTTGTAACTAAGTTTATGTAAAAAATCTTGCCTTGAGTTACTAACCCGTTCGTACACTTTAGCGACAACTTTACGATATCTATTCCTTGAATTACTCCCCTTTTGTTTACGCGCTAATTTTTTCTGCTTACGCTTCAAATTACGCTCATGCTTGGCAATATGTCTTGGGTTGTCGTATTTAGAAATCTTTTCGCCATCAGTGACAACAGCAAAATGCTTCAAACCTAAATCAACACCATAAATCTTGCCTTCTGCAACCGTTGGAGCATCTCCCTCCAATTCAGTCAGGATAGATGCAAAATACTTTCCTGACGGGGACTTGCTGACGGTTAAGGTTTTAATTTTCCCCTCAATTGGTCTGTGGATTTTGGCTCTAACTATCCCGATGTTACCGGGAAGTTTGACATTACCATCCACAATTTTGACGTTTTGTGGGTATTGAATCGACTGCTTGCCGTGCTTAGATTTGAATCTAGGAAACCCCGCACGCTTATCAAAAAAGTTCTTATACGCAGTGGTCAGGTTGAGAGTTGTAGCCTGCAAAACTTGACTATAACAATCAGCCAGCCAGTTGGTATCCTCTGCTTTTTTAAGCTTGGGTAAAAGCGCATTGAGTGCCGACTGTCCCAGTCCCTTACCCGTCTGTTTGTAAGTCTCAATTGATTTATTTAGAGCGTAATTCCACCACCAGCGAGAACATCCAAATGCCTGCGCCAATAGTGTTTCTTGCTCTTTTGATGGGTATAAACGAACTTGAACAGCTTTATGTAGCACTCAATATCACCTCCTTGATTTTTATATTTTACTACTATATACACTTACTAGTAAAGCAAAACCGAAAAATATTTGGCTACTCCTCATGCATCTTCTCTCTTACCAAAGAGCGGTTGATGATGATCAAAGATGCAATTGTCGCAGCCCGCCTTATATCCCGCCATTGATTCTGAGTACAGAATTCAGTGGGGGACGAGGGCGCGATTCAGTTAAGTAGGCGATCGCATTTTCAACCAATCCGCCCTCCAATTACACCATCCCCGTAGGGGCGGGATTTCCCCCATAGGTGTTAACTTAAGTTCAAAATAGCCTTTTTCTTAGCTTTGTTGCCCGCCTTTCGACTTCGCTCAAGGCTAATAGTCCAAGTCTACTGAAGTAGACTCAAGATTTTGAGGATATTTAGGAATCTGACGATGACTTTGGCTATTAGCAAGGAACTTCAGTTCCTTGCGGTAACTGAGTTTCGCCTTAAGTTAACACAGGTGGGTTTCCCTAATCCACCTTGCAATTACACCATCCCCGTAGGGGCGGGGTTTCCCCGCCCTTTGCGACTCAATCTATTACTAAGTTTCATTTAATTAACAGTTCGCCAATTTTGCATTTAACGCATTCAAATGTCGCCATATTTGAGTCCCCGCAGCCCAAATATGAGAGGGTAAATGTCCTGGCGGTGCTGACAAGCGAAACGATAATTGCTGCACAGAAGAAGGAGAAAGGGCTAAACTCCAGCCAATTGTCGCGCAAAACTTAGCATAATCGCCGTCTACGCTGTCGTAAATTTGCTTCTGGACGCTAAAACCAAACCTTCCCTTACTATATTTTTTCCACAATTAGTCAATTATTTGTAAATCTTCACAAGGTAAATTTTCAATATCGCCAGTAAATAGATAGCTATGTATCGGCTTTTTAATAGCTTGACACATCAGCGCCCAAGTTTGTTTATCTGCTGCTTGCCATTGTCGTAAAGCTAGCAAATCTCTCAGGTGATGATAATCAACGCCAGCTTGAGATTTTAAATTATCACCTGACTTTGGCTTCCCACCTTGGGAAGACTCAAGTTTAATGGCGCAGTTGAGTGCGACTAAAGCTTCCGCCGCCGATTTGTAGCGTTGAGGAAGGGAATTTTGCAGAAGTTTATCGAGAATTGCGGCGAGGCGTAGATGCGAAGCATCTTGTCGCCAGACATCGCTTACCGCATCTTTATTTAAAATTTGACACTCTCCTGCCTAAAGGCGAGGAGATTCTTGATTCAACGAGTCCACTTAGATTAGACCCCTTGCGGTATCTAAGCTAGAGGTGGTTCTCTCCTCAAGCGTTAACTTTCCGAGTGCCCCTCGGTAGTTGGATTACTCCAAAGAATTTGTTTGAGTTAATTCTGTGTCGTCTAGCCCCCATGAAGATTTTACCTATTCCTGGGCAGGAACTAGAACTATGGAATAGAACTCCATGTCTTCAATTGTCAAGGTACAGATTGCCGTTAGGCAGTTAGGTTTTTATACAGGTTGATTACCATTCCTGTTTGTACTATTTTACCAAAACGTGGCTGAGGCGTAAACACCTCTAACCGTTTTCATCCCTTGCCTGAAGTATGGAATACGTCGCTGTGCGACTGTTCCTCAAGGGTTTTCAACGAGTGTTTTTATAAATCAAAGGGAGAAATCCCCGTTAACAAATAAATACAACTTACCCCTAAACCGTAAATATCGCTAGCTGGAAGCGCTTTCCCCCGCATTTGCTCCGGAGCCATATATCCGGGACTTCCCACCGTTGTCCCCGTATACAGCAAAGCGGTAGCTGTAATTTGTTTCGCCACGCCAAAATCAATCAACACCAAATCCTTCCCAGTTCCCGCAACAGCAGTTCGGCGCATGATATTTGCTGGCTTAATATCCCGGTGGATGACTTGGCGCACATGAATAAATTGCAGCACTGGTAACAACTGTTGCAGAATTTCCCAAATTTGCGCTTCGCTAAAAAGTCCTTGGGTTTCTAATTCCTGTGCTAAAGTCTGTCCCGGAATCCATTCTTCCACCAAATATAAATCGGTGTCTAATTCAAAGTATTCTAGCAGTTGGGGAATTTGGGGATGCTGCAACTCTCTCAAGCGGACTGCTTCTTGACGAAATAATTCCACCGCCTTCTCAAAGCTTTTCCCCGTAGCACTTTCACAGCAAAATTGTTTAATTACACAACGGGATTTACTAGGATCTTGCTCATCCACAGCTAAAAAAGTTACGCCAAAACCACCGCGTCCAATTAGATGTAGTAAATGATAGCGGTCTTTGAGCAGCAGTTGTCTACCACACCTAATACAAAATTTGGCTGTGTCAACATTGTGCGGATATAGACAGTCAATATTAGGACAGAGTTTCATTACAAGGTAGAGTTTCCTTGGGTCTACTTAAAAGTATTCCCAACTCATTACCGATCATCGCTGTTGTGCTGAGTAGGTATAAAAGTTATTAAAAGCTCCCACAGTCTCAAACTTATAAGAAGGTATCAGAGAACTCACTTTTAAGTCTGTTTGATAAATACTAAACAGTAGATAATCTTGTCTTTGCGTCGTAGCGGCAATAATATCTCGCATTTGTGGTTGGATCGAATCTACAGTTTTTTCGCAATTAAACTTGACTAAAGTTTCCAAAAAGTTCTGAGTTTTCTGGCAAACATCGGTTTTGAGATATAAGCTCAAGCGTTGTACAGCATAGTCTTGATATGCAGCCCCAGAGGGATTGGTCTTAGCCATAATCAAGCCCATAACAGCTAGACCTGCTACTCCTAGATATGCAATAATATTTAATGGTTTCATGTTTTTCAGCTATGATTTGTTTTGGTCATCAGACTACAAATTAACTGAGTCCGTTCCAAGAAAAAAACATTCTCTTGATCAAATTAGCAGAGACGTGTTATACTCAGGTAGTTAATGGCGAGCGTAGCCAAGTGGTTAAGGCAGTGGTTTGTGGTACCACCATTCGTGGGTTCGAGTCCCATCGTTCGCCCTCTAAAAAAATAGACTTAAACATTCTCGCCCATGAGTGAGATACAGACTGTTTTCAGCAATACTAACATGGGTGTAGGGCATTGGGCATCCCTTCGACTTCGCTCAGGGCAAGTGGGCATGGGGCATTGCTTAACAGTCAACAGTCAACACTTCGACAAGCTCAGTGCGTCGCAGTCAACAGTCAACCAATTGCTTTATAGTAGTTTCCAGTTGTTTAAGTTTGACTGGTTTGGCTAGATAATGGTTAGCGCCAGCAGCAAGACAACGATCGCGATCGCCTGACATGGCTAAAGCGGTGAGGGCAATAATGGGGATATGGGCGATTTGGCTATCTTGGCGGATGCGGGCGATCGCTTGTATGCCGTCTAATCCTGGCATTTGAATGTCCATGAGAATAATATCGGGATGTTGGTTTTGGGCAATTGCGATCGCTTCTTCTCCGTTTTGAGCCACCAGCAACCGAAAGCCTCTAGCTATGAGATATTGGGAAATAGTGCCGATATTGTCTTCGTTATCTTCTGCTAATAACACTAAAGGCGCTTTTTTCCCGGTTACTAGGGTATCTGTGTCCCTGGGTGCTAAATTTTCTGGTGCAGTCGGGGAATTAGGTAAAGATATCTCTGTTTGACAACAGCTAGCAGGTAACTGAATGGTAAAACAACTACCCTTTCCCAGTTCGCTGACTAAACTGACTGAACCTCCATGTAGTTCAGCAATTTGTCTGACTAAGGTTAATCCTAAACCAGTTCCCTCATATTGACGGTTGAGTTTGCTGTCTACCTGGACGAATGGTTGAAACAGTTTATCTTGATAAGATTCGGGTATCCCAATTCCCGTATCGCTGACGGCGAAACACAGCCAATCTTCTTCTGTTTGTTGTTGTCGGTAAACATTTAAGTTGACTCTTCCACCATTGGGGGTAAATTTGATGGCGTTGGTGAGTAAATTAATCAGCAATTGACGCATCCGCAGTTCGTCTAAGCTAATATATTCGCCGCAATCTGCTTCTATATGGGTTTTTATGGTAATTTCTTTGTTTCGCGCCTGTTGTGTGACAAATGCCAAACTTGATTCACACAAATAAGCGATCGCAACTGGGGAAATTCTCAATTCTAAATGACCGGCTTCAATTTTAGAAACATCTAAAATATCGTTAATTAAAGCTAAAAGATGTTGTCCGCTATTTTCTACAGTCAAAATTGACTGTTTTTGTAGCTCGTTCACTGCTCCATAAATTCCTTCGAGCAATAACTCGCAATTACCCAAAATCACATTCAGGGGAGTGCGCAATTCATGACTCATGTTAGCGAGAAATTCACTCTTGGCTTGGTTCGCAAATTCCGCTTGTCCTTTAGCTACAGCTAGTTCAAAGGTGCGTTCTTCTACCCGTTGTTCTAAATGTTCTCGATCTAACTTTAATTGCTCGGCCATTGTGTTAAAAGTCTGGGCGAGAATACTGACTTCATTGTTCCCAGTTACAGGTACATACTGATTTAAATCTCCCTGGGTTAAACGTTCAGCAGCTTGGCTAATGTTGAGAATCGGTTGGGTAATCTGTCGCGATAGCAAGTAAATCGCTAACATTAACAGCGCAGATGCTAAACAGCCACACAGCAATAAGCTCAAGACTAAACTATCAGCAGGCGCAAAGGCTTCGGCTTGAGTCATTTCGGCAATTAATCCCAAGTTATATTTGGGTAACCAACGATACACGCCAATTACAGGCGAGCCATATTGATTGCGGTATAAAGCCATACCATTTTCTTGAGCGATCGCGCGATCGATGGCTGCGCTTTTCATTGGTACATCCACAACCGAATCTGCTGCATTCGGAGATTTATCTGTTCTTGTATTTAAGAAAGCAACGGCTTTTAAATTAGATTCTCCTACCAAGTAAAAAGCTTGAGTTTCCGTTTTTAAGGTACTGGCTAACAATAGCTGGCGCAATTCAGTAATATTCAGATCCACCGCTAAGACTCCCATCTGTATCCCGGAACGATCTTTTAAAGGAGTGGCTACTGTAATTACTGGTTTGCGTTCTGAGTTCAAATAAAAATTAGGTGTAATTGAATTGAGATTTTCTTGAGTCAGAAAAGTAACAGGATAACCACTAGGTGAATACTTATTTTCTTTGCCAGGAGAGAGAGAACAAAAAGCCACAAAACCGCTATTTCTAGTAATACAAACATTGCTCAGATTAGTTTTAATCTTTGCGGTTTGATGTAAATATTGTTTGAGATTATTGTACGCTGCTTGACGACTGGGAGAATTTTGTTCGGAGATTAGTTTGGGTACACCCTCAACAATATCAGTTTGTTGGGCAAGTTGGAGTACATCGCGCAATTGAAAGTTAATCCAGTAGTCTAGTTCTTGGGATTTAAAATCTAGGGAATTGTTTAAACGCCTGACAACTTCTGTCTGTAAATTTTGACGAGAATACCAGCAAGCGCTCGCAGCAGCTACCCCAATTGCCACCCAAGAAATAATCGAAAATCGATAGACCAACTGAGACAATAAACTATGGCGATTCCAAGAAATCATGGTTTTTTCTCATATTTTTGCCAAAAATTGGCGATTTGTTCAATTCCCCAATCAGCAGCTTGCTTAGGCGAAGCATTGGTGAGAATAACACGATGTATAATTTGAGACCAAAGTTGTTGTGTGTAAATTTGGCTCCAAACGGGGTGGAGTTTGTCATATTCAGGTAGGCGAGACTGATTGTAAATCGCCAAAGCTGCGGCTGAATGAGGATCGGCTGGTTCTTGCCACATGGGATCTTTTAACAATTGAGTCATAGTTGGTAAAATTCGCCCATTAAATCCTTGAATGAGGCGCTGGAGATTATCAGGTTGCAGCAGATATCGCAGAAAGTCTATGGTGTTTTGTGACTTACGCTCTTGTTTAATCGCCAAAATTTGATTAAGTACTCTAGGTACTTGCAAAGTGGTACCGTTCATTGTTTTGGGGTAAGTTATTAATGTGCCAATATCTTGATAACGCTGCCTAGCACTTTGATTATATTGGTTATTCTCTAATTTTTGGGTTCTGGGAATAGATAAAGTCATGTTGACAGTCATCAGGACTTGACGATTGAGAAATGCGATATTATTGCCTGAACCTGACCAATCTAAAGCATTTGCTGGGATGTAGCCTTGGCGGTAAAGGTTTGTAAATTCAGCGATCGCTTCGGTAAACCGCTCTCGGTTTTGAGTTTCAACTATAACTAAACCATCTTGATGATTAGCGATCGCTACATTATGCGCATCTAAAAACAGTTGAAAAGCGGCTGCGGTGTCGAAACCGCTTGCAGACATACACAAACCCAAGCCATAAATGTTAGGGTATTGACGCGATCGCAATTTGGTTTGTGCTGTTTGCCAAAATTGCCAAAATTCATGCCATTCTTGGGGAATATCGCTCTCCTCATAGCCAATTTCAGCTAGAGAGTCTTGCCAATAATGAATGTAAGCATCCGATTGCCCAATGGGTAAGGCATAATAACTGCGATCGCCTTGGACTCGATTTTGATACAGTACTTGAGTTAATACATCAGCTTGAAAATTTGACGCGATCGGCTCAATTACCTCAGATAAATCCAGCAGTTTATCTTCCCATGCCAATAAAGGAGCAATAATTTTATTAAAGGTAATGGAAAATACAATGTCAGGTTCTTTGCCGTTATTGGGATTTGTCAAAGTTTCCCATAATGTTTGTTCAATAAAATCATCGGAAACTAACTTTAAATTGACTTTTTGACCAGTATAACGCTGCCATCCGGCAACTATCTGCATAATGCCTTGATTTTCTTCGCTTAGGTAGCCGCGCTCCCATAAAATAAATAGTTCTTGACTAGTCGCGGAATTAACTCTCTCATCAGTTTTTTTGCTATGAGTACAACTTTTGACACCAGAAAACAAAAGGCTCAAAAAAAATAACTTTTTGAATTGTCTTCTGGTTAGCATTGCAGTTTACAATCACAGGATCAAGATAAAGTAATCTTTCATTATGGCATTACTATTTTATTTGGGGTTAATTCTTCATATTAGTATTTGCCTGAATTCCTGACTAATTAACTTTCAAAATCGAATGATAAAAAAATAACTATATTTTTCTGGCAAAAGTTTATTTTCATCAGATTTATCAGTCAAATTATTTTTATTAAAAAACAATATTTTTATTAATAAGCTTGCCAGTTTATTTATCTTGACTGTGAAATATGCACTACATTTTAAATTAATTTAATATCACAAAAATCTAGTCGTTCAAATATTTACACAGCAAGACTTTCAGCGCTCGCACCTATAAAAAGTACATAAAATTCTCTGCCTTTAGTTAGAGTGCAATCAATTAGACAATAGATATTTTAAGTAAAGTAACGCAAGTTTTCAGGAGATACTATGTCTGAATTAATCCAAACAGTTCTCAATAGTGAAGAAAAAAGTGATTTGCGTTCCTTTATCAGCGAACTGCGCCATCAAGAAAATAAATATCTATTACGTAATGATATTATTAATTCATATAGTGAATATTGCACAAAATATGATAAGTCTGAAGAATATCGCCATTCTTCACATTTAGCAAAATTAATTTACTATACGCAAGAAATCATTCAAGAAGATTCAAATCTCTGCTTTATTATTCGCCCGAAAATAGCTAGCCAAGAAATTTATCGGCTGACAGAAGACTTAAAAGTTGAGAAAATGACTGTGCAGGAATTGTTAGATATGCGCGATCGCATAGTCAACAGATATCATCCCAATGAAGGTGACTTGCTAGAACTAGACTTTGGGCCATTTTATGATTATTCTCCAGTTATTCGCGATCCCAAAAATATTGGTAAAGGTGTAAACTTCCTCAACCGCTATCTCTCCAGCAAATTATTACAAGACGCAAAACAATGGTTAGAAAGTTTATTTAATTTTTTGCGCTTGCATCAATATAATGGCATACAATTACTGATCAACGATCGCATTACATCACAGCAACAACTTTCCGAGCAAGTAAAAAACGCTATCAGCTTTGTGAGCGATCGGCCTGCTGATGAACCCTATGAAAATTTCCGCTTCACCTTGCAAACAATGGGTTTTGAGCCGGGTTGGGGAAATACAGCCCAGCGCACCCTAGAAACCTTAAACATTCTCGATGAATTAATCGATTCTCCCGATCCCCAAGCTTTAGAAGCCTTTATTTCTCGCATACCGATGATTTTTAAAATCGTCCTGGTATCTCCCCACGGTTGGTTTGGACAAGAAGGAGTATTAGGGCGTCCCGATACTGGGGGACAAGTAGTTTATGTCCTCGATCAAGCCAAATCCTTAGAAAAGCAACTCCAAGAAGATGTCACCCTCGCTGGTTTAGAAGGCTTAAATGTCCAGCCAAAGGTGATTATTTTAACCAGATTAATTCCTAACAGCGATGGTACTCTTTGTAACCAGCGTTTAGAAAAAGTTCACGGTACAGAAAACGCTTGGATATTGCGCGTACCGTTGCGAGAATTTAATCCGAATATGACCCAAAATTGGATTTCCCGGTTTGAGTTTTGGCCTTATTTAGAAACCTACGCCATCGATGCAGAAAAAGAACTCAGAGCAGAATTTCAAGGAAGACCAGATTTAATTGTTGGTAACTATTCTGATGGTAATTTAGTCGCATTTCTCCTCGCGCGCAAGATGAAAGTTACCCAATGTAATATTGCTCACGCCTTAGAAAAATCCAAATATTTATTCAGTAACTTGTACTGGAACGATTTAGAAGAAAAATATCATTTTTCCTTGCAATTTACTGCTGATTTAATTGCCATGAATGCTGCTAACTTTGTGATTAGCAGTACTTATCAAGAAATTGTCGGAACGCCCGATAGTGTAGGACAATATGAATCATATAAATGCTTTACCATGCCAGATTTATATCATGTAGTAAATGGCATTGAATTATTCAGTCCTAAGTTTAATGTTGTGCCCCCAGGAGTCAACGAAAATTACTATTTTCCCTATACCAAAAATCAAGACCGAGTAGAGAGCGATCGCTTGCGAATTCAAGACATGCTTTTTACCCTAGACGATCCCAGTCAAATATTTGGTAAACTCGACAATCCCGACAAACGCCCCATCTTTTCAATGGCGCGTCTCGATAGAATTAAAAACCTCACTGGTTTAGCAGAATGCTTCGGTAAAAGTCCCGAATTACAAGAGCATTGTAACTTAATTTTAGTAGCAGGTAAATTGCGCGTTGAAGAATCAGGAGATAACGAAGAAAAAGACGAAATTATCAAACTTTACCAAATAATTGACCAATACAATCTTCACGGTAAAATTCGCTGGTTAGGCGTGCGTTTATCGAAAACCGACTCAGGAGAAATTTACCGCGTCATCGCCGATCGTCAAGGTATATTTGTCCAACCAGCTTTATTTGAAGCTTTTGGTTTGACAATTCTTGAAGCCATGATTTCCGGGATACCAACTTTCGCCACACAATTTGGCGGCCCCTTAGAAATTATTCAAGACAAGGTAAATGGATTTTATATCAATCCCACCCAATTAGAAGAAACCGCCGCCAAAATTTTAGAATTTGTCAGCAAGTGCGAACATAATCCTGATTATTGGCACCAAATTTCTCACCAAAGTATTGAGCGAGTTTACAGTACCTATACTTGGCGAATTCACACAAACAAGTTGCTATCTCTAGCCCGAATTTATGGCTTTTGGAACTTTACCTCTCACGAAAACCGCGAAGACTTGCTGCGCTACATCGAGACTTTATTCTATTTAATTTATAAGCCAAGAGCGCAACAACTATTAGAGCAGCATAAGTATCGGTAGTTGGTCAATAGTTAATAGTCAATAGTCAATGGTAATTGATAGTAGGGGGAAATTTTTCTTCCTACTTTTTCTTATTTAGTTCAAAAAAAATGTAGATAAATTAGTAGATAAATTGTAGGTTGGGTTGAACAAAGTGAAACCCAACATAAGAGGTTGTTTGAAAAGTTTTTGGCTGTACCTTTTCACTTATTGATCCCCCCTACCCCCCTTAAAAAAGGGGGGAAATACAATCAAAGTCCCCCTTTTTAAGGGGAGCCACTGCGTTGGGCGGGTTTCCCGACTTGAAGCAAGTGGCGTGGATTTAGGGGGATCTAAAACTTTTTGCTACCAACGACAGGACTTTTAAAACATCCTCTAAAGACAGAAATATTAGCTTAACTTACTAGCTATTTTACAAACATCAATATCCTGATAATATTTACCAATAACAAATGACTATTGACTATTGACCATTGACCATTGACTATAATGTCAACTCTCGCCAAGTTCTTTGACCAACAATTCCATCTACTAATAAACTTCGCCGATTTTGAAATGCTTTTACAGCTGCTTCTGTCAAAGGGCCAAATATCCCATCAATGCGCATTCCATAGCCATTAGCAATTAGTAGCTTTTGCAAGACTCTTACAGAAATACCTGAACTACCAAAACGTAAAATTGGCAAGGTTTGACTATTATAATTTTTGACTCTGGCTTTGACGATTAAACTATCTGCAATAACAGAGCGAGGATAGCGTATAAGATTTCTGTCAAGTTCTTTCAATAAATGTTCTTGCTGTACTTGAGGAGATAATGGCTGACTTAGAGAATTACCATTTGTCTCGATAAATTCTGGTGGTGTAATTTGCGCAGTGGAAACTACCTGAGGTGACTGACTCTGGATAAAGTTCTGTATCTCGTTTTCTTCATGAAGCGTTTGCTGCTCTGGTATATCCAGTAAATATACTTGTCCTGTTGTTACCAAGCCCGTCATTAGCAGGCCAATTTCACTCATATAGTTCGTTCTACTAACACCAATATTCCTTTTGACATCAATAGCTGCTATTATTCCGGAATAAAGTATAGACGAAAATAAAAAAGATTCGGAGAATAATAGCAATTCATAATTAATAAATGTCAGATTGAATCTGGATTGACACTGGTTATACCAAATCAAATAATGTTGGCGACACATCCTTATATTCTAGAGGTCATGGCACTGCCATAACCCTACAATCTGTTACATTATTTTTTTAAATTCTGATTAAATTTTTTATTGGTTAAAAATTGCGATTTAATATTTGTAGTGCGGGCATCTTGCCCGCGCGAGCAAGATGCTCGCACTACTTATTTTTACTTGATGCCTTATTAGTTGGATTGGAGATTATATAATTTGATGTTAATTAGCATACAGTTACTTGAGGGTTAATTTCTCTGCTGAGTTCGACTGATGCTAATTAGCTAACTCGCGCCAAGTTTTTTGACCGACTATACCATCTGCCTTTAAATTTCGCTGGCTTTGAAAAGCTTTAACCGCAGTTTCAGTTAACGCACCAAAAGCACCGTCAACTTTAATCGCATAGCGGTTATTTATTAACAGCCGTTGCAAAACTCTGACAGCATCACCTGCATCACCAAAACGTAGGTTTGGCAAACCAACGTTAGATGTAGCCTGTGTATTTAAAGGTTGTGCTTGATTTGTGTCCATAATTAGGGGGACAAAGGGGACAAGGAGGACAATTGTACAGACGCGATGAATCGCGTCTCTAATGACCAATAAAAAACGATCGCTCTGGATCAAAGTGTAGGCGATCGCTTCTAAAATTGAAGTTTGTTGGTAACTAACCAATACCCTCAATGATAGGATGGAAGTAGAAGGCTATACCTAAAACTGTATAAGCGGCTAATAATAGAGTTCCTTCCAGCCAATTAGATTTACCATCAGAACTGATACTATTGGCAATTAGCACCGATACTGCCACCGCGACTAATTCAAAAGGTTGAAAATTTAAATCCATTGGTTGACCTAGCACCCAGCCAGCTATCACTAATACGGGAGCAACAAATAAAGCTATTTGCATACTCGATCCTACAGCGACGGAAAGAGAAAGATCCATTTTATCTTTCATCGCTACAGTTACGGCGGTAGCATGTTCCGCAGCATTACCCACAATGGGGACAATAATTACCCCAGTAAATAGTGCTGTTAAACCTAACTGCGATGTCGCTACTTCTAAAGAATCAACGAGCATTTCTGACTCTAAGGCAACAAAGAGCGTACATACGAGCAATACACCACTCCATAACCAAAGATTTGGCTTTTTATGGTTAATTTCTTCTTCTTCTACCTCTACCATACCCACATCATATAAATAAGAGTGGGTTTTCATGGAAAATAGCAGGGTGAGAGCATAGACCAAAATTAATACTATAGCCACAGCTACCGAGAAATTTTGGATAGTTTGTTCGCCAATACCAGTAGAGGTAATTTGCATCGCTGTGGGTAATAATATGGCAATTACCGCCAAATTCATAGCCGAAGCATTTACCCGCGCGACAATAGGCTGAAATGTCTGTTCTTTATGACGCAGTCCACCTAAAAGCATAGAAAGACCCATCACTAGTAGTAAGTTACCAATAATCGACCCGGTAATACTGGCTTTAACTACATTGACAAATCCTGCCTTTAGCGCCACCAGAGCAATAATTAGTTCCGTAGCATTCCCAAAAGTTGCATTCAACAACCCCCCTAGAGAAGGGCCGACAACTACAGCTATTTCTTCTGTGGCTGTACCCATCCAAGCTGCTAAGGGGAGAATTGCCAATCCAGCTGTGATGAATACTACCAGTTCTCCCCATTCCAAATAATGAGCAGCCAAGGAAACTGGTATAAACAATAACAGTACGAGAAAGATAAGGTTTTTAACTGACATCGATCGCTTTAAGTTAAGGGCATTTAGTCACTGATTTACTAGTCAATGGTCAATGGTCAAGGGTCAATAGTCAACAGTATGGGGCATTGGGCATTGGGCATGGGGCATTGGGCATGGGGCAGGGGGCAGGGGGACAAGGAAGACAAGGAGGACAAGGAGGACAAGGAAGACAAGGGGGACAAGGAGGACTAATGACTAATGACTAATGACCATTGACCATTGACCATTGACTATTGACTATTGACTATTGACAATTCCGCGATTTTACGGTTTCGGTTTTGCTGGCAGATATGTAATATAAGATTGAGTTTTAAGTAGGTTTTGCAATGTTTTGTAGCAAAACTATAACTAGAGGTCGATATTTTATCGTAAAAATGCGGTTTAATATATTAAAAGACAATTAAGTTTATTGGCTCGACCAAATAAATTCCCAATTAGGGGTTTTTCGATGGATAATAATTTAATTGCTTTTGGGAAAGGTCTGTGCGATAACGCAGATTTCCCGCTATACTAAAACCGCTTTCTTGGAAGGGCTGTATACCATAGTTGTTATCGGTACGGATTTTGGGTTAAAGCCTGTGAAGAAAGTTTTATAGACCCGTTTTTGTCGTAATTGCAAGTTTTTTTTGATTTTGGATAACAGATACATGACTTCTGCTGCTGAACTGCCAGCTAGCTCTGGCTCTACATTTACGTCACAATACGATGCGAAACACACCCCGCAAAGCGATCCCTTGAGAACGGCGACGGGTGTGTATGTCACGGTACATGGTCATTTTTACCAGCCACCGCGTGAAAATCCTTATCTAGACGCCATTGAACGCCAACCTAGCGCGTCGCCTTTTCACGATTGGAATGAGCGGATTCACTGGGAATGCTATCGTCCGAATGCCTTTGCCAGGGTGTTAAATGACCGGGGCGAAGTCATTGATATTGTGAATAATTACGAGTATTTGAGCTTTAATATTGGCCCCACGTTGATGTCGTGGCTAGAACGCTACGATGTGGAGGTTTATCAGCGAATTTTGGAGGCTGATGCTAAAAGTTCCCAGCGCTTGAACGGTCATGGTAATGCGATCGCGCAAGTATACAATCACATCATCATGCCTCTGGCTAACGAACGCGATAAGTATACGCAAATTCGTTGGGGCAAAGAAGACTTCCGCTCCCGCTTTGGGCGCGATCCCGAAGGTATGTGGTTGGCAGAAGCGGCTGTAGATTATGCCACTTTAGAGGCTTTAGTAGAGGAAGGAATTCGCTTTATTGTTCTCGCACCATCGCAAGCACAACGCTGTCGTCCGCTACCAACAAAAGACGATCCCCAGCCAGAATGGCATGAGGTTGGGGGTAGTCAGATTGATCCCACCCGTCCCTATCGTTGTTATTTAAAGCCGACATTGAGTATTGCATCCTCACCTCTCAATGCAGTCTCTGACAAGGCTACCTTAGATGATGCAGAATCCTTAGCTCGATTACCTTATATTGATATTTTCTTCTACGATGGCCCGATATCACGGGATATGGGTTTTAGTGATGTTGTCTATAGTTCTAGTCACTTTGCTGGACGCATCGGTTCTGCAGTCCGTGGGGATCATCGTCCAGCGCAATTAATTTCTGTCGCCACCGATGGGGAAACTTTTGGACATCATAAAAAGGGAACTGAGAAAACCTTAGCCTACGCTTTTATCGGTGAGTTTCCTCAGCACGGTTGGACAGTAACTAACTATGCACATTACCTAAGTTTAAACAGTCCCGCTTGGGAAGTAGAATTAAAGCCCATCACCGCTTGGAGTTGTGCCCACGGTGTCGATAGATGGCAAGATGATTGTGGTTGCGGTGGTGAAGGCAGTCTTTGGCATCAAAAATGGCGTCGTCCCCTGCGAAATGCCTTAAATTGGCTGCGGGATCGGTTAATTGAAGTGTATGAAGAGTATGGAAAGCAATTTTTCCGCGATCCCTGGCTAGCTAGAGATGAATATATTCAAGTAATTCGCGATCGCTCTGCTGCCAATGTTACTCGTTTTCTCAATCACCATCAAACTCACAAACTCACCGCCGCCGAACAAGTAGATGCTTTGCGTCTATTAGAAATGCAGCGTCATGCTTTGTTAATGTTTACCAGTTGTGGCTGGTTTTTTGAAGAACTTTCTCGCCCAGAAGGGACACAAATTCTCCGTTATGCCGCCCGTGCTTTAGAATTAGCTGGGGATGTGGCGGGGATGCAGTTAGAAAAAGGCTTCCTTAAACGTTTAGCTTTAGCCCCTAGTAATATCGATCATTTCAAACATGGTGCGGAAGTTTATCGCCAATCAGTGCTAACTGCCCAAATTAGTTTAAAGCAGGTAGCCGCCCATTATGCGATTACTTCTTTGTTTGCCAATCATCGACCGACAGAAAGCTATAATTTCCTAACTGCACAAGATACTCATGGCAAACATCCCCATGTATCCCAAAAACATGTTTACTGCTACAGCGCTAATGAGTTAGATTACCAGCTACAACGTATGGGATCGCTAACTTTGGCGGTTGGTCATTTGCGGTTAGTGTCAGATATTACTTGGGAAAGTGAAGATTTAGTGTTTGCAGTTCTCCATTTAGGCGGCTGGGATTTTCACTGCTGCATTCAGCCTTTTGCTGGGAGACGAGACTACAGCCAAATTAAAGAAAAGCTGTTTGTGTCTTTAGAACAAGCTAGTGCAGCCAAAACTATCTTGATGATGACGCAGTTATTTAGTGACGAAACCTTTAGCTTAGAAAATCTCTTTGCTGAGGAACGCCACAGAATTATGCGGTTGTTGAGTCAAGAAACACTGACAAGACTAGACCAGCTTTATACTCAAACATACCGGGATAATTACGGCATTATTGCAGCCTTTCACCGAGATGAATTAGCTGTACCGCGAGAATTGCAAGTAGCGGCGGAGATTGCCTTAGGTTATCGTTCTATGACAACATTGCGATCGCTTGAGCAAGATATCACCGATGTGCAGTTAAGCTTAAGTTATATCGTGGAATTAGAAGCGATCGCCAACGAAGCCAAGCACATGCGCTGTCAGCTAGATATTCCCGAAGGCAAACAGATATTAGAACAGTTGATTATGCGCCTACTTTGGCAATTGTTGCACGATCCCAACGGCAACTGGGATGCAGATATCCAAGTTCTAGAACGGTTAATTGATACCGCATATCAGCTAAACTTGGGCATCTCCTTGCATCGATCCCAAGAACTGTATTTCAACTGCTTGCAAACTCAAATCTTACCCCTGTGTATCTCAAATATTAATCATGGGCGAGGTAATTCACAATGCGATCGCTTGTTGAAGCTAGGACAAAAATTAGGCGTTGACATGAATGGCATGATCAATCAATTGCGTTAGTTAATCCCACAATCCCGCCGTCACCCTCCAAGGGTGCGGCTAATTGAACAAAACCCACCTGCGTGGGCTAAAAAAATTCAGCCTGCTTGAGCAGGCTTTGTAACGATAGCCCCAGGCTTCCAGCCTGCGGGCGTTATTTCGGTTATGCGAGAGAACTGTCCCCATAAATAAAACCCCGGTGACTAGCCGAGGCTGATGGGAGAAGTTTCAATGACGATTTGATAGCGATTAAGAAGGAAAAATTTTAGCTAACACCACAAGCAAACAATATCAACGCTGTAACTAATAAGGTTGCAACTGCGCCTTGAAAAGCGTAGCGACTTTGCTGTTCATCTGAAGGGTAAGCCGCGTAGTAAATTTCTGGTTCAGTCGCGTAGTTGTTGAGAATGCCTTCTTCGTTAGTTGTTGTATACATGGTTTGCTGTTCCTGGTTATTACCTTATGTAACTAAATTTAACGATTTTGTTACGAATGGTCAATAGGAGTTGACAACAAAAGCCTGATAGTATCCATAAGGGTGACTTATTACAATTAGGACTTACGCAGTGTCAGATATTTTTCATGCTTTTTGTCAATGGTCAAAAGTCAATAGTCCAAAAACCTGAATTTTGACTATTGACTATTGACTTTTGACTACCCTTGTGAGGGTTTTTGTGTTCGGTGCGTAAGTCCTAACAATTTTCAGCTAAAAATACCACGCTCTCAGGGCACAGCAGTGCTCATACGTGTCAGCTTATACCATTTTGAAAAAAGAACGCGACAGATGGGTAGTAGGGGCACGGCACCAGTAAGATAATTTGATATGCCAAAAGATTGCGGATGCCGTGCCCCTACAAAGAATTTATCTGTCTAAAAATAGCCTCTGTCTTATACCAATTTGAAGAATGATCGCTACAAATGTAGGTTGGGTTGAGGAACGAAACCCAACACCCCAACGCCTTGTATATGTTGGTGAAGTACCTACAGTGACGCTTCGCGTACACAGTAGGCTTCCCGTCTCATTCGCCGTTGCCTCGTTAAACTCATGTTTAATTTGGTCTTACACAGCGTCT